>CAUJIM010000042.1 GCA_963205335.1 Pseudomonadota bacterium
CAGATCGCCTACCACCTGGGCCGCTTCATCGGCCTGGTCCGCTCGCTGTCCATCGACCCCATCGTGGTGCGGCAGAACTGGCTCGATGCCTACGACTACACGACCGACAAAGGCGCGGTCGTGCTCAACGAGTACGCCCGCGTGAACGATCCGTTCGCGCGCATCGGCAAGGAGTCGGTGACGGTGCAGATCACCAGCGTGACCCGCGCCAGCGACACGTCTTTCAACGTGCGCTGGACGGAGACGCGCTTCTTCAATGGCGCGCTGGATCGCACCGAACGATGGAACGCAGTGATTTCCACAGTGCTGCAAACCCCGCGCACCGAGCAGCGCCTGCGCAAGAACCCCTTGGGCATTTACGTCAACGGCCTGTCGTGGAGCCGCGAACTGGAAGGAAACGAAGGAGCAAAACCATGAATGATCTTTTCCGTAAATCCGCCTTGCCGGTGATGCTTCTGGCTTCGACCGTGCTGTTCTCTGGTTGCGCCACGCAGGGCAAGCCGCCGCCGTCCATTTCGCTCGATGAGCCGGTGCAGGCCCAGCCACTGCCGGAGCCGCCTGCGCCTGTGGAGGTGGTGGCCGTGCCGCAGGTGCTGCCGATGCCGGCGCAGATGAAACCTGTGCCGGATGCCAAGCCCGCCGCAGAACCCGCCGATGAAACCGTGCGCGTCTCTCGCGCCAATGCCGAGGCCCGCATCGCGCCCACACGCGAGGGCTACGTCAACGCGATTCAGGTGTGGCCTTTCACGGATGGCGCGCTGTATCAGGTCTATGCGGCCGTGGGCCGCGTGACCGTGATCGCGCTCCAGCCGGGCGAGGAACTGGTGACGGTGGCCGCTGGCGACACGGTGCGCTGGATCGTTGGGGACACATCGAGCGGCAGCGGCAATAGCAACGATGGTGGGCTGCGCGTCAATGTGATGGTCAAGCCGATCCGCTCGGGCCTGAAGACCAATCTGGTCATCACCACCAGCAGGCGCACCTACCTGTTGGAACTGACCTCGACCGAGAAGACCTGGATGGCTTCGGTGTCCTGGGAATATCCCAAGGACAAGATGTTGGCCTTGCAGCGCCAGGCGCAGGCGGCCAGCGCCGCTGCGCCGGTTGATGCCGGGCTATCGCTGGAGAAGATCCGTTTCCGCTACGCGGTCAGCGGCAGCAATCCGCCGTGGAAGCCGCTGCGCGCCTTCGATGACGGCGAGAAGGTCTATATCCAGTTCCCGCCGGGCATCGCGCAAGGCGAGCTGCCGCCGCTGTTCGTCATCGGTGCGCAGGGCGACGGGCAACTGGTGAACTACCGTTTCCGCGCGCCGTACTACATCGTGGATCGGCTGTTCGGCGCGGCCGAGCTGCGTCTTGGCGGGGACAAGGGCGACGTGGTGCGGATCGAGCGCACGGACGGCACGCGGAGGAACTGACCATGAGCCAGGACGACACTCCAGACCTTGCCGCGCCACAGGCGGGCAAGGTCGCGCCCGAAGCGGTGGCGCTGCGCGCTCAGCCGCGCCCGGTCACACGTTTGAACCGGCGCACGCTGGCCATTCTCGTCGGCGGCCTGTCGGTCGCAGTGCTCGGGGCCACGATTTGGTCGTTGCAGCCGCATCGGCGCGGGGCGGGCGAGCAGACCGAGCTTTACAACGTCGATCGCGTCTCGAAGTCGGAAGGGCTGGACGGACTGCCTGCCGACTACTCGAAGCTGCCGCCGAAGGTGCCTGAGCTGGGGCCGGCGCTGCCGGGCGACCTCGGCCCGGCCATCGTGCATTCTCAACAGCCGGTGACGCCAGCCTACGCACCGCCGGGACATGATCCGGCGGACGCCCGGCGCAAGGAGGCCGATGCAGCGGCGGGTTCGTCGGTGTTCTTCCGTTCGGGCAACCAAGGCAAGGCCACCGCGCCGGTCACGGCGCAAGCCGCTGCGGCTGCGCCCGGTAGTGCCTTGGCGGGCTTCGACCCGCTGGCCGCTGGCCCGGCCTCTACGGCGGCCCAGTCATCCGACCCGACCGCCGTGCAGAACCGGCAAGACCAGAAAGAGGCTTTCCTGAAAGGCGGCTCTACGGAAACCCGCAATTCCGGCAATCTGCAAATGCCGTCCTCGCCGTATCAGGTAATGGCCGGGACGGTGATGGCTGGGGCGCTGGTCACGGGCATCAAGTCCGATTTGCCGGGCGACGTGATCGCCACGGTGACGGAGCCGGTCTATGACTCGGCTACGGGCAAGTTCCTGCTGATCCCACAGGGATCGCGCATCCTGGGCAAGTACAACAGCCAGGTGAGCTACGGGCAGAGCCGCGTGCAGGTGGTGTGGAACCGCGTCATCCTGCCGGACACGTCATCGCTGAAGCTCGACAACCTGGCGGGCACCGACCCTGCCGGCTACGCCGGCCTGGAGGATGGCGTCGATTGGCATTGGGATCGCGTCTTTGCCGGTGCGGCGCTGACCACGTTGCTGGGCGTGGGCGCCGAACTGGCCGCGCCGGAGAACCGGCAGAACGGCAATCGCATCGTGATCGCTGGGCGCGACAGCGCACAGGACAGCATCAATCAGGTCGGACAGGAGATGACCCGGCGCAACATGAACATCCAGTCGACGCTGACCGAGCGGCCGGGCCTGCCGGTGCGCATCATCGTCAACCGCGATCTGGTGTTGCGGCCGTACCAGCCGATGTTCTTCCAGCGGGGGGCCATGCAATGAGCACGACCAAGAAGCTGCGGCTCGGGCCGCTGCCCAAGACCGAGAGCACGAAGCTCACGTTCTCATGCCCGGCCAGCCTCAGGGCCGACCTTGACCGCTACGCCGCGCTGCACGCGCAGGCGTATGGCGAGGCGGTCGATGCAACGACGCTGATCCCGCACATGCTGGAGGCGTTCATCACGGGAGATCGAAGATTCAAGAGAAGCGGCTCCATACAGACCGAAGCGCTGCGTGATGCGCGCGCTTCAGCCGATGCGGGCATATCAAATCGCCCGCCGCCCTGATCAACATCTGGCTGACTCTTGGCCAGCCAACGGACCAACGCAGCATTCTTCAGCAGACATGCGCCTAAACGCGGAGCACAGGCCAGTTCGGCACGCCGCAGCTCTCTGGGCTGCGCTGTCTTGGGTATGCCAAAAACACGATGTGATTCATTCTTCGGTGCATACAAACGTCAAGAGGAATCACGATGTTTCAGGCGCTCCATGCTGCAGACCGACCAGCCACAGCCCCCACCTTCCCTACTCCGGCCTTCTTCAGAATGGTCGACGTCGTTCGCATCACTGCGCTGAGCAGGGCTACCGTCTACAGACGCATTGCTGAAGGCAGATTTCCGCCCCCCGTTCACCTTGGCGGCCGAGCTTGCGGCTGGCCGCCTTCAGACCTACAGCGCTGGATCGACGACCCGCAGAGCTACAGGTCTGGCGAAACGGGTAGCGCTGCTCCGACCGGCAGTTGACTCATTGAGAAGCAGGTATTCGGCAATGCCATGCTTGCCCTTAGCGACCGGCAGAATACGTGTTGGATTCTTCTGGTGCATGGAAATCGTGCAGCGCTTTCAGATGGGGGCCTTTTTGGGGGCCTCATTGAAAATAGTGAATTTAAAATCCATTAAAAACAATTAGTTAATATAACTATGCAAATTGCCACCTGGAACGTGAACTCCCTTACCGTGCGCCTGCCGCAGGTGCTGGCCTGGCTCGAGGCCAACCCGGTCGATGCGCTGGCGCTGCAGGAGCTCAAGCTGTCCGACGACAAGTTTCCGCACGACGCCTTCGAGCTGGCCGGCTACCAGAGCGTCTGCTTCGGGGAGAAGACGTACAACGGCGTGGCCTGGATCGCGCGCGCGCCGCTGGGCGACGTGGTGCGCAACATCCCGGGGTTCGACGACCAGCAGACGCGGGTGATCGCGGCGACGCTGGATGCGCCCGGCGGGGCGCTGCGGCTGGTCAACGGCTACTTCGTCAACGGGCAGGAGCCCGGCAGCGACAAGTTCGCCTACAAGATGCGCTGGCTCGACGCGCTGCACGGCTGGCTGGGCGAGGAGATCGCACGCCACCCGCGCCTGGTGCTGGCGGGCGACTTCAACATCGCGCCCGAAGACCGGGACTCCTACGACCCGGCCGGCCTGGCGGGGACCATATTGCACACCGACGAGGAGCGCGCGCACTTCCGGCGGCTGCTGGCGCTCGGCCTGTCCGACAGCTTCCGCCTGTTCGAGCAGCCCGAGAAGAGCTTTTCCTGGTGGGACTACCGCATGCTGGGGTTCCAGAAGAACCGGGGCCTGCGCATCGACCACATTCTGGTGAGCGAGGCGCTCAAGGCCGGGGTGCGGGCCTGCGCCATCGACCGCGCGCCGCGCAAGAACAAGCAGCCGAGCGACCATGCGCCCGTGGTGATGACGTTCGATGCCTGAGCGCATGCCCGCAAGGCGCCCGCCACCCGACCTGTCCGCACTGGCGCAGCGCCCCGGCGGCGTACCCGTGCGGGTGCTGATGGTCTGCATGGGCAACATCTGCCGCAGCCCGACGGCACACGGCGCGCTACAAAAAATGGTGCTGGATGCGCACGTCTGGCAAGCGCTAGAGGTCGATTCGGCTGGTACGCACGGCTACCACGTCGGCCGGCCGCCCGATGCCCGTGCACAGCGGCACGCGGCGGCGCGCGGCTACGACCTCTCGCACCAGCGGGCGCGCCAGCTGGTGCGCGAAGACTTCGCCGCCTTCGACCTGGTGCTGGTGATGGACGCGGCCAACGAAGCCGCCGCCAGGGCGCTGTGCCCGCCCCACCTGCGCACCCGCATCCACCGGCTCGCCGACTTTTGCGCCGCGCACGATGCGCGCGAGGTGCCCGACCCCTACTACGGCGGCGAGGCGGGTTTCGAGCGGGTGCTCGATCTGGTGGAAGACGCCTGCCGCGGCCTGCTCGCGCGGCTGCGCCTCACTTGAGGCGCTCGAGCTCGCGGCGGATGCCGGCGACGTCGGACTCGGCACGCTCCACCCGGGCCTTGAGATCGGCCGTGCGCTCCATGTAGACCTGCGGGTTGCGCAGCTCGAGCGCATTGCGCTGCGGCGCGCCGTCGTTGTATTCCTTGCGCAGCTCGGCCAGCCTGGCTTCGGCCTTGCGCAGCTCGTCTTCCAGGATGGCGCGCGCGTCCGAGTCGCGCGCCTTCTGGTCGGCCGGGCTGACCTTGGGCGCGTTCGCCGGCGAGGCCGCGGGGGCCGCCGCCTGCGCCGGCTTGCTCGATTGCAGCACCGTGACGTTGCCGCCCTCGACCAGCTTGCAGCCGCGCTCCTTGGCCTGCTGGACGTTGTTGGTGTATTCGTTGCCGCAGCGGTAGATGCGGTCCTGCGCACCGGCGGGCTGCAGCACGCTGGCGCCGGCAAGAACGGTCAGGGCGAAAAGGGCGGCTTTCATGCAGTACCTTGGGAAGCGGCCGCACGGCGCGGCGTCGCGCCGGCAAGTATCGCCCAATCCGGCGTCCGTGCGGCTCCCGCGCGTCACAGCGCGTAGTACATGTCGAATTCGACCGGGTGCGGCGTCATGCGCACGCGCTGCACCTCGCCGCGCTTGAGTTCGATGTAGGCGTCGAGCATGCCGTCGGAGAACACGCCGCCGCGGGTGAGAAAGCCCCGGTCGGCATCGAGCGCCGCCAGCGCCTCCTCCAGGCTGGCGCAGACCGTGGGCACCTGGCGGTCTTCCTCGGGCGGCAGGTGGTACAGGTCCTTGGTCGCGGCCTCGCCCGGGTGGAGCTTGTTCTCCACGCCGTCGAGCCCGGCCATCATCAGTGCGGCGAAGCACAGGTAGGGGTTGGCCAGCGGATCGGGGAAGCGCGCCTCCACGCGCCGCCCCTTGGGGTTGGCGACGTAGGGGATGCGGATCGAGGCGGAGCGGTTCCTCGCGCTGTAGGCCAGCTTGACCGGCGCCTCGAAGCCGGGCACCAGGCGCTTGTAGCTGTTGGTGCCGGGGTTGGTGATGGCGTTGAGCGCGCGCGCGTGCCGGATCAGGCCGCCGATGTAGTACAGCGCGAAGTCCGACAGGCCGGCATAGCCGTCGCCGGCGAACAGGTTCTTGCCCTCCTTCCAGATCGACTGGTGCACGTGCATGCCCGAGCCGTTGTCGCCGGCGTAGGGCTTGGGCATGAAGGTGACGGTCTTGCCGTACGAGTTGGCGACGTTCCAGATCACGTATTTCATGAGCTGGGTCCAGTCGGCGCGCTGCACCAGCGTGGAAAACCTGGTGCCGATCTCGTTCTGCCCGGCGCCGCCCACCTCGTGGTGGAACACCTCCACCGGGATGCCCAGCGACTCTAGCACCAGCGCCATCTCGGCGCGCAGGTCTTGCGCGCTGTCGACCGGCGGCACCGGCATGTAGCCCCCCTTGGTGGCCGGGCGGTGGCCGCGGTTGCCGCCGTCGAACCGGGTGCCGCTGTTCCACGGCGCCTCGTACTCGTCGATCTCGAAGAACACCTTGCCCGGGTCGCTGCCCCAGCGCACGTTGTCGAAGACGAAGAACTCGGGCTCGGGGCCGAAGTAGGCGGTATCGCCCAGGCCCGAGGCCTTGAGATAGGCCTCGGCGCGCTTGGCGATCGAGCGCGGGTCGCGGTCGTAGGCCTTGCCGTCGCCCGGTTCGACCACGTCGCACTGCAGGATCAGCGTGGTTTCCTCGAAGAACGGATCGATGTTGGCCGTGTTCGGATCAGGCATGAGCTGCATGTCCGACGCCTCGATACCCTTCCAGCCCGGCATCGAAGAGCCATCGAACGCATGCCCGCTGGTGAACTTGTCTTCGTCGAAATGCGATGCGGGAACGGTGACGTGGTGTTCCTTGCCGCGCGTGTCGGTGAAGCGCAGGTCGACGAAGCGCACTTCGTTCTCCTGCACCATCCGCATCACGTCGGCGACGGTCTTGGCCATCGGGCTACTCCTGGGGGGTTCTGTGCCGCGCGGCCCGAAGGACGCGGGCGAAAGGGAGCAATTCTACGGTGCGGCGCCCCGTGCAGCGCCGCCCGGCGGCAGGCTTCAGTAACGGCGTTCGATCTCCGGCCCCAGGGCCAGGCCCGCGGCGCGCAGGCCGGCGCACAGCGCCTGCCAGGCCGCCGGCACGCGATCCAGCGCACCCTTGACGCCGAGCTCGATGTGCGCGCCATGCACCGGGTGGTCGACGCTGGGCAGGCTGAAGACCTTGACGCCGGGGTGCCCGGCTTCGATGTCCACCATCAGCGGCGTGAGCTGCGACTCCATCGCGCCGTGGAGCACGACGGAGCGCTCCAGCTGCGGCGCGCGGTGGAACCACTGGCAGCAGGTCTGCTCCAGCACCCACTCGATCATCGGCCAGGCCATGACGGGAAAGCCCGGCATGAAGTGCACCTGGCTGCCGCCCGGTCCGCTGCAGGAGAAGCCCGGGATCTTGTTGTACGGGTTGGGGATGGTGCGCGCGCCCTGCGGCAGCACGCCCATCTGCAGGCGCTGGACGTTGTCGGACCGCCGTGGGTCGAACACCTCGCCCTTGTCGCGCGCCGTGTCCCGCATGCGCCCGGTGATCAGCGCCTGCGCCTCGGGGTGCGGCAGCAGGGGCACGCCCAGCGCCCTGGCGGCGCACTGGCGCGTGTGGTCGTCGGGCGTGGCGCCGATGCCGCCGCAGCTGAAAACCACGTCGCTGCCGGCAAAGGCGCGCGCCAGCGCGGCGGTGATGCGCGCGCGGTCGTCGCCCACCAGCTCCATCCAGGCGAGCGAGAGGCCGCGCTCGGCCAGCAGGCGGATGACCTCGGGCAGGTGCTTGTCGGCGCGCTTGCCCGAGAGGATCTCGTCGCCGATGACGATCAGGCCGAAGCTCGGAATCATGGCGCTTCGGCCCGGTCCGGCCCTGCCAGCGCCGCCGGCGCGGGCCTTGCGGCGACGTCGATCACCGGCCCGGCGGGCGCGGCGGGCGGCGGCGCGGCCTGCGCCCGCATCTGCTGCAGCGCCGCGAGGCAGTAGTGCGCAAACCACAGCGACGAGAAGGCGAACACCAGCGTGTAGATCCAGATCGCCGCCGGGATCAGCACGAAGAACGCGGCGACGAACAGCACGCCCGAAACCCAGACGATGCCGGGCGCCGCGCCGAGGAAGCCGCAAAAAACGCCGATCAGCAGCAGGCTGCCGCGGTGGCGCGCGAAGAGTGCCTTGCGCTCGTCCCGGCTCGCGTGCTCGGAGAGCGCGTCGAACGCCATCACCCGGTAGGTCAGCCAGCCCCAGATCAGCGGCGGCAGGATCAGCACCAGCGGCGGGATCAGCCACAGCGGCACCGACAGCACCAGCGCCACCAGCGCCAGCACGGTGGAGGACAGCGACCACCAGAGGCTGCCGACGAAGCCCGCGCCATGCAGGCGCTGCAGCTCGGGGAAGCGCCGCTTGGCCACCAGGTCGACGATGGCCGGCACCATCAGCACCGAGACCGCGAGCACGCAGACGAAGACGATGACCGGCGTGGTGGCGAGCACCACCAGCAGCGGCGCCAGCACCGAGGGCAGGTCGCGCACGCCCAGGTGCGCCAGCCAGCCCCAGACCGTGCCCAGCCAGGCCGTGCCGTCGAGCAGCTGCTGCATCCAGGCCAGCGCCGGCGCCCAGAGGAAGTAGCCGGCCCCGGCGGCGATCAACCCGATCAGCACCAGCGGCAGGATGGAGAGCGCGATCACGCGCGGCATCAGGCAGTAGCCGACGGCGCGCCAGAAGGAGTCGATCAGGAGGCCCATGGTGCGCAAAGCATAGCGCCTGCCGGCCCCGGCGCCACGCTCACCCGCGCAGCGCCGCCCTCAGCTGCGCGCCCACCTCGGGGCGCTGGGCGAACGGATCGGGCGGATTGCCCTGCCCGACGATGGCCTCCATCCGGCTTTGCACGTTGCCCAGCGCCTGCGGGTGGCTGAAGACGTAGAAGCGGTCGCCCGCCACCGCCTCGAACACCTTGTGCGCCACCTCGGCGGCGCTGACCCTGCCGCTGGCCACGGCCTTGTCCAGCATCGCCTGGCCGATGCGCTGGCTGGCGGTGGGCGCCGCGTCCGACGCCGCCGCCCCCGGGCGGTTGCGCCCGCTCTGCGTGATGCCGGTGGGCACGAAGTACGGGCAGAGCACGCTCGCGCCGACCTGGTCGTTCACCAGCCGCAGGTCCTGGAACAGCGTCTCGGTGAGCGCCACCACCGCGTGCTTGCTGACGTTGTACACGCCCATGTTGGGCGGCGTGAGCAGCCCGGCCATGCTCGCGGTGTTGACGATGTGGCCGCGCCAGGCCGGGTCGGCCCGCGCGGCCGCGAGCATCATCGGCGTGAACAGGCGCACGCCGTGGACCACGCCCCAGAGGTTGACTCCCAGCACCCACTGCCAGTCGGCCAGCGAGTTCTCCCAGACCAGGCCGCCCGAGCCCACGCCGGCGTTGTTGAAGACCAGGTGCGGCGCGCCGAAGCGCTCGCGCACCGCGTCGGCCAGCTGCTGCATCTGCCCGGCGTCGGACACGTCGACGCGCCGCGCCAGCACCTCGGCGCCCGCCGCCCGGCACTCCGCGGCCGCCGCATCGAGCGCGTCCTGCTGCACGTCGACCAGCACCAGCCGCATGCCGCGCGCCGCCGCGATGCGCGCGCACTCCAGGCCGAAGCCCGATCCGGCGCCGGTCAGCACCGCCGTCCTGCCTGCGAAATCCTCGATCATCGAAACACTCCCTTCAGTTCAAATGAGTTTGACCAGCTGCTTGCCCAGGTTCCTGCCGCGCAGCAAGCCGAGGAAGGCCTCGGGCGCGCTCGCCAGGCCCTGCGCGATGCTCTCGCGCGGACGCAGCTTGCCCGCCGCCACCAGCGCAGCGAGCTCGGCCAGCGCCTGTGGCCACAGCTGCATGTGCTCGCTGACGATGAAGCCCTCCACGCGCATGCGGTTGACGAGGATCAGCGCCGGGTTCAGCAGCGGCAGCGGCGCGCCGTCGTAGCCCGCGATCATTCCGCACAGCGCCACGCGGGCGAAGGCGTTGGCGCGCAGCAGCACGGCATCGAGCACATAGCCGCCGACGTTCTCGAAATGCCCGTCGATGCCGTTCGGGCACGCGTCCTTGAGCGCCCGCGACATGGCCTTCAGGTCGCCGTGCGCGCGGTGGTCGATGCAGGCGTCGAAGCCCAGCTCCCCGGTGGCGTAGCGGCATTTTTCCGGCCCACCCGCGATGCCGACCACGCGGCAGCCGCGCGCCTTGGCCAGCGCCACGAAGCTGCTGCCCACGGCGCCGGTGGCGGCGCTCACCGTCAGCGTCTGCCCGGGCTTGGGGTCGATGATCTGCGTCAGGCCATACCAGGCCGTCACGCCCGGCATGCCCACGGCGCCGAGGTAGTACGACAGCGGCACCTGCGCCACATCGACCTTGCGCAGTGCGCCCGGGACATCGGCATCGACCACGCCGTACTCCTGCCAGCCGCCCATGCCGACGACCCGGTCGCCCACGGCGTACTTCGGGTGGCGGCTCTCGAGCACCTCGCCCGCGGTGCCGCCGATCATCACCTCGCCCAGCGGCTGGCTCGCGGCGTAGCTCTTGCCTTCGTTCATCCGGCCGCGCATATAGGGGTCCAGGCTCAGGTAGTGGTGGCGCACCAGCACCTGGCCATCCTGCAGCGGCGGCGTTTCCACGGTGACGAGCCGGAAGTCGTCGGCCGTGGCCGCGCCCTGCGGGCGCTTGTCGAGCAAGATTTGCTGGTTGCGGGGCATTGCGACCTCCTATGGTTTCAATAGCTGCTTGCGCTGGCTGCATAAGCGCTGGAGCCGTATTTCATTGAAAATCCCGGGCCGCACTACCAGCCGTAGGATCCGCCAGGCGCGAGAGGTACTTGAACGTGCCGGTGGCGTGGCAACAGGGCTCGCCACCGGCATCGAGCACCGTGCCCTCGGCGAACGCCAGGCTGCGCGTGCGGTGCAGCAGCCGCCCGCGCGCCACCAGCAGGCCAACGGCCGGCCGCAGGAAGCTGGTCTTCATCTCCACCGTCACCATGCCCATGCCCCTGGCCAGCGACTCGCTGCGCGCGGCCATGGCCATGGCCACGTCCAGCAGCGTCATCAGGGCGCCGCCGTGCGTGATGCGCCAGGAGTTCAGATGCTCGGGCCTGGCCTCGTAGTGCAGCTCGGAGCACCCCTCGCCCATCTGCACCAGCGTGAAGCCGAGCGAGCGGACGAAGGGAATGTCGATATCGAAGCCCAGGCCCGGCGCCTGCTCCTGCTCCACGCTCAACCCCCGACGAGCGCGCTCACGCCGCCGTCCACCGCCATCCACTGCCCGGTGATGTGCTTGCCCGCGTCGCTCGCGTACAGCAGCACCAGGCCCTTGAGGTCCTCGTCGTCGCCCAGGCGCTGCAGCGGCGCGTGCGCCTTCATCTGCTCCTCGCCCATGCGCTCGATCAGCACCGCGGCCATCTTGGTCTTGAAGAAGCCCGGGCAGACCGCGTTCACGCGGATGCCGTAGGCGCCCCACTCGCCCGCCAGCGCCCGCGTGAAATTGAGCACCGCGCCCTTGGAGGTGTTGTAGGCGATGGTCTTCATGCCCACCGGGTTGCCGCCCAGCCCCGCGATCGACGCGATGTTGATGATGCTGCCGCGCCGGCGCGGGATCATGCTGGCCTTGGCGACCGCCTGCGACAGCAGGAAGTAGCCGCGCACGTTCAGGTTCATCACCTTGTCCCAGGCGCTCGCGGGATGGTCCTCGGCCGGCGCGCCCCAGCTCGCCCCGGCGTTGTTCACGAGGATGTCCACCTCGCCCATGCGGCGCAGCGTCTCGCTCGCCAGGCGCTGCAAGTCGGCCTCCTGCGCGCAATCGGCGGCGATCCAGCGCGCGTCGATGCCCGCGGCCTGCAGCTCGGCGACGGCCTGCTCCAGCTCGTCGGCCTTGCGGCTCGCCAGCATGATGCGCGCGCCCGCCTCGCCGAGCGCATGCGCCATCTGCAGGCCCAGGCCGCGCGAGCCACCGGTCACGAGGGCGCTCTGGCCCGAAAGGTCGAACAATTGTTGTACGGTGCGAGTCATTGCGTGCGCTCTCCTGGTGTTGTGCATGGCTGGCGCCCGCGGCGCCCAGGCAGGCATTGTGGCGCGGGCGCCGGCCGGGCGATGTCGCCTGCGCGAATGCCGGCGCGCGGCGGTATGCTTGCCGGGTTCCCCCGCAGCCCGCCCCGCACCCGCCCCATGCCCTCCCCCGTACGCAGCGCACCGATCGGCGTTTTCGACAGCGGCATCGGCGGCCTGAGCGTACTGCAGGCGCTGCGCCAGGAGCTGCCGCACGAGCGCTTCGTCTACCTGGCCGACAGCGGCCACGCGCCCTACGGCGAAAAGGGCGAACCCTTCGTGCGCGCGCGCAGCCTGGCGATCGCCCGCCACCTGTGCCGCGAGTACCGCATCAAGGCACTCGTCGTCGCCTGCAACACGGCCACGGCGGCGGCGGTGGAGACCCTGCGCAGCGCCCTGCCGGAACTGCCCATGGTCGGCGTCGAGCCGGCACTCAAGCCCGCCGCACGGCTGAGCCGCACCCACCACGTGGGCGTGCTGGCCACGCGCGGCACGGCGCAGAGCGCGCGCTTCGCCCGCCTGGCCGCCGAACACGCGGGCGCCACGCAGTTCCACGTGCAGGCCTGCGACGGCCTGGCCCACGCGATCGAGCAAAGCACCGAAGAGGCGGCGCCCGCAGCCGCATCGACAGAAAAAATAAGAGCACTCTGCGCGCGCTACACCAGCGCTCTGGGCCGATTCGGCACGCAAGACGGCGAGATCGACACGCTGGTGCTGGGCTGCACCCACTACGTGTTCGCCGAGCCCCTGCTCCAGGCGCTCGTCGGGCCGCAGGTGCAGATCATTGCCACCGGCGCCGCCGTGGCGCGCCAGACGCGGCGCCTCCTCGAACAGCTGCAGGCGCAGGGGGAATCCGGGGAGCCCGCGTCCGGGCAGATCCGGCTCTGCACCACCGGCTCGCTGCCGGCCCTGCAGGCCGCGGCACGGCGCTGGCTCGACCTGCCCGCGAGCCGCTGCGCCAGCGTCTGCGTGCAGATGTAGAAAAGCCGGGCGCGAGTTCAGTGCAGGTGGCGCGGGCGGCGGTTGCCGCCGCCCCGGCCGCCACCCGTGCCGCGCGGGCGCTTGCTCAGGTCGAGCGAACTCACGAGCGCGTCGAAACGCTCGGAAAACAGCTTGTCGATCTCGGCCACCACGCCGGATAGCTCGGCCGCGTCGAAGTGGCGCTCCATCACGTTGACCACGTCCTGCACCAGCAGGTCGCGCTGCACCTGCATGATCGCCGCCGGCGTGGGGCCGACGAACAGCATCACGAAATCGTCGCGCGACTCGGCGTCTTCATCGGCCTCGTCCTCGTCGAACTCGGTGTCGTAGAACGTCACCTCGATCGCCGCGCCCTGCTCGGCGATTTCGTTGAGGCTCATGCACATCTCGTCGAGCGACTGGCGGAAATCCTCGTCGCCGTGCACCGTCCAGCACATCTGCAGCATCCGCTCCTTGGTCTCGAACTGGATGCCCGGCTCCTCCTCGTAGACGCTGGCCGCGCCATCGGCGAGCGAGCGCGCCCCGGCGTACTGCCACAGGGGCTTGAGCGCGTCCTGCAACTGCGCGAAATCCACGCCGGGGCGCAGCTGCACCTCGCCATGGACGTGGATTTCAAAAGGAGCGTTGTAATCAGACATGGATGTTTCTCTGGTGCCCCGAGCCGGGGTCGAACCGGCACGCCCCTTTTCAGGAAGGCAGCGGATTTTAAGTCCGCAGTGTCTACCAATTTCACCATCGGGGCATGGCGCGCGCGGCGGCCGCCTCGCCGACAGCGTAACCCGCAACACGGGCCAGCGCAAACGCATCCGCTCCGGGCGACGCAACGAAAAAGGGAAGCGCGAGGCTTCCCTGGCAAAAACTGGAGCGGGAAACGAGTCTCGAACTCGCGACCTCAACCTTGGCAAGGTTGCGCTCTACCAACTGAGCTATTCCCGCACTCGCGAAGCCGTGCATTGTAGCATCGCGGCAGCACGGCGAACTGGAGGCGCGGCCCGGAGTCGAACCGGGCTAGACGGATTTGCAATCCGGTGCATAACCGCTTTGCTACCGCGCCATCGGGTGGGTTTTAGAAAAAAGGGGAAGCATCGCCTCCCCTTTCTTGCACCAACCGTGGAGCGGGAAAGGAGTCTCGAACTCCCGACCTCAACCTTGGCAAGGTTGCGCTCTACCAACTGAGCTATTCCCGCGTCGTGCAAAAGGCCACGCCTTTCGCAAGAGACGCGCATTGTAGGCGATTTTCCGCCGGTTTCAGGCCTTGCGAGGCCCTCCGCCGGCGCCTTCAGTGCTTGACCGAGCGCGCAGCCGGCGCGGGGGCCGCGGGCGGCACCGCGGGGGCGGACAGGGCGGCGATTTCCTCCTCGGTCAGCGGCACCGGCTTGCGTTCGAGCGCGATCTCCAGCACCTTGTCGATCCAGCGCACCGGCACGATCTCGAGCCCCTGCTTGACGTTGTCCGGGATTTCCTGCAGATCCTTGACGTTCTCTTCCGGGATCATCACCGTCTTGATGCCGCCGCGCAGCGCCGCCAGGAGCTTCTCCTTCAGTCCGCCGATGGCCGTTACCTCGCCCCGCAGCGTGATCTCCCCGGTCATCGCGACGTCGGCGCGCACCGCGATCCCGGTCAGCGCCGACACCATGGCCGTGGCCATCGCGATGCCCGCGCTCGGCCCATCCTTGGGCGTGGCGCCATCGGGCACGTGGATGTGCAGGTCGCGCTTTTCGAACATCTCGTCGCGCAGGCCGAGCGCGTGCGCCCGCGAACGCACCACGGTGCGCGCCGCCTCGACCGACTCCTTCATTACGTCGCCGAGCGACCCGGTGCGCTGGATCACGCCCTTGCCGGGCATGGTCGCGACCTCGATCGTAAGCAGGTCGCCCCCGACCTCGGTCCATGCCAGGCCCACGACCTGGCCCACCTGGTTGGTCTGTTCCGCACGCCCATAGGTGAATTTGCGCACGCCGAGGAAGTCGGCCAGGTTGCCGGCGGTCACCTCGACGCCGGGCGCGAAGCGCTTGAGCAGCAGGCCCTTGACCACCTTGCGGCAGATCTTGGAGAGCTCGCGCTCGAGCGAGCGCACGCCGGCCTCGCGCGTGTAGTAGCGCACGATGTCGACGATCGCGTCCTCGTGCACGCGCAGCTCGCCTTCCTTGAGGCCGTTGTTGGCCATCTGCTTGGGCAGCAGGTACTTGACCGCGATGTGGGTCTTCTCGTCCTCGGTGTAGCCGGCCAGGCGGATCACTTCCATGCGGTCCAGCAGCGCCGGCGGGATGTTGAGCGAGTTGGACGTAGCGACGAACATCACGTCCGACAGATCGAAGTCGAGCTCGACGTAGTGGTCGGCGAACTTGTGGTTCTGCTCGGGGTCGAGCACCTCGAGCAGCGCGCTGGACGGATCGCCGCGGAAGTCCATGCCGATCTTGTCGATCTCGTCGAGCAGGAACAGCGGGTTGCGCGCTCCGGCCTTGGTCAGGCTCTGCAGCACCTTGCCCGGCATCGCGCCGATGTAGGTGCGCCGGTGGCCGCGTATCTCGGCCTCGTCGCGCATGCCGCCGAGCGCCATGCGCACGTACTTGCGCCCCGTGGCCTTGGCGATCGACTGCCCGAGCGAGGTCTTGCCCACGCCGGGCGGGCCGACCAGGCACAGGATGGGCGCCTTGACCTTTTCCACGCGCTGCTGCACCGCGAGGTACTCGAGGATGCGGTCCTTGACCTTCTCGAGGCCGTAGTGGTCCTCGTTGAGCACCTCCTCGGCGCGCACCAGATCCTGCTTGACCTTGGTCTTCTTGCTCCAGGGCAGGTCGGCGAGCACGTCGATGTAGTTGCGCACCACGGTCGCCTCGGCCGACATGGGGGACATGAGCTTGAGCTTCTTGAGCTCGCCCTCGACCTTCTTGCGCGCCTCGACCGGCATCTTCGCGGCCTTGATGCGCTTTTCGATCTCCTCGATGTCGGCGCCGTCCTCGCCCTCGCCCAGCTCCTTCTGGATCGCCTTGACCTGCTCGTTGAGGTAGAAGTCGCGCTGGTTCTTTTCCATCTGGCGCTTCACCCGGCCGCGGATGCGCTTGTCCACGTTGAGGATGTCCACCTCGCGCTCGAGCTGCTCGAACAGGCTTTCCAGCCGCGCCTTCACGTCCGACAGGTCGAGCACATGCTGCTTGTTCTCGAGCTTGAGCGGCATGTGCGCCGCGATCGTGTCGGCCATGCGGCCGGGATCGTCGATGCTCGCGATCGACGTGGAGATCTCCGGCGGAATCTTCTTGTTGAGCTTGACGTACTGGTCGAACTGCTGCATCACCGCGCGGCGCAGCGCCTCGATCTCGCTCGTCCCGTGCCCTCCGTCCTCCAGCGGCAGCGGCTTCACCGTCGCCGTGAAATGCGTCTCGCCATCGGCCACCGCTTCCAGGCGCGCGCGCTGCTGGCCCTCGACGAGCACCTTCACGGTGCCGTCGGGCAGCTTGAGCATCTGCAGGATGGTCGAGGCGCAGCCCACCTCGAACAGGTCCTCGGGGCTGGGCTCGTCCTTGGCCGCGGCCTTCTGCGCCACCAGCATGATCTGCCGGTCGGCCGCCATGGCCACCTCCAGCGCCTTGATGCTCTTAGCGCGCCCGACGAAGAGCGGAATCACCATGTGCGGGAACACGACCACGTCGCGCAGCGGCAGCAGCGGCAGGTCCAGCGGGGTTTCAGGCAGGGGTGCTTGTCCGGACATGGGCAATCCTCAGAGAGCGCCACGCAACGCGCGGCAAAAAGTCGTCAACATCCAATCGTCTGGCGCAGCGGCACGCGGGGGCGAACGCCTGGCCGGCACCGCGCACGCGCACGAAGCCCCTCAGGCCTTCTTCGCCGCTTCCCGATAGACCAGCAGCGGTGGTTTGCTTTCCTCGATCGTGCCCTCCTCGACCACCACTTTTTCCACGTTGCTCGCGTTGGGCAGATCGAACATGGTGCCGATCAGCGCCTGTTCAAGGATGGAGCGCAGGCCGCGCGCGCCGGTCTTGCGCGCGATCGCCTTGCGCGCGATCGCCTTCAGCGCCGACGGCCGGATTTCGAGCTCCACGCCTTCCATCTCCAGCAGCGCGCCGTACTGCTTGACGAGCGCGTTGCGCGGCTCGGTCAGGATGCGCACCAGCGCTTCCTCGCCGAGCTCGGAGAGCGCGGTGACCACCGGCATGCGCCCGACGAGCTCTGGGATCAGGCCGTACTTGATCAGGTCCTCGGGTTCGATGTCCTGGAACACCTCGGTCAGCGAGCGCTGCTTCTTGCTCTTCACCGTGGCGCCGAAACCGATGCCGGACGCTTCGGTCCGGTTTTCGATGACTTTCTCGAGCCCGGCGAACGCGCCGCCGCAGATGAACAGGATGTTGGTCGTATCCACCTGCAGGAAATCCTGGTTGGGGTGCTTCCTGCCGCCCTGCGGCGGCACGCTCGCCATCGTGCCCTCGATGAGCTTGAGCAGCGCCTGCTGCACGCCCTCGCCCGAGACGTCGCGCGTGATGCTGGGGTTGTCGCTCTTGCGCGTGATCTTGTCGATCTCGTCGATGTAGACGATGCCGCGCTGCGCCCGCTCGACATCGTAGTTGCAGGCCTGCAGCAGCTTGCTGATGATGTTCTCCACGTCCTCGCCGACGTAGCCCGCCTCGGTCAGCGTGGTGGCGTCGGCCATCACGAAGGGCACGTCGAGCTGGCGCGCCAGCGTCTGCGCCAGCAGCGTCTTGCCCGAGCCCGTGGGGCCGATGAGCAGGATGTTGCTCTTGGACAGCTCGACCTCGTCCTTGCCCGCCTTCTCCTTGTGGCGCAGGCGCTTGTAGTGGTTGTAGACCGCCACCGCCAGGGTGCGCTTGGGCGCCTCCTGGTCGATCACGTAGCTGTCGAGGTTGGCCTTGATCTCGGCCGGGGTCGGCAGATCGCCGCGCCCGCCGTGGGCCGGGTCCAGCACCGGCTGCTCGTCGCGAATGATTTCATTGCACAGGTCGATGCACTCGTCGCAGATGAACACCGACGGGCCGGCGATCAGCTTCTTGACTTCGTGCTGGCTTTTGCCGCAGAACGAGCAGTACAGGGTTTTTTCGCTGGAAGAGCCTTTTTTCTCGGCCATGGGGCAATGCCTTGATCAGGGAATGTGAAGTGATGATACTCAAATAAAAATGGCGCTTCCCGCAAGGGAAACGCCATCGGCGCGGCCTCGGGGAGGCTCACGCGCGCTTGGCGATCACCTGGTCGACGATGCCGTAGTCCCTGGCCTCTTCCGCCGTCATGAAGTAGTCGCGCTCGGTGTCGCGCACCATCTTCTCGTAGGGCTGGCCGGTGCGATCGGCGAGGATGCGGTTCATCTGCTCCTTGGTGCGCAGGATGTCGCGCGCGTGGATCTCGATGTCGGTCGCCTGGCCCTGCGTGCCGCCGAGCACCTGGTGGATCATGATCTTGGAATTGGGCAGCGAATAGCGCTTGCCCTTGGCGCCCGCGGCCAGCAGGAAGGCGCCCATGCTCGCGGCGAAACCGACGCACATGGTCGAGACGTCGGGCTTGATGAACTGCATGGTGTCGTAGATCGCCATGCCGGCCGTGACGCTGCCGCCCGGCGAGTTGATGTAGAACGAAACGTCCTTGTCGGGGTTCTCGCTCTCGAGGAACAGCAGTTGCGCGACCACCAGGTTGGCGGTCTGGTCGTTCACCTCGCCCACCAGAAACACCACCCGCTCCTTGAGCAGGCGGGAATAGATGTCGTAGGAGCGCTCGCCGCGCCCCGATTGTTCGACGACCATGGGAATCAGTCCCAGGGCGCGCGTGTCCTGTACGCTCATGTGGTTCTCCAATGTGAAGCGGCTACTGTAGCCAGAAACAGATGGGGCCTGCGCCCGCCGGCACAAGCCCCGTCGGAATGCGGCCGCCGGGCCCGGCGCTCAGCCCTGGGCCATCAGTTCGTCGAACGCGACGGCCTTCTCGTTGACCTTGGCCTTGCCCAGGACGAACTCGGTGACGTTGTTCTCCAGCACCATCGCCTCCACCTCGGCCAGGCGCTCCTGGTCGCTGAAATACCACTTCACCACGTCCTGCGGCTTCTCGTAGCTGGAGGCGAGCTCCTGCACGTGCGCCTTGAGCTGCTCGGGCTTGGCCTGCAGCTCGTGGGCGCGCACCAGCTCGGCCACCACCAGCCCCAGGCGCACGCGGCGCTCGGCCTGCGGGCGCACCACGTCCTCGGGGATGGGCGCCTGGTCGGCATCCTTGATGCCGCGCGCCTTCAGGTCGGCGCGCGCGCCCTCGAGCAGGCGCTCCACCTCGGCCTGGACGATGATCTGCGGCAGCTCCAGCTCGGCCTTGTCCACCAGCGCGTCCATGACCGCGCGCTTGTTACGCGCCTGCAGCCGGAACTTGACCTCGCGCTCGAGGTTCTTGCGCACGTCGGCGCGCAGGCCCTCGACGCTGCCGTCGGCAATGCCCAGCGACTTGACGAACGCCGCGTCCACCTCGGGCAGGTGCGCGGCCTCGATGTTCCTGACCGTGACGAGGAAGTCGGCCGTCTTGCCGGCCACGTCCTTGCCGTGGTAGTCCTCGGGGAAGGCCAGCGGAAAGGTCTTGCTCTCGCCCACCTTCATGCCGCGCACCGCGTCCTCGAACACCTTGAGCATCTGCCCCTCGCCGACGAGGAACTGGAAATGCTCGGCCTTGCCGCCCTCGAAGGGTTCGCCGTCGATCTTGCCCTCGAAATCGACCGTGACGCGGTCGCCGTCCTCGGCGGGCGTGCCCTGCGCGCGCTGCGCGAAGCTGCGCCGCTGCTTGCGCAGGATGTCCAGCGTGCGGTCGATCGCGGCGTCGTCCACCTCGGCCGAGAGCTTGTCGATCTCGGCGCCGGACAGGTCGGCAATCTTGACTTCGGGGTAGACCTCGAACACGGCGTCGAACGCCATCTGCCCCTCCGGGGCGCCGTCCTTCTCGGTGATGCGCGGCTGGCCCGCCACGCGCAGCTTGGCCTCGTTGGCCGCGCGCGAGAAGGCCTCGCCCACCTTGTCGTTGATGACCTCGTAGTGCACCGAGTAGCCATAGCGCTGCGCGACCACGCTCAGCGGCACCTTGCCCGGACGGAAACCATCCATCTTGACGGTGCGCGAGAGGCGCTTGAGGCGCGCGTCCACCTCGGACTGGACCTCGGTGGCAGCCAGGTTGAGCGTGATCTTGCGCTCGAGCTTTTCAAGGGTTTCGACAGTGACAGTCATCGTGCTTCCTCATCGTCTGGCGGTGTGAACCGGCGCGCAGCCCACGCCGCGTGCCGCTGCCGCGCACGCGGGCCGCGAAGCCGGAGGCTTCGCACCTGCGCGCACGGTGGTGTTTTTTCGACGAGCTTGCGCGGCGGCCAACCGGCCGCGTGGGCTCGTTCCAGCTCTTTCGCGCGCCCCGGGGTTCGCCACCAACGGCAACCCGCCATGGGCCCGGGCGTGTCCTGCCCCTGCCCGAAAGAGTCGGGTATTGTAGCGGAGCACCCGCGACGAAACGCGGGCTCATTTGCCGAGGATGTCGCTGACCTGGCCGGCCTCGAACCGCGCCGTGACCTGCGCTCCCGGCGGCACGCAGTCGCCCGCATGCTGGCCGGCGGAGAGCTTCTCGATGGCCTGCCACAGCAGCGCCACCTGCCGCTCCTGCCCGGCGGCCGAATCGGCCAGGCGGCGCAGCGCCTGCGCCAGCGGGTCGTCCTGCTGCGGCGTCACGCCGTAGGCGCTGAAGGCGTGCTCGCGCTCCTGGTGCGCCTCGGTCACGTCGGCGCCGTGGTCCTGGTGCGAGGCGATGATGCGCGCGGGTATGCCCACCGCCGTCGCGCCGGCGGGCACGGGCTTGATGACCACCGCGTTGCTGCCGATCTTCGCGCCGTCGCCCACCGTGAAGCCGCCCAGCACCTTGGCGCCGGCGCTCACCACCACGTCCCGCCCCAGCGTGGGGTGGCGCTTGGCGCCCTTGTACAGCGTGGTGCCGCCCAGCGTCACGCCGTGGTAGATGGTGCAGCCATCGCCCACCTCGGCGGTCTCGCCGATCACCACGCCCATGCCGTGGTCGATGAACACGCGCTCGCCGATCACCGCCCCGGGGTGGATCTCGATGCCGGTGAGCCAGCGGGCCAGGTGCGAGGTGAAGCGCCCGAGCCAGCGCAGGCGGTGCGTCCAGCACCAGTGCGCCGGCCGATGCAGCCAGATGGCGTGCAGGCCGGGATAGCAGGTGACGACTTCCCAGGTGCTGCGCGCAGCCGGGTCGCGGTCCAGGATGCACTGGATATCGGAGCGAAGCCTGGAAAACATCTGCGTAGCTTAGTGGAACACGCCCGTACGTGCCGTGCCCGCGAGCAAGGCACGAAATATATGATTGATTTCAGGCTCCAGCGCTTGCCAGACAAGCGCGGACAGCTATGGTTTTCAATATCCGGACCAGGATTCGAGACGCTCGCGCAGGGCGGCATGCACGCCGGGCAGGCGCGCCGCCACGGCCTGCTCGCGCCCAAGCGCCCGCTCGCGCTGCGGCGCCGCCCATACCGCGGCGGGGAAGTGGCTGTCCCAGTCGAAGCGCGCGATCACGTGCCAGTGCAGGTGCGCCACCTGGTTGCCCAGCGCCGCCAGGTTGATCTTGGTGGGCGCGAGCCGCTCGCGCAGCACCTGCTCGACCAGCACCACGGCCTGCATGCAGTGCGCGCGCTCGTCCTCGGCCAGGTCGGAGAGCTCGGCCACGTGGGCCTGCCAGACGACGCGGTAGAACGCCGGAAACCCCGCCTCGTCGGCACGGATCACGCGCAGCCGCGCGCCGCGCCAGACGAGCTCGCCGCCATCGTCCCGGCACAGCGCGCACTCCGGTGCCACGGCGGCGGCGCCCACGTCAGAACAGCACGCGGGTGCGGATCGTGCCCTGCACCTTGGCGAGCTTCTCCAACGCCGCGTCCGACGAGCGCGCGTCCAGGTCGACCACCACGTAGCCGACATCGTCGCGCGTCTGCAGGAACTGCGCCGAGATGTTGACCTCGCTCTCGGAGAGGATGCGGTTGATCTCCGACATCACGCCCGGCACGTTGCGGTGGATGTGCAGCAGGCGGTGCTTGCCGGGGTGCGCGGGCAGCGCCACCTCGGGCAGGTTGACCGACGAGGTGCTGGTGCCGGTGTCGCTGTAGGTGACGAGCTTGTGCGCGACCTCCAGGCCGATGTTGGCCTGCGCCTCCAGCGTCGAGCCGCCGATGTGCGGCGTGAGGATGACGTTGTCCAGGCCGCGCAGCGGCGAGACGAACTCGTCCCTGGTGCTCTTGGGCTCCACCGGGAACACGTCCACCGCCGCGCCGATGAGGCGCTTGTCCTGGATCGCCTGCGCCAGCGGCTCGATGCGCACCACGGTGCCGCGCGAGGCGTTGATCAGGATGCTGCCCGGCTTCATCGCGGCGATCTCGGCCTCGCCGATCATCCACTTGGTGGACGGTAGCTGCGGCACGTGCAGGGTCACGATGTCCGCCTCGGCCAGCAGCGTCTTGAGCGAATCGACCTGGCGGGCGTTGCCCAGCGGCAGCTTGGCCACCACGTCGTGGAAGATCACGTGCATGCCCAGGCTCTCGGCCAGCACCGACAGCTGCGAGCCGATCGCGCCGTAGCCGACGATGCCCAGCGTCTTGCCGCGCGCCTCGTGCGAGTTGTCGGCGCTCTTGAGCCAGCCGCCGCGGTGCGCCGCGGCATTGCGCGCGGGAATGCCGCGCAGCAGCAGGATGGCCTCGGCCAGCACCATCTCGGCCACCGATCGGGTGTTGGAATACGGCGCGTTGAACACCGCGATGCCCTTCTCGCGCGCGGTGTTCAGGTCCACCTGGTTGGTGCCGATGCAGAAGCACCCGATGGCCACGAGCTTGTTGGCGTGCCGCAGCACCTCGGCGGTGAGCTGGGTGCGCGAGCGCACGCCGATGAAGTGCACGTCGGCGATCTTGTCGAGCAGCTCCTGCCCCTCCAGCGCACGGGGCAGCAGCTCCACGTTGGTGTAGTCGGCCGCGCGCAGCGCATCGACCGCGCACTGGTGGATACCTTCGAGCAGCAGAAACTTGATCTTGCTTTTGTCCAGGGACGTCTTGGGCATGGTGTCGATTCCGAGGGTGGCGCCTGCGCGGGGCAGGCCGGCAAAAAGTGACGGGAAACGCCCGATTGTGCATCGCACAAAACATGTCTGCCAGAGGCGGCCCAGTTTTGGCCCGCGCGCGGCGGGTAAACCCGGTTGCGCGGCGCAGGGTGCTGTGCGAAAAGAGCGCTCTGGTCGGCACACCGCGCCAGCGGCGCCCGCGTCCTTCATTCATCGGCGAGGATTCCTCATGCAATTCAAACACCTGGCCCTGGCCACCTGCCTGCTCGCGAGCACGCTCGCCGCGCAGGCGCAGACCGAAATCCAGTGGTGGCACTCGATGGGCGGCGCCCTGGGCGAATGGGTCAACGACCTGGCCAGGGACTTCAACGCCAGCCAGAAAGACTACAAGGTGGTGCCCACCTTCAAGGGCAGCTACGACGAGTCGATGACCGCCGCCATCGCTGCCTTCCGCGCCGGCAACGCGCCCGACATCCTGCAGGTGTTCGAGGTCGGCACCGCCACCATGATGGCCAGCAAGGGCGCGATCAAGCCCGTGGCCGAGGTGATGAAGCAGGCGGGTGTGAACTTCGACCCCGGCGCCTACGTGCCCGCCGTGGCCGGCTACTACACCGCGCCCAACGGGCAGATGCTGAGCATGCCCTTCAACAGCTCGACGGTGGTGTTCTACTACAACAAGGACGCCTTCAAGGCCGCCGGCCTGGACACGAACAAGCCGCCCAAGACCTGGCCCGAGGTGGTGCTGGCCGCGGGCAAGCTCAAGGCCGCGGGCCACAAGTGCCCGTTCACCACGAGCTGGATCAGCTGGACGCAGCTGGAGAACTTCTCCGCCTAGCACAACGTGCTGTTCTCGTCGCTGAACAACGGTTTCGGCGGCATGGGCACGCGCCTGCTGGTCAACAGCCCGCTGCACGTGCGCCACTTCGAGAACCTGGCCAACATGGCCAAGCAGGGCCTGTTCGTCTACAAGGGCCGCAACAACGCGGCCGACGCCACCATCGTCTCCGGCGAATGCGCCATGGCGACGGCCTCCGCCGGCCTGCTGGGCAACTTGAAGCGCAACGCCAAGTTCGACTTCGGCGTCAGCACCATGCCCTACTACCCCGACGTGGCCGGCGCGCCGCAGAACTCGGTGATCGGCGGCGCCAGCCTGTGGGTGATGGCCGGCAAGAAGCCCGGGACCTACAAGGGCGTGGGCCAGTTCCTGAGCTACCTGGCCCGGCCCGAGGTGGCCGCCGCCAGCCACCAGCGCACCGGCTACCTGCCGGTGACCAAGGCGGCCTTCGAGCTGACCGAGAAGTCGGGCTTCTACCAGCAGAACCCCGGCGCCGACGTCGCGGTGCAGCAGATGATCCGCAAGACCACCGACAAGTCGCGCGGCATCCGCATCGGCAACTTCGTGCAGGTGCGCACCATCATCGACGAGGAGACCGAGAACCTCTGGTCCGGCAAGAAGACCGCCAAGGAGGCGCTGGACGCCGCGGTCAAGCGCGGCAACGAGCAGCTGGAGCGCTTCCAGAAAGCGAACAAGGGCTGACCCCCGCCTGGCGGGGCCGGCGCGCCCCTCCCGCATCGCCGCCCATGGAAAAACGCGTCCGCTTCAAGTCCGCCTGGCTGCCCTGGCTGCTGGTGGCGCCGCAGATGGCCATCGTGCTGGTGTTCTTCTTCTGGCCGGCCGGGCAGGCGCTGTACCAGAGCGTGCTGCAGGAGGATGCCTTCGGCACCAGCCGCGAGTTCGTCGGCTGGGAGAACTTCCAGCGGCTGTGGGATGACCCGAGCTACCTCGGCTCCTTCTACACCACGGCGCTGTTTTCGCTGCTGGTGGCGGTGCTGGGCATCTGCATCGCGCTGCTGCTGGCCGTGATGGCCAACCGCGTGGTGCGCGGCGCGGCGATCTACAAGACGCTGCTGATCTGGCCCTACGCCGTGGCCCCGGTGGTCGCCGGCGTGCTCTGGCTGATGATGTTCGCCTCGCCCTGGGGCGTGGTGGCCTACGCCCTGCAGGCGCTGGGCTACGACTGGAACCACCTGCTCAACGGGCGCGACGCGATGGCGCTGATCGTGATGGCTTCCGTCTGGAAGCAGATTTCCTACAACTTCCTGTTCTTCCTCGCGGGCCTGCAGTCGGTGCCCCCTTCCGTGATCGAGGCCGCCACCATCGACGGTGCCACGCCCTGGCGGCGCTTCTGGAGCATCGTCTTTCCGCTGCTCTCGCCCACCACCTTCTTCCTGCTGGTGATGAACGTGATCTACGCCTTCTTCGACACCTTCGCCATCGTCGACGCCGCGACCCAGGGCGGGCCGGGCAAGGAGACTTCGATTCTGGTCTACCGCGTGTACTACGACGGCTTCAAGGCGCTGGACATGGGCGGCTCGGCCGCGCAGTCGGTGGTGCTGATGGCCATCGTCATCCTGCTCACGGTGTTCCAGTTCCGCTTCGTCGAGAAGAAGGTCCAATACTGAACATGCCCCCACGCCCACTTCGTTCGCTGCCCCCCGAGGGGGCCTCAGCGCCTTCGGGCGGCCGGGCGGCGCTGACATGATCGAGCGCCGCCCCGTCCTCGACTTCGTCTCGCACGCCGTGCTGATCGCCGGCGTGGCGATCGTCGCGTTCCCGGTCTACGTCGCCTTCGTCGCCAGCACGCAGACCGCCGCGCAGATCGCGGGCAGCAACCCGCTGTCGCTGCTGCCGGGCGACAACATCGTCCACAGCTACCGCCTGGCGCTGTTCGGCGGCAAGGTGGCGGCCGGCGGCACCATCGCCCCCGGCTGGCCGATGCTGTGGGTGAGCTTCGTCACCGCCATGGTCATCGCGCTGGGCAAGATCGCCATCTCGCTGCTGTCGGCCTTCGCCATCGTGTACTTCCGCTTTCCGCTGCGCGGCCTGGTGTTCTGGATGATCTTCATCACCCTGATGCTGCCGGTGGAGGTGCGCATCGGGCCGACCTACGAGGTCGTCTCGGACCTGCGCATGCTCAACAGCTACGCCGGCCTGACGGTGCCGCTGATCGCCTCGGCCACCGCCACCTTCCTGTTCCGCCAGTTCTTCCTGACGGTGCCCGACGAGCTGGCCGAGGCCGCGCGCATCGACGGCGCGGGGCCGATGCGCTTTTTCAGGGACATCCTGCTGCCCCTGTCCAAGACCACCATGGCCGCGCTGTTCGTGATCCAGTTCATCTACGGCTGGAACCAGTACCTGTGGCCGCTGATCGCCACCACGAGCGAGGACATGTACCCCATCGTGCTGGGCATCAAGCGCGCCATCTTCGGCGAGGTCTACGTCGAATGGAACGTGGTCATGGCCACCGCCATCCTGGCCATGCTGCCGCCCGCGGTGGTGGTGATCCTGATGCAGAAATGGTTCGTCAAGGGCCTCGTCGATACTGAAAAATAATGGCAGCCATCGCATTCAACAACGTCATCAAGCGCTACGGCAGCGGCCCCAGGGCCAACCAGGTGATCCACGGCGTGACGGCCGATGTGAAGGACGGCGAATTCGTCGTCATCGTCGGCCCCTCGGGCTGCGGCAAGTCCACGCTGCTGCGCATGGTGGCAGGGCTGGAGGAGATCAGCGAGGGCACGATCGGCATCGGCGGGCGCGTGGTCAACGACCTCGAGCCCTCCGAGCGCGACATCGCCATGGTGTTCCAGAACTACGCGCTGTACCCGCACATGAGCGTGTTCGACAACATGGCCTACGGCCTGAAGATCAAGAAGGTGCCGGCCGATGAGATCCACCAGCGCGTGGACAAGGCGGCGCAGATCCTGGAGCTGGGCCACCTGCTGGCGCGCAAGCCGCGCGAGCTCTCGGGCGGGCAGCGCCAGCGCGTGGCCATGGGCCGCGCCATCGTGCGCCAGCCGCAGGTGTTCCTGTTCGACGAGCCGCTGTCCAACCTGGACGCCAAGCTGCGTGCGCAGACCCGCCTGGAGATCGAGAAGCTGCACCGCGAACTGGGCATCACGTCCCTTTTCGTCACGCACGACCAGGTCGAGGCCATGACGCTGGCGCAGCGCATGATCGTGATGAACGCCGGGCGCATGGAGCAGTTCGGCACGCCCGACGAGGTGTACCACCGCCCGGCCACCACCTTCGTCGCCGGCTTCATCGGCGCGCCGCCGATGAACCTGCTCGAAGGGGTGCAGGGGGTGCGCGACGGCGTGCTGCTCGGCATCCGGCCCGAGCACCTGCGCGTGGTCGCCTCGGGCGGCTGGGAGCTGGCCGTGGAGACGGTGGAGATGCTCGGCGCCGAGCGCCTGGTGCATGGACGCCTGGGCGGCGCGAAGGGCCAGGCCATGGTCGTGCGCATGCAGGAGACCGAGGCCCCGCCCGCCCCCGGCCAGGCGCTGCACGTACTGCCGCTGGAAGACCGCATCCACGGCTTCGACGCCGCCACCGGCCGGCGCATCGAGGGGTGAAAAGCTTCCGTTTCGATAGCTGCTCGCGCTGGCCACGCAAGGGATGAAGGCCAAAAACCATGCCAAATACTGCACTCCCCCACTGGCCCTACCCCTTCTGGATCGCGCACCGCGGCGCGGGCCGGCTGGCGCCCGAGAACACGCTGGCCGCCTTCCGGCTCGGCGCGCAATACGGCTGGCGCATGTTCGAGTGCGACGCCAAGCTCTCGGCCGACGGCGTGGTCTTCCTGATGCACGACACCGGGCTGGAGCGCACGACCAACGGCCGCGGCGCGGGCGGCGACCAGCCCTGGGGCGCGCTGGCCCGGCTCGACGCCGGCGGCTGGCACTCGCGCGCCTTCGCCGGCGAGCCGCTGCCGGCGCTGGAAGGCGTGGCGCGCTGGTGCCTCGCCAACGGGCTGCACCTGAACATCGAGATCAAGCCCACGCCGGGCACCGAACGGGAAACGGGCCGCGCCGTCGCCCGGCTCGCCGCCCGCCTGTGGCAGGGCCAGGCCGCGCCGCCGCTGCTCACCTCGTTCCAGCCCGAGGCGCTGGCCGGCGCGCGCGAGGCCGCGCCCGGCCTGCCACGCGGCCTGCTGCTGGACCAGCCGG
This sequence comes from Pseudomonadota bacterium, assembly GCA_963205335.1. Taxonomy (GTDB): domain Bacteria; phylum Pseudomonadota; class Gammaproteobacteria; order Burkholderiales; family Burkholderiaceae_C; genus Comamonas_C. The sequence goes on from CAUJIM010000042.1 coordinate 28,099, forward strand.
ACGGCGAATGGCTGGACAGCGCGCGCGCACTGGGCTGCGTGGCGATGGTCTGCAACCACGCGCTGTGGGATGCGGCCGCCGTGGCCGCCGCGCACGGTGCCGGCCTGCGCGCGCTCAGCTACACGGTGAACGACGAATGGGCGGCCCGGCGCCTGATCGGCCTGCACACCGACGGCATCATCACCGACCGGGTGGACCTGTTCAGCCCCGCGGGCTGATCAGCGCCAGGCGCGCAGCCAGAGCCAATGCACGCTGGCCACCAGCACCACCAGGGCGGCGTAGGTGGGCATGCGGCCATCGTCGCCCAACAGCGCCACGCCCGCCGCCAGCACGGCGCTGCCGACTCCGAAAAGAAGAGCTATCGGCGCAAGCCAGCCGCGCGCTTTCGCCTGTTTCCGCATGAAGACATGGCCGCCCGCCACCAGCAGCACCGCCAGCGCCAGGGCGGGCGCGAGGAAATTCAGCAAGTGGTTGATGGCAGTCAAAAAAGGCATGGTGCACGCGGCGCGGCACAAATTTTATAATCGCTCCCCATGGCAGTCTGGGCCCTGGGCATCAACCACCACACCGCGCCGCTCGATCTGCGAGGCCGATTCGCCTTCGCGCTCGACCAGGTCGCGCCGACGCTGCTGGGGCTGCGCCAGTCGCTCGGCGGCAGCAGCCACCATCCGCAGGTCGAGACCGCGCTGCTCTCCACCTGCAACCGCACCGAGGTCTATTGCGCCGCCGCCGAGCCGGCGCTGGACCACACGCTCGACTGGCTCGCCCACAGCGGCGGCGTGAGCCCGCAGCAGCTGCGCCCCCACGCCTACCTGCTGCAGGACGGCGGCGCCGCGCGCCACGCCTTCCGCGTCGCCAGCGGCCTGGACAGCATGGTGCTGGGCGAGGCGCAGATCCTCGGCCAGATGAAGGACGCGGTGCGCGCCGCCGAGGGCGCGGGCGCGCTCGGCTCCACGCTCAACCAGCTGTTCCAGCGCAGTTTCGCCGTGGCCAAGGAGGTGCGCACCAGCACCGACGTGGGCGCGCACAGCATCAGCATGGCCGCGGCCGCGGTGCGGCTGGCGGGCCAGCTCTTCGAGGACCTCGGGCAGGTGCGCGTGCTGTTCGTCGGCGCCGGCGAGATGATCGAGCTGTGCGCCACGCACTTCGCCGCCCGCAGCCCGCGGCAGATGGTGATCGCCAACCGCACGATGGAGCGCGGCGAGAAGCTCGCGGCGCGCTTCGGCGCGAGCGTGATGCGCCTGGCCGACCTGCCCGAGCACCTGCACGAGTTCGACACCGTGGTCAGCAGCACCGCGAGCACCCTGCCGATCATCGGCCTGGGCGCGGTCGAGCGGGCGCTGAAGAAGCGCCGCCACCGCCCGATCTTCATGGTCGACCTGGCGGTGCCGCGCGACATCGAGCCCGAGGTCAAGGGCCTGCCCGACGTCTACCTCTACACCGTGGACGACCTCGCCGGCGTGGTGCAGACCGGCCAGGCGCAGCGCCAGGCGGCCGTGGCGCAGGCCGAGGTCATCATCGACGCGGGCGTGCAGAGCTTCATGCACTGGATGGACCTGCGCCAGGGCGAGCCGCGCACCGGCGCCGTGGTGCCGCTGATCCAGCAGCTGCACAGCCAGAGCGACACCTGGCGCGCGCAGGAGATCGCCCGCGCCAAGAAGCTGCTGGCCAAGGGGCAGGACGTGGACAGCGTGCTCGAGGCGCTCTCGCGCGGCCTGGCGCAGAAGATGCTGCACGGCGCCATGGCCGAGCTGCGCGCGGGCGACGCCGGGCAGCGCGCGCAGACGGCAGAGGCCGTCTCGCGCCTGTTCCTGCGCTCCTCGCGCGGCGGCCACGAGCTCTAGCGGGCTTCCAGCAAAATACGGCCCCGGCGCTTGTCCACCAAGCGCTGCCAGCTACTGCATCAGTAGCAATCCTTTCAGACCCCCCTGCATGAAGCCCTTTCTCCGCCACCAGTTGGAACGCCACGCCGAGCGCCTCGCGGAGCTCGACTTCCTGCTCTCGCGCGAAGACATCATGGGCGACATGGCGCAATACCGGCTGCTTTCGCGCGAGCACGCCGAAGTCACGGCGGTGGCCGGCCGCTGGGCGGGCTATCAAAAGCGCGAGGCCGACATCGCCACCGCCCAGGCACTGCTGGACGACCCCGAGATGGCCGCCATGGCGCAGGAAGAAATCGACCAGGCGCAGGCCGAGCTCGCGCAGCTGGAGGCCGAGCTGCAGCGCCTGCTGCTGCCGCGCGACCCTCAGGATGAACGCAACGCCTTCCTCGAGATCCGCGCCGGCACCGGCGGCGACGAGTCGGCCCTGTTCGCCGCCGACCTGGCGCGCATGTACACCCGCTACGCCGCCAGCGCCGGCTGGCGCGTGGAGGTGATGAGCGCGCACGAGAGCGAGCTCGGCGGCTACAAGGAGCTGGTGCTGCGCATCGAGGGCGAGCGGGCCTTCGGCCGCCTGCGCTTCGAGTCCGGCGGCCACCGCGTGCAGCGCGTGCCCGTCACCGAGACGCAGGGCCGCATCCACACCAGCGCCTGCACCGTCGCGGTGATGCCCGAGCCCGACGAGCACGAGGCCGTCACGCTCAACCCGGCCGAGCTGCGCATCGACACCTTCCGCGCCAGCGGCGCGGGCGGGCAGCACATCAACAAGACCGACTCGGCCGTGCGCGTGGTGCACCTGCCCACCGGCATCGTCGCCGAATGCCAGGACGGGCGCAGCCAGCACGCCAACAAGGCGCAGGCGCTGCGCGTGCTGCAGGCGCGCCTGCAGGAGAAGGAGCGCAGCGAGCGCGCCGCCAGGGAGGCCGCGCTGCGCAAGGGCCTGGTCGGCAGCGGCGACCGCTCCGACCGCATCCGCACCTACAACTTCCCGCAGGGGCGCGTGACCGACCACCGCATCAACCTCACGCTCTACAAGCTGCAGGCCGTGATGGACGGCGACCTGGGCGAGGTGCTGGAAGCGCTCGGGCACGCGCGCGAGGCCGAGCTATTGGCCGAGCTCGAAGAAATTTGAAAGAAAAACGGCTCTACCGCACGGCTGGCGCGCGCGAGCAGCTACGAAATCGATGAGCACCTCCACGCTACGGCAGGCATTGCACGACGCCGCGCAACACGGCATCGAACGCATCGACGCGCAGATGCTGCTGCTGCACGCGCTGGGCCGCCCGCCGCACGACCGCGCCTGGCTGATCGCCCACGACGGCGACGCACTGCCCGCCGAGGCGCACGCCGCGTTCGCCGCGCTGTGCCGGCGCCGGCTGCAGGGCGAGCCCGTCGCCTACCTCACCGGCCGCAAGGCGTTCTACGGGCTCGACCTCGCGGTGGACGCGCGCGTGCTCGACCCGCGCCCCGATACCGAGACCCTGGTCGACTGGGCGCTGGAGCTGCTGCAGGGCCTGCGCGCGCCGCGCATCGCCGACCTGGGCACCGGCAGCGGCGCCATCGCGCTGGCCCTGAAGGCGCAGCGGCCCGACGCCTGCGTCACCGCGATCGACGCGAGCGCGCCGGCGCTGGCGCTGGCGCAGGCCAACGCCGCGCGCCTGGGGCTGCCGGTGCGCCTGCGGCACGGCGACTGGCTCGGCGGCGTCGGCGACACCTTCGACCTCATCGTCAGCAACCCGCCCTACATCGCCGAGGGCGACCCGCACCTGCCGGCGCTGGCGCACGAGCCGCGCATGGCCCTGGCCAGCGGCGCCGACGGGCTGGACGCGATCCGCGCCATCGTCGGCCAGGCGCCCGCGCGCCTCGCGCCCGGCGGCTGGCTGCTGCTGGAGCACGGCTGGGACCAGGCCGGCGCCGTGCGCGCGCTGCTGGCCGCCGCCGGGTTCGCGCAGGTGCAAAGCCGCGACGACCTCGCGGGCATAGCCCGCTGCAGCGGCGGGGCAATGCCCGGCTGAAGCGCGCCGCGGCGGCGCAGTGAAATAATCCATACCCCCATCCCCGGCGCGGGGACTGTTTCCAGGAGCATCCACCATGAGCGACGTCCAGCAACGCATAGACCAACTGGTCAAGAACAACGACATCCTGCTTTTCATGAAGGGCGACGCCCATTTCCCGATGTGCGGCTTCTCGGGCCGCGCGGTGCAGATCCTCAAGGCGCTGGGCGTCGACCTGGAAACGCTCGCCACGGTCAACGTGCTCGAGGACGACGAGATCCGCCAGGGCGTGAAGGAATACAGCAACTGGCCGACGATTCCCCAGCTCTACGTCAAGGGCGAGCTGGTCGGCGGCGCCGACATCATGATGGAGATGTACGAGTCGGGCGAGCTCAAGCAGCTGCTCGGCGGCGAATAAACGCGCCGCGCCCGTCATACGGGTTTGCAATCAACAAGAGAACAAGGCGCGAAGCCGCAGACAGTACACGCAGTACGGCAAGGCGGAGCAACGCAGTTATCTTTTTGATGGCGAAGCCGTGTCAGTCGGGCATCGAGCAGTGCCCGCCGTGCGTGGCCTGGCCCGAGCCGGCGGCGATCGGCGGCGCCTCCCGGCGCAGGTCGACCGGCGGCGAGGCCCAGAAATCCCACGCCATGAAGGCGCCCAGCACCACCCAGAACACCGTGCGCAGCGTCGTGGCCTTCATCGTCGATCCGCCTCAGTAACCCATGCGCCTGCGGATGCGCAGGCCGAAAACCGTCCCGGCGAACGCCATCGGCGCCCAGATCCAGCCGTGGATCGAACCGGTGGAAATGCCCGAGAACATCGCCCCGATGTTGCAGCCGAACGCCAGCCGCGAGCTGTAGCCGAGCAGCAGGCCGGCCGCCAGCGCCACCGCCCACTGCCGGCCCGTCATGGCCTTGTGCGACGCGGGCTGGCCGGCGGTCACCCACAGCGCCCCGGCCAGGATGCCGATGTTGGTGATCGTCGTCACGTCCAGCAGCACGGTCTGCCCGAGCAGCGCCGCGTTGCCCGGCTGGCTCCAGAACCAGTTGTGCGCCGGGTCGATCCACCCCGCGGACTGCCCGACCTTGGCGACCCACAGGCCGGGGCCGTAGATGATGCCCCAGGGCTGGCCGGCGATCAGCAGGTTGAGCGCCGCGAAGACGGCGATCAGCACCGCACCGACGATCCACTTGCGCCCGAACGGCGAAGGCGCCGCCGCGCCGCGCGCGCGGTGCCAGGCGCGCGTGTAGCCGATCACGCCCGCGCCGACCAGCACCAGCAGCGCCAGCGTGGCCGCCAGCGCCGCCTGCCAGCCCCATTCGGTGACGAAGCCCACGGGCTCGGCGCGCCCCAGGTCCAGCCACCAGCCCAGGTGCCAGCTGCCGAGGAAGCTGCCGACGGCGAACAGCGGCAGGATCGCGGTGTTCAGCGGTATGCCCATGCCGGCCTTGTAGAACACGCCGCTGCCGCAGCCGTCGGCCACCTGCATGCACAGGCCGAAGACGAAGGCACCGACCAGCAGGCTCACGCTCGGCGGGCCGAGCGCGGCGGTGAGCTCGGGGTAGCGCCCGAGCAGCGGCATGCACAGCAGTGCCGCCAGGCCGAAGGCCAGCAGCTGGCCGAAGACGCCGCTCGGGTTCTTGTCCTCCACCAGGATGCGCCACGCGGTGGTGAAGCCGAAGCGCTGGCCCGCCAGCGCCACGCCCAGGCCGATGCCGACCCCGAACAGCAGCGCCTGGCGCATGGACACGCTCCACAGCAGCCAGGCAAAGAATGCCGCCATCATCGCGGCCAGGGGGAGGCGTTTCATTTGGTCAGGTTTTTCCAGGCTTGCTGCAGCGCTTGCACGATCTGCGTGCCACGGCCGGGGGCGTTCTGCACCGGCAGCATGGGCTCGGCCTGCACCCAGTCGACGGCGGAGCCGGGGTAGTTGGTCACGTTCTCCATGCCGAGCACCTCGTGCATGCCGAACCACACCAGGGCCGACCACACGCCGGTATTGCAGAAGGTGACGATGTCCTGGCCCTCGGGCCGCCGGATCTCGGCGGCCAGCCTGCGCGCCTCGTCGATCGGCACCATGCTCGCCGTGCCCTTCTGCACCCAGCGGGTGAAATCCTGCTCGATCGCGCCGGGGATGGTGCCGGCCATCAGCGCCATCGGCGCCTTGAACTGGCCGAGGTAGAAGTTCTCGGGGCGCACGTCCAGCAGCACCGCGTCGTGCTTGCGCACGTGCTGCAGCACCTGCTCGCGCGTGGTCATCCAGCGCGGGTCGAAGGCGGGCGCGTAGGCGCTTTTCTCCACCGGCCTGACGGCCTTGGTCGCGGCCATGCCGTCGAAGTCCCACGCCTGCATGCCGCCGTCGAGCAGGGACAGTTCCTGCACGCCGAGCGACTTGAGCATCCAGTACACCCGCGCCGCCGCGCCGAAGTCGGTGCCGTCGCTGCCGGCCGAGACGACGACCGCATGGCTCGCGGGCGTCAGGCCCAGGCGCTGCACCAGGGCCACCAGGGCATCGGCCGGCGGCAGGATGCCGTAGTTCTCCGGCGGCCCCAGCCACTCGTTGTACGGCGCGTTCTGCGCACCCTCGATGTGCCCTCCGGCAAAGCTCTGCTCGTCACGGATGTCGACCACGCGCAGCTGCGGCTGGGCCAGCAGCGGCTGCAGCTGCTCCGGCGTGAGCAGCGGCGGCGCCGCCACGGCGGCCGTGCACCACAGCAAGAATACGAACAGGCAATGTGCGAGCTTCATGACCCACGCGGCCCCGCAGGGTCCAGGAACGTGTTTACGATTGTCGGATGCGGGTGCATGCCACCCAAAGACAATTTTCTGCTTTGCATATGCCCCAGACGCCTGAAGACGCCCCCGCCGCCCCGGCCACCGTGCCCTGCCCGACCTGCGGCGGCCCCAGCCTGTTCGCCCCCGGCAACCGCTGGCGGCCGTTCTGCAGCGCGCGCTGCCGGCAGATCGACCTGGGCGCCTGGGCCGCCGAGACCTTCCGCGTGCCGAGCGACGCCCCGCCCGACGACGAGACACCCTCCTGAATAGGAAGAAATCCGGCTCCAGCGCCCGCCCGTAGCGCGATGGCAGCTATCGATAGAGGAGTATCCCATCATCCGCCGAACAGCGCCGCATCGAACGGCTCGCCCCGCTCCTCGGCCAGCCACTGCAGCACCGGGAAGGCGCCCGGCAGCAGCGGGCGCACCACGGGCGGCCAGCTCTGCCAGGCCATGGCCTGGCCCTCGCGCATCTCGAAATCGCCCTGCCAGTCGAACACCTTGCACCAGTGCAGCCGCACCAGGGCGTGCGGGTAGTCGTGCTCGGTCACCTTCCAGCGGTGCGCCGCGCCGATGGTGATGCCCAGCTCTTCCTGCAGCTCGCGGCGCAGCGCCGCCTCGACGCTCTCGCCCGGCTCGATCTTGCCGCCAGGGAATTCCCAGTAGCCGGCGTAGACCTTGCCCTCGGGGCGGGTGGACAGCAGCAGGCTGCCGTCGGGCCGCAGCAGGACGCCCACCGCCACCTCGGTGTGCCGGCGCGTCACGACGGCTCGCGCCCGGCGTAGTCGCGCGCGAACTGCCAGGCCACCCGGCCGCTGCGCGAGCCGCGCTCGAGCGCCCACAGCAGCGCCTCGGGCCGCGCCGCCTCGATGGCCTGCGGCGCCACGCCGAAGTGCGCCAGCCACTGCGCCGCGATCGCCAGGTACTCGTCCTGGTTGAAGGGGTAGAAGCTGACCCACAGGCCGAAGCGCTCGGAGAGCGAAATCTTCTCCTCGACCACCTCGCCGGGGTGCACCTCGCCATCGTCGGTGTGGGTGTAGCTGAGGTTCTCCTTCATGTACTCCGGCAGCAGGTGGCGGCGGTTGCTGGTGGCGTAGATCAGCACGTTGGGCGTGGCCGCGGCGATCGAGCCGTCGAGGATGCTCTTGAGCGCCTTGTAGCCCGGCTCGCCCTCGTCGAAGCTCAGGTCGTCGCAGAAGACGATGAACTTCTCCGGCCGCTCGGCCACCACCCCGACGATGTCGGGCAGGTCCGTCAGGTCGCTCTTGTCCACCTCGATCAGGCGCAGGCCGCGCGGCGCGAAGGCGTTCAGGCAGGCCTTGATGAGCGAGGACTTGCCGGTGCCGCGCGCGCCGGTGAGCAGCACGTTGTTGGCCGGCTTGCCGGCAACGAACTGCTCGGTGTTGCGGCGGATCTTTTCCTTCTGCGGCTCGATTTCCTTGAGATCGGCGAGCTGCATGTGCGCGACGTGGCGCACCGGCTCCAGCACGCTGCCGCCACCGGCGCGGCGGCGGTAGCGCCAGGCCACGGCCGCCTGCCAGTCGGGCGCGGCCAGGGGGCTGGGCAGGATGGCTTCGATGCGCGAGACGAGCTGGTCGATTCGCGTGAACAGCAAATCCAGTTTTTCAATCATTTCTTGCTCTGGCGCCCGCCGGCAAAGCGCGAGCAGCTATCGATTCAGGAACGGTAATCGGCGTTGATCGAGACGTAGTCGTGGCTCAGGTCGCAGGTCCAGACGGTCTCGGCCGCGCTGCCGCGCCCGAGCTGCACGCGCACCGTGATCTCGCTTTGCCGCATCACGCGCTGGCCGTCTTCCTCGCGGTACGCGGGGTGGCGCCCGCCGCGCGTGGCCACGTGCACATCGTCCAGGTAGAGCTCGATCCGGGTCTGGTCCAGGTCGGCGATGCCGGCGTAGCCCACGGCCGCCAGGATGCGCCCGAGGTTGGGGTCGCTGGCGAAGAACGCGGTCTTCACCAGCGGCGAATGCGCGATGGCGTAGGCCGCCTTGAGGCACTCGTCGCCGCTGGCGCCCTGCTCCACGCGCACGGTGATGAACTTGGTCGCGCCCTCGCCGTCGCGCACGATGGCCTGCGCCAGCTGCTGCGCCACGGTGCGCAGCGCGGCCATCAGGGCCTGGCCGTCCAGGCTCTCCAGCGAGGTGACGGGCGCATGCGCGCTCTGGCGCGTGGCGATCAGGACGAAGGAGTCGTTGGTCGAGGTGTCGCCGTCGACGGTGACGCGGTTGAACGACGCGTCGGCCAGCGCGCGCACCGCGGCCTGCAGCAGCCCGGGCGCGATGTTGGCGTCGGTGGCGACGAAGCCCAGCATGGTCGCCATGTCGGGGTGGATCATGCCCGCGCCCTTGGCGATGCCGGTCACGCTGACGCTGGCGCCGCCCAGCGTAATCTGCGTGCTGAAGGCCTTGGGCACGGTGTCGGTGGTCATGATGGCCTGGGCGGCGCGCAGCCAGTGGTCGCCGCGCGCGTCGGCCAGCGCCGCGGGCAGGCCGGCGACGATGCGCCCGACCGGCAGCGGCTCCATGATCACGCCGGTGGAAAACGGCAGCACCTGCGCCGCGGCTATCCCCAGGTGGCCGGCCAGCGCCGCGCAGGTGGCGCGCGCGTCGGCCAGGCCGGTCGCGCCCGTGCCGGCGTTGGCCACGCCGGTGTTGACGACCAGCGCCCGGATGCCGGACGCGCCCGCCAGATGCTCGCGGCAGACCTGCACCGGCGCGGCGCAGAAGCGGTTCTGCGTGAACACGCCGGCCACCGCGGCGCCCTCCTCCAGCAGGAACACCGTCAGGTCCTTGCGCCCGGCCTTGCGCACGCCGGCCTCGGCGACGCCGATGCGCAGGCCTGCCACTGGATGCAGATGCTCGGCCACCGGGGCCTGCAGATTGACGGACATCGGGAAAACTCCTTGAGATCAGGCCAGCTTGCCGTGGCAGTGCTTGTACTTCTTGCCGCTGCCGCAGGGACAGGGGTCGTTGCGGCCGACGCGCGGCGCCGCGGCCGCCGCGGCCGCACCCGCAGCGGCGGCCGTGACCTGCGGCTCGCCGGTTTCCGACGGCGCGCTGTAGGTCACGTTGCTGATCGCCTCGTTGCGCGCGTTGACCGCCTGCGCGGCCTCGTCGGCCTGCTCGGGCGACTGCACCTGCACGGTCATCATCACGCGCGTGACCTCGTCGCGGATGCGGTCGAGCAGCTGGCGGAACATCTCGAACGACTCGCGCTTGTACTCCTGCTTGGGCTGCACCTGCGCGTAGCTGCGCAAGTGGATGCCCTGGCGCAGGTAGTCGAGCGCGGTGAGGTGGTCGCGCCAGTTGGTGTCCACGCTCTGCAGCAGCACGGCGCGCTGGAACTGGTGGAAGTTCTCCGCGCCCACCAGCGCCACCTTGGCGTCGAACGAGGCGCGCGCCTCCTCCACCACCTTCTGCACGATGTCCTCGTCCGAGAGCACGTCCGAGGCCTGCACCTCCTGCTGCAGCGGCAGCCGGATCTGCCAGTTGGCCGCCAGGTCCTGCTCCAGCCCGGCAATGTCCCACTGCTCCTCCACCGATTCGGCCGGCACGTACAGCCGCACCAGGTCGCTCAGGCAGGTGTCGCGCATGCCGGCGATCATGCCCGAGATGTCGGAGGCGTCGAGGATCTCGTTGCGCTGCTGGTAGATCACCTTGCGCTGCTCGTTGGCCACGTCGTCGTATTCCAGCAGCTGCTTGCGCATGTCGAAGTTGCGACCCTCGACCTTCCGCTGCGCCGATTCGATGCTGCGCGTGACCATGCCGGCCTCGATCGCCTCGCCATCGGGCATCTTCAGCCGCTCCATGATGGCCTTGACGCGGTCGCCCGCGAAGATGCGCATCAGCGGATCGTCCAGGCTCAGGTAGAAGCGCGAGGAGCCCGGGTCGCCCTGGCGGCCCGAGCGGCCGCGCAGCTGGTTGTCGATGCGCCGGCTCTCGTGGCGCTCGGTGGCGATGATGCGCAGGCCGCCCAGCGCCACCACCTTCTCGTTGTCGGCCTTCCACTGCGCGCGCAGCTCCTCGATCCTGCGTGCGCGCTCGGCCTCGGGCAGCGCCTCGTCGGCCTCGACGGCGGCGACCGCCTTCTCCACGTTGCCGCCCAGCACGATGTCGGTGCCGCGCCCCGCCATGTTGGTCGCGATGGTGATCGAGCCGGAGTGCCCGGCCTGCGCGATGATGTCGGCCTCGCGCTCGTGCTGCTTGGCATTGAGCACCTGATGCGGCAGCCCGGCCTTGTTCAGCAGCCCGTCGATGATTTCCGAATTCTCGATCGACGACGTGCCCACCAGCACCGGCTGGCCCCTCTCGTGGCATTCGCGGATGTCCTGGATGGCCGCCTCGTACTTCTCGCGCGTGGTCTTGTAGACGCGGTCGAGCTGGTCGTCGCGCCGGCTCGGCTTGTTGGGCGGGATGATGACGGTTTCCAGCCCGTAGATGTCCTGGAACTCGTAGGCCTCGGTATCGGCCGTGCCGGTCATGCCCGAGAGCTTGGTGTAGAGGCGGAAGTAGTTCTGGAAGGTGATCGAGGCCAGCGTCTGGTTCTCCGCCTGGATCTTCACCCCCTCCTTGGCTTCCACCGCCTGGTGCAGCCCTTCGCTCCAGCGGCGCCCGGCCATCAGGCGGCCGGTGAACTCGTCGACGATCACCACCTCGCCGTCCTGCACCACGTAGTGCTCGTCGCGGTGGAACAGGTGGTGCGCGCGCAGCGCCGCGTACAGGTGGTGCACCAGCGAGATGTTGGAGGCGGCGTAGAGCGACTGCCCGTCGCCGGTCAGCCCCTGCTGCGCCAGGATGCGCTCGGCGTTCTCGAAGCCCTGCTCGGTCAGCGTCACCTGACGCTGTTTTTCATCGACGGTGAAGTCGCCGGGCGTGACCACGCCCTCGCCGGTGCGCACGTTGGCCTCGCCCTCCTGGCGCTTGAGCAGCGGCACCACCTTGTCCATCGCGATGTACATCGCGGTGTGGTCCTCGGCCTGGCCGCTGATGATGAGCGGCGTGCGCGCCTCGTCGATCAGGATCGAGTCGACCTCGTCGACGATGGCGTAGTGCAGCCCGCGCTGCACCCGGTCGCGCGTCTCGTACACCATGTTGTCGCGCAGGTAGTCGAAACCGTATTCGTTGTTCGTGCCATAGGTGATGTCGGCGTTGTAGGCCGCCTGCTTCTCCTCGCGCGGCATCTGCGACAGGCTCACCCCCACGGTCAGGCCGAGAAAGCCGTACAGGCGCCCCATCCACTGGGCATCGCGGCTGGCGAGGTAGTCGTTGACCGTCACCACGTGCACGCCCTTGCCCGCCAGGGCGTTGAGGTAGACCGCGAGCGTCGCCGTCAGCGTCTTGCCCTCGCCGGTGCGCATCTCGGCGATCTTGCCCTCGTGCAGCGCCATGCCGCCGATGAGCTGCACGTCGAAGTGGCGCATCTTCATCACGCGCTTGGAGCCTTCGCGCACCACGGCGAAGGCCTCGGGCAGCAGGGCGTCGAGCGTCTCGCCCTTGGCGACGCGGTCGCGGAACTCCTGCGTCTTGGCGCGCAGGGCTTCGTCACTCAGTTTCTCGTAATCCGCCTCCATCGCGTTGATGCGGCGGACCGTCTTGCGGTATTGCTTGAGCAGCCGGTCGTTGCGGCTGCCGATGATCTTGGTGAAAAAGTTGGTGGCCATGCGAACAAGACCGCCCCACGGCCCTGTGTGCCGCCACGAGGCGATCGCAACCCTTCAGATGAAACGAACGCAGATGCGGGTCAGTGCCGCCGATTGCAAGCCACGGCCCGCCATCGGTGCAATGCCCAAACGGGGCATTTTACTGTCGCGCCGCAGCGTCGCGATGCACCTGCGCCGCGACCGCCGACACGGGCGCCGTGCCGCGCCCGCCGAAGAGGAAATCCTGCGGATCCTGCACGGCTCCGCGCTGCAAGACCTCGAAGTGCAGGTGCGGCCCGGTCGAGCGCCCGCTGGTGCCCACCTCGGCGATCTTCTGGCCCTGGCGCACCAGGTCGCCGGCCTTCACGAACACCTTCGAGGAATGGGCGTAGCGGGTCACCAGGTCGTTGCCATGCGCGATCTCGACCATGTTGCCGTACTCCGGGTGGAACTGCTGCACGATCACCACGCCGCCGGCGGCCGCGGCAATCGCCGTGCCGACGGGCGCCGGGAAATCGAGCCCCGTGTGGTGGGCCGCATGGCCATTGATGGGGTCGATGCGCGTGCCGAACGGCGAGCCGACCGACCGCCCCTCGACCGGCACCTGCGACGGCAGCATGCGCGTGCGCACCTGCTGGTCCACCAGCCGCGATTCGATGGCCAGCATCCGGTCGTTGCGCAGGTCGGCGCGCGACGCCAGTTCGTCGAGCGCGGCATTGAGCTCAGGCAGGGTCAGGGGCCGATCCCGCACCAGGGCCCCCCCCTGGCCCGGCGCCTGCCCGACGGGCAGCGGCGGCAGGCCCGCCAGGCCGCGCAGCCGCTCGTCGAGCGATTCGAGCTGGATCAGGCGCACCTGCATCTCGCCCACCCTGCGCGCCATGGCATCGACGCTGGCGCGCAACGCACGCTCGCGCTCCTGCGTCGCCTCCACCGCGCGCAGCCCCCATGCCGGCGGCTCCCGCGCCGACACCAGGGCCTGCGGCGCGTGCCCCTGCTGCCGCACCAGCGCCCACGCCAGCAGGCACAGCAACGCAAGCAGCGCCAGCGCGGCGAGCACACCGTGCACCAGCCCCAGGTGGATCACCCGGCTTTGCGCCATGCGGGCATCGGTGATGATCAGGTGCACAATGAGCTCTCTCTTCCACTTGGCTTGTTATCGGTCCGCCATGCATCGCCGCCACCACGCCGTCACGCTGCAGCAGGCCAGCGACGAGTCGCCGACGCTCTCGCGGCTGACGGCGCTCACCCGTGAATCCAGTGCGCGGCTGCAGGCCCTGCAGCACCTGATGCCGCCGGCGCTGCGGCCCCTCGTGCGGCCCGGGCCCATCGAGGAAGGCGACTGGTGCCTGCTGGTCCAGGGCAACGCCGCCGCCACCAAGCTGCGGCAGCTGCTCCCGACGTTCGAAGCCCACCTGCGCAACGAGGGTTGGGAGGTTAGCGCGATTCGCCTGAAAATTCAAACC
>CAUJIM010000043.1 GCA_963205335.1 Pseudomonadota bacterium
TGGTGGATCCGCCAGGCCATCACGCGCTCGATCGCCGACCAGGCGCGCACCATCCGCATCCCGGTGCACATGATCGAGACCATCAACAAGATGAACCGCATCTCGCGCCAGCACCTGCAGGAGTTCGGCTTCGAGCCCGACGCCTCGCTGCTTGCCGAGAAGATGGAGATCCCCGAGGACAAGATCCGCAAGATCATGAAGATCGCCAAGGAGCCGATCTCGATGGAGACCCCCATCGGCGACGACGACGACAGCCACCTGGGCGACTTCATCGAGGACCAGAACAACACTGCGCCGGTCGATGCCGCGATGCAGGCGGGCCTGCGCGACGTGGTCAAGGACATCCTCGACGGCCTGACCCCGCGCGAGGCCAAGGTGCTGCGCATGCGCTTCGGCATCGAGATGAGCACCGACCACACGCTGGAGGAAGTCGGCAAGCAGTTCGACGTGACGCGCGAGCGCATCCGCCAGATCGAGGCCAAGGCCCTGCGCAAGCTCAAGCACCCGAGCCGCAGCGACAAGCTGCGCAGCTTCATCGACTCGCTGTAGGACGGGCCGCCACACCAGCCCGACGATGCGCGGCCCGCGGCCGGCGGGCAAGGTCCGGCGCGGCCCCGGCGCCCCCTCCTGATTTCCATTGCCATCCAAGAAAGAGCCACTGCACCATGATGAAAAAACTCGCCGCCATCACCCTGTTGTCCATCGGCACGCTGCTGGCGGGTTGTTCCAAGGAACCCGCGGCCACCCCCGCCGCTGCCGCGCCGGAGCCCGCGGCCGCCGCCGTGACGCGGATCGTCGTGGGCCTGGACGACAACTTCCCGCCCATGGGCTTTCGCGACGAGAAGAACGAGCTCGTCGGCTTCGACATCGACATGGCCAAGGAAGCGGCCAGGCGCCTGGGCCTCGCGGTGGAGTTCAAGCCCATCGACTGGAGCGCCAAGGAAGCCGAGCTCTCGGGCAAGCGCGTCGACGCGCTGTGGAACGGCCTGACCATCACCGAGGAGCGCAGGCAGAACATCGCGTTCACCGCGCCCTACATGGAAAACCACCAGATCATCGTCGTGCCCGCCGAGTCGGCGATCAAGACCAAGGCCGACCTGGCGGGCAAGGTCGTCGGCGCGCAGGAAGGCTCGAGCGCGGTCGACGCCGCCAAGAAGGACGAGGCCGTGTTCAAGTCGTTCAAGGAATTCAAGACCTTCGGCGACAACGTGACTGCGCTGATGGACCTCTCGGCCGGACGCCTCGAAGCCGTGGTGGTCGATGAAGTGGTCGGCCGCTACTACGTGGCCAAGAAACCCGACCAGTACACGGTGCTCGACGACAATTTCGGCACCGAGGAATACGGCGTGGGCCTGCGCAAGGACGACACCGAACTGCTCGGCAGGCTCGACAAGGTCATGGCCGACATGAAGCAGGACGGCGCCGCCGCCAAGATTTCCGAGCAGTGGTTCGGCAAGAACATCATCAAGTGACGCACGTCCGCCGCTGACGGGCGGCTGGCGATTCCTTGCCGCCGCATGGACTATTTCCTCTCTCTTCTGGGGCCGCTGGCGCAGGGCGCGCTGGTGACCCTGAAGCTGTTCTTCATCACGGTGGCGCTGGCACTGCCGCTGGGCCTGGCGCTGGCGCTGGCGCGGGTGTCGCACCTGCGCTCGCTCTCGGCGGCCGTGAACGGCTACATCTGGCTGATGCGCGGCACGCCGCTGATGCTGCAGATGCTGTTCATCTATTTCGCGCTGCCCTTCGTGCCGGTGGTGGGCGTGCGGCTGCCGGATTTCCCGTCGGCCGTGGTGGCCTTCACGCTCAACTACGCGGCCTACTTCGCGGAAATCTTCCGCGCCGGCATCCTGTCGGTCGACCGCGGCCAGTACGAGGCGGCCAAGGTGCTGGGGATGAACTACCGCCAGACCATGCGCCGCATCGTGCTGCCGCAGATGGTGCGCAACATCCTGCCGCCGCTGTCCAACGAAACCATCACGCTGGTCAAGGACACCTCGCTGATCTACGTGCTGGCGCTCAACGACCTGCTGCGCGCGGCGCGCGGCATCGTGCAGCGCGACTTCACCACCACGCCCTTCATCGTGGCGGCGGCCTTCTACCTGTTGATGACGCTGGTGCTCACCTGGGGCTTCCAGCGACTGGAACGGCGCCATGCCCGCTTCGACGAATGACGTGCCGATGATCGCCGCGCGCGGCGTGAAAAAGCGCTTCGGCGCCACCGAGGTGCTGCGCGGCGTCTCGCTCTCGGTCGCGCGTGGCGAGGTGGTGGCGCTGATCGGCCCCTCGGGCTCGGGCAAGAGCACCTTCCTGCGCTGCCTGAACCACCTGGAGACGATAGACGCGGGCGACATCCGCATCGGTGGCGAGACGCTCGTGGGCAGCGACGCCCAGGGCCAGTGCCGCTACGCGCCAGAGGCGCAGATCCGGCGCATCGGGCGCAAGAGCGGCATGGTGTTCCAGCACTTCAATCTCTTCCCGCACCTGACGGTGCTGGAAAACCTCATCGAGGCGCCCATGGTGGTGCGCGGCGAAGCGCGCGCCAGCGCCGAGGCCCGCGCCGACGCCCTGCTGGCCAAGGTCGGGCTCTCGGCCAAGCGCGACAGCTACCCCGCCCGCCTGTCGGGCGGGCAGAAGCAGCGCGTGGCCATTGCCCGGGCACTGGCGATGGAGCCCGAGGTCATGCTGTTCGACGAACCCACCTCGGCGCTCGACCCCGAACTCACCGGCGAAGTGCTGCGCACCATGCGCGAACTGGCCGAGGAGCGCATGACCATGCTGGTAGTGACGCACGAGATGGGTTTCGCGCGCGAGGTGGCGCGCACGGTGGCCTTCATGGACCAGGGCGAGCTGCTGGTGCAGCGCCCCGCCGCCGAGTTCTTCGCCGACCCGGGAAACGAGCGCGCCCGGGCGTTCCTCGACCACATGCTTTGATCCGGCGAGCGACTTGACTACAGTCCGGTCCTGTATGCAAATGTTTCTTGCCACGCTGGCGCGCGCCAGTCTGGTTTTCTTCGTATGGGCCGGGTCCACGGCCGTGCATGCCCAGGACGGCGGGCGCGCGCTGGGCTGGAGCCAGGAACCACCCGTGCTCATGCGCTGGCTGGACGAAGGCTACGCGGCCGAATTCCGCGGCGCGCGCTCCCTGGCGGCACAGCGCTACTGCGCCGCGGCGCGCGAGGGCAGCCTGGAGGGCCAGTACCGCCTGGGCCGCCTGCTGCTGCAGGGCGACGCGCCGGGCGACCGTGCGGTGGCCACCACGCTGCTGGCCCTGGCTGCCCAGCGCGGGCACGAAAAGGCGCGGGTGCTGCTGGCCGACCAGGCACCGGGCAACCAGTTGCCCGATTGCCTGCTGGCGCGCGAGACGGCACCCGACACCCCCGTGCCGGACACTCCCGCCGTGGTGCCGGCCGAGGTGGTCGAGCGCTACGTGGCCGGCCTGCCTCCGGGGCAGCGCCGCCTGGCGCGCCTGATCGAGCGCCTGGCGCCGCGCTTCGCCGTGGACCCGCGCCTGGCGCTGGCCATCGTGCGGGCGGAATCGAACTTCGACCCGCTCGCCCTCTCGCCGCGCAACGCCCAGGGCCTGATGCAGCTGGTGCCGGAAACCGCCGAGCGCTTCGGCGTGCGCGACGTCTGGAACGCGGAACAGAACGTACGCGGCGGCCTGGCGTACCTGCGCTGGTTGCTGCAGCGCTTCGAGGACGACGTGGCGCTGGTGTCGGCGGCGTACAACGCGGGGGAAGGCGCGGTGCAGCGCTACGGCGGCGTGCCGCCGTTCGCCGAAACCCAAGGCTACGTCAAGCGCATCCTGGCGTTTTACCGCGCCAAAAAGCACCAGCCGCCGGACTCCCCCCGGCCGCGGTGACGCGCCGCCGGACGCGCGGCCCGCTCAGCTGAAGAAGCTGCGCTTGAGCCGCTCGGTCCAGCTCTCGGTCGATGGCGAGTGCTTGGCACCGCCCTTCTTCAACGACTCGTCGAGCTCGCGCAGGAGCTTGCGCTGGTATTCGGTGAGCTTGACGGGCGTCTCGACCGCGATGTGGCAATACAGGTCGCCCGGATAGCTCGCCCGTATGCCCTTGATGCCCTTGCCGCGCAGGCGAAACTGCTTGCCGGCCTGGGTGCCTTCGGGAATGTCGATCGCGGCCTTGCCCGACAGCGTGGGCACCTCGATCTCGCCGCCGAGCGCCGCGGTGATGAAGCTCACCGGCACCTGGCAGTGCAGGTCGTCGCCGTCGCGCTCGAAGATGTCGTGCTTCCTGGTGCGGATCTCGATGTAGAGGTCGCCCGGCGGGCCGCCATTGGTGCCGGGCTCGCCGTTGCCGGTCGAGCGGATGCGCATGCCGTCGTCGATCCCGGCGGGGATTTTCACCTCCAGCGTCTTCTGGCGCTTGATCTTTCCCTGGCCGTGGCAGGTGGTGCAGGGGTCGGCAATGATTTTTCCGCTGCCCCGGCAGTGCGGGCAGGTCTGCTGCACGCTGAAGAACCCCTGGCGCATCTGCACCACGCCCGCGCCGTTGCAGGTGCCGCAGGTCTTGGGGCTGGTGCCGGGCTTGGCGCCGCTGCCGTGGCAGGTCTCGCAACTGTCCCAGCTCGGGATGCGGATCTGCGCATCCTTGCCGCTGGCCGCTTCTTCCAGCGTGATTTCCATGGCGTACGAGAGGTCGCTGCCGCGGTACACCTGCCGTCCGCCACCGCGACCGCCGCGCTGGCCGCCGAACATGTCGCCGAAGATGTCGCCGAAGGCCTCGGCGAAACCACCGAAGCCCTCCGCCCCGCCCATGCCGCCGCGCATGTTCGGATCGACCCCGGCGTGGCCGTACTGGTCGTAGGCCGCCCGCTTTTGCGCGTCGGAAAGCATTTCATACGCTTCCTTGGCCTCCTTGAACCGTTCCTCGGCGGTCTTGGCGGCCTCCCCCTGGTTGCGGTCGGGGTGGTACTTCATCGCAAGCTTGCGATAGGCCTTCTTGATCTCGTCCTCGCTGGCGTTCTTGGGAACACCGAGAACTTCGTAATAGTCGCGTTTGTTGGCCATGGCAACTCAATGTTCAGATGTCACGCTGGTACGACCGCAGGACGGGCATGTTCGACTGCCGCTTGCGCCCTGCGCCACCAGCACAAAGGGCGGCCAGGCCTGTTCGCCCGCCGCCCATCGCCGCGCCGCCCCGGTCAACCCTTCTTGACTTCCTTGACCTCGGCGTCCACCACGTTGTCATCGGCCGCGGCCGACGATCCGGCCTGCCCTTCGGCACCAGGCGCCGCACCGTCGGCGGCGCCGGCACCCGCAGCCTGGGCGGCCGCCGCCGCGTCGGCGTACATCTTCTCGCCGAGCTTCTGGCTGGCCGCCATCAGCGCATTGGTCTTGTCGTCGATCGCGGACTTGTCCTCGCCCTTGAGCGCTTCGTCCAGCTCCTTGATGGCCACCTCGATCTTTTCCTTCTCGCCCGCATCGAGCTTGTCGCCGTGTTCGGCCAGGCTCTTGCGCACGCTGTGCACCGCGGCCTCGCCCTGGTTGCGCGCCTGCACCAGTTCCAGCTTCTTGTGGTCCTCGGCGGCGTTGAGCTCGGCGTCCTTCACCATCTTCTGGATTTCCTCCTCGGACAGGCCCGAGTTGGCCTTGATGGTGATCTTGTTTTCCTTGCCCGTACCCTTGTCCTTGGCGCCCACGTGCAGGATGCCGTTGGCGTCGATGTCGAAGCTCACCTCGATCTGCGGCGTGCCGCGGCTGGCCGGCGGGATGCCTTCCAGGTTGAACTCGCCCAGCAGCTTGTTGGCGCTGGCGATCTCGCGCTCGCCCTGGAACACCTTGATGGTCACCGCCGGCTGGTTGTCCTCGGCGGTGGAGAAGGTCTGCGCGAACTTCGTCGGGATCGTGGTGTTCTTGGTGATCATCTTGGTCATCACGCCGCCCAGGGTCTCGATGCCGAGCGACAGCGGCGTGACATCCAGCAGCAGCACGTCCTTGCGCTCGCCCGAGAGCACCTGGCCCTGCACGGCGGCGCCCACGGCCACCGCCTCGTCGGGGTTGACGTCCTTGCGCGGCTCCTTGCCGAAGAACTCCTTGACCTGCTCCTGCACCTTGGGCATGCGCGTCATGCCGCCGACCAGGATCACGTCGTCGATGTCGGAGACGCTGATGCCGGCGTCCTTGATGGCCGTGCGGCAGGGCGCGATGGTGCGCTCGATCAGGTCCTCCACCAGGCTCTCGAGCTTGGCGCGCGTGAGCTTGATGTTCAGGTGCTTGGGGCCCGAGGCGTCGGCCGTGATGTAGGGCAGGTTGATGTCGGTCTGCGCGCTGTTGGACAGCTCGATCTTGGCCTTCTCGGCGGCTTCCTTCAGGCGCTGCAGCGCGAGCACGTCGGCCTTGAGGTCCACGCCCTGCTCTTTCTTGAACTCGCCGATGATGTAGTCGATGATGCGCTGGTCGAAGTCCTCGCCGCCCAGGAAGGTGTCGCCGTTGGTGGCCAGCACCTCGAACTGCTTCTCGCCATCGACGTCGGCGATCTCGATCACCGAGACGTCGAAGGTGCCGCCGCCCAGGTCATAGACGACGATCTTGCGATCGCTCTTGCCCTGCTTGTCCAGGCCGAAGGCCAGCGCAGCGGCCGTGGGCTCGTTGATGATGCGCTTGACTTCCAGGCCGGCGATGCGGCCGGCGTCCTTGGTGGCCTGGCGCTGGCTGTCGTTGAAATAGGCCGGCACCGTGATCACCGCCTCGGTGACCGGCTCGCCGAGGTAGTCCTCGGCGGTCTTCTTCATCTTGCGCAGCACCTCGGCGCTGATCTGCGGCGGAGCCAGCTTCTGGTCGCGGATCTGCACCCAGGCGTCGCCGTTGTCGGCCTTGATGATGGAAAACGGCGCCAGGCCCAGGTCCTTCTGGACTTCCTTGTCGTCGAACTTGCGGCCGATCAGGCGCTTGACCGCGTAAATGGTGTTCTTGGGGTTGGTCACCGCCTGGCGCTTGGCCGAGGCGCCGACGAGGATCTCGCCGTCATCCTGGTAGGCCACGATGGACGGCGTGGTGCGCGCGCCCTCGCTGTTTTCGATCACGCGCGTGGCGTTGCCTTCCATGATCGCGACACACGAATTGGTCGTGCCCAGGTCGATGCCGATGATTTTTCCCATGTTGTTCTCCGCGTGAGTGTGTGAGTTCAGATGCCGAGCAGGTGGTGGGTGCCCGGGAGGTTTTCAAGATGGCGCGCCAGCGGCCCGGGCCGCCCGGGTCACTTGGGCGCCGCCACCGTCACGAGCGCCGGGCGCAGCACCCGGTCGAAAATCAGGTAGCCCTTCTGCAGCACGCCGACGACGGTATTGGCTTCCTGCTCCGAAGGCACCACGCTGATCGCCTGGTGCTGGTGCGGGTCGAACCTGTCGCCGGCGGCCGGGTTGACCACCACGACCTTGTTGCGCTCGAGCGCGGACATGAGCTGGCGCAGCGTGGCCATGGAGCCCTCGCGCAGCTGCTCGGCCGTGGCGTTCTCGAGCGCCAGCGCCGCGTCGAGGCTGTCGCAGACCGCCAGCAGGTTCTCGGCGAAGCCCTCGATGCCGAATTTGCGCGCCTTGGCGACGTCTTCCTCGGCGCGGCGGCGGACGTTTTCCGCCTCGGCCTTGGCGCGCAGGTACTGGTCGGCGAGGTCCGCGCTCCTGGCCTTGAGTTCGGCCAGTTCGCCCTGCAGGCGGGCGATCTCGTCCAGCGTATCGGCGGTCATCGCGGCCCGCGCCTCTTCGGACGCATCGGCGGTGGGGACAGGAGAGGCGTTGGGGGTGGGACTGTCGGACATGCGTGAATTTTCTTGCGAGTCGGCGGATGCCGGTCATCTGGGGGCGCTGGCCGGCGTTTCAAGGCGCGCGCCGCACCGGGGGCGGCCCGGCGCGGCCAGATAGTGTACGACGGCGCGCGGCCCGCATCGGAAACCCTATAATCGCGGGTTTTCCTTGCCACACCGCCAAGAATGGCCCCCCCGGGCTCTTCGCGACGCAGCGGGTGGCTTACATCCACAAGGAGGTTGCATGCGTCATTACGAAATCATCCTGCTCATCCATCCGGACCAGAGCGAACAGGTGCCCGCGATGCTCGAGCGCTACAAGGGCATGGTCACCGCCGGCGGCGGCCAGGTGCACCGGGTCGAGGACTGGGGGCGCCGCCAGCTCGCCTACATGATCGACAAGCTCGCCAAGGCGCACTACCTGTGCCTGAACATCGAGGCCGACCAGGCCGTGATGGCCGAGCTCGAGCACGCCTTCAAGTTCAACGACGCCGTGCTGCGCCACCTCACCGTCAAGATGCGCCAGGCCGTGACGACGCCTTCGCCGATGATGAAGGAGGAGAAGTCCAGGTCGTTGACGCCGGCCGCTGAGGGCGCCAAGGTGGAAGAGGCCAAGCCCGCCGAGCAGCCCGCAGCCTGATGTGGCGGAACCGCAGAACCAGCTGACGATCACCGGGAGCATCATCGAGTTGGCGCGGCTGCGCCATACCCCGGCAGGCGTGCCGGTACTGAACTTCAGGATTGCCCACGCCTCTGAACAGATCGAAGCCGGACTGCCGCGCAAGGCCGAATGTGAATTGCAGGCCGTGGCGCTGGGGCAGACGGCACTGCTGCTGCGGGGAGCCAAACCAGGCGACGATGTCAAGCTGAGCGGATTCCTCGCGGCGAAAAGTACAAAGTCGATGCAGCCGGTGCTGCATGTGGAACGAATCGAATTTACGGAAGGAATGAATCATGGCGTTTAAACCGAGAAATGCGAAGGACGCGAAGAAGCGCAAGGACGACAAGGGTTCGCGCGGCATGTTCAAGCGGCGCAAGTTCTGCCGCTTCACCGCCGAGAAGATTGCGGAGATCGACTACAAGGACGTCGAGATCCTGAAGGACTTCATCACCGAGAACGGCAAGATCATGCCGGCGCGCATCACCGGAACCAAGACCGGCTACCAGCGCCAGCTGTCGACCGCCATCAAGCGCGCGCGCTTCCTGGCACTGATGCCCTACACCGACCTGCACTGAGAGAGGAAACGACCATGCAAGTGATTCTGATGGAAAAGGTGGTCAACCTCGGCAACTTGGGCGACGTCGTCAAGGTGCGCGACGGCTATGCGCGCAACTTCCTCATCCCGCAGGGCAAGGCCAAGCGGGTCACGCCGGAGAACCTGGCCGAGTTCGAGAAACGTCGCGCCGAACTGGAACGCCAGCAGGCCGAGAAGCTGTCCGCTGCGCAGGAGCAGGCTGCCAAGCTGGAAGGCATCATGGTGCAGATTACCCGCAAGGCGGGCGTGGACGGCCGTCTGTTCGGCTCGGTCACCAACTTCGACATCGCCGAGGCGTTGAAGGCGCTGGGCCATGAGGTCGAGAAGTCCGATATCCGCATGCCGCAGGGGCCGCTCAAGATGATCGGCGACACCCAACTGCAGATCGCCCTGCACAGCGACGTGCTGGTCAATATCACCGTGTCCGTGCTGGGCGAGCACTAAGCTGCACGCCGAATCCGCACCATGAAAAAGGGCCGCTGAAAAGCGGCCCTTTTTTGTATTTGGCGGAGAGAGAGGGATTCGAACCCTCGATACGTTTTACCGTATACACACTTTCCAGGCGTGCGCCTTCGACCACTCGGCCATCTCTCCGGAAGGGGCGCATTCTAGCAGAAAGGACCCCGTGGTGCGATGCAGCATCGCCTGCCCGATGCCCTGATAATCCAGATAAAGGAAAAACTTCACCCTTCATTTGATTTGGCCTAT
>CAUJIM010000044.1 GCA_963205335.1 Pseudomonadota bacterium
TCCTCGGCCTTGTGCGCCAGCATGGGGCCGCGCACCACGTCGCCCACGGCCCAGACGCCGGGCAGGTTGGTGCGGCACAGCTCGTCCACCTCGACCATGCCGCGGTCCGTCAGCTTCAGGCCCACGGCCTCGGCATTGAGGCCACTGGTATTGGGCACGCGGCCGATGGAGACGATGAGCTTGTCCACCTCGAGCTTGCGCGCCTCGCCCTTGGCATCCTGGTAGCTCACGGCGACGCCCTTCTTGCCGCTCTTCACTTCGGTGATCTTGACGCCCAGCTCGACCTTGAGCCCCTGCTTGTCGAACGCCTTCTTCGCTTCCCTGGCGATCTGCTCGTCCACCGCGCCGAGGAAGGTGGGCAGCGCTTCGAGCACCGTCACCTCGGCGCCCACGCGGCGCCAGACGCTGCCTATCTCCAGGCCGATCACGCCCGAGCCGATCAGGCCCAGGCGCTTGGGCACGGCGGGGATGCGCAGTGCGCCGTCGTTGGAGAGGATGGTCTCCTCGTCGAACGGCGCACCGGGCAGCTCGCGCGGATTCGAGCCGGTGGCAATGATGACCTGCTTGGCCACCAGTGTCTCCGCGGTCTTGCCCGCGACCTCGATCTCGTAGCCACCCTCGACGACCTTCACGAACGAGCCGCGGCCGTGGAAGAACGTGACCTTGTTCTTCTTGAACAGGTAGAGGATGCCGTCGTTGTTCTGCTTCACCACGGCGGCCTTGCGGCCGACCATGGTGGCGACGTCCATCTTCACGTCCTTGGCGGTGATGCCGTGCTCGGCGAAGTGCAGGCGCGCCTGCTCATAGTGCTCGCTCGACTGCAGCAGCGCCTTGGACGGGATGCAGCCCACGTTGGTGCAGGTGCCGCCGGGCGCGGGGCCGCCCTGCGCGTTCTGCCACGCGTCGATGCAGGCGACGTTCATGCCCAGTTGCGCCGCGCGGATCGCGCCGATATAGCCGCCGGGACCGGCGCCGATCACGACCACGTCAAATGACTTGCTCATCTCTATCCTTCGGAAAATGGTGAAAACCCACCGCGGGGGGTGGGTTGCCCGATCGGTACGGTGCGCTCAGATGTCGAACAGCAGGCGTGCCGGGTCTTCCAGCGCATCCTTCATCGCCACCAGCCCCAGCACCGCCTCGCGGCCATCGATGATGCGGTGGTCGTAGCTCAGCGCCAGGTAGTTCATCGGGCGGACCACGACCTGGCCGTTCTCCACCACCGCGCGGTCCTTGGTCGCGTGCACGCCGAGGATGGCCGACTGCGGCGGGTTGATGATGGGCGTGGAGAGCATGGAGCCGAAGGTGCCGCCGTTGCTGATCGAGAAGGTGCCGCCGGTCAGCTCTTCCAGGCTCAGCTTGCCCTCGCCCGCCTTCTTGCCGAACTCGGCGATCTTCTTCTCGATGTCGGCGAAGCTCATCTGGTCGGCGTTGCGCAAAATGGGCACCACCAGGCCGCGCGGCGAGCCGACGGCGATGCCGATGTCGAAATAGCCGTGGTAGACGATGTCGGTGCCGTCGACCGAGGCGTTGATCGCCGGGAATTTCTTGAGCGCGTGCACCGCCGCCTTCACGAAGAAGGACATGAAGCCGAGCTTGACGCCGTGCTCCTTGGTGAACGCGTCCTGGAACTTCTTGCGCAGTTCCATCACCGGCGCCATGTTGACCTCGTTGAACGTGGTCAGGATGGCATTGGTCGCCTGCGACTGCAGCAGGCGCTCGGCCACGCGCGCGCGCAGGCGGCTCATGGGCACGCGCTGCTCAGGGCGGTTGCCCAGGTCGGGCGCCGCCGGCGCGGCCACCTGCGGCAGCGCCTGCGTCGGCACGCCGGTGGGGATCGCCGCGGCGCCGGATTTCGCGCCGCCCGCGACGGCCGCGAGCGCATCGCCCTTGGTCACGCGGCCGTCGCGCCCGGTGCCGGGCACGCTGGCGGCGGACAGCTGGTTCTCGGCCAGGATCCTGGCGGCGGCGGGCATCGCCACGCCCGCCTTGGCACCGCCCGCCGGCGCAGCCACGGGCGCGGCCGCTGCCACGGGCGCAGCGGCGGCAGGTGCGACGGCGGGCGCGGCGGTGGCGCCGGCGACGGCCTCGGTGTCTATCCGGGCGATCAGCTGGCTGGCGGTGACCGTGGCGCCGTCGCCCTGCACGATCTCGCTGAGGACGCCCGCGGCGGGCGCGGGCACTTCGAGCACGACCTTGTCGGTCTCGATCTCGATGAGGATCTCATCGGCGGCGACGGCCTCGCCGGCCTTTTTCTTCCACTGCAGCAGCGTGGCTTCGGCCACGGATTCGGACAGTTCGGGAACCTTGACTTCAACGATGGACATGGCTTTTTCCGTTGTGCGTTATGCGTTTGGCGTTGTGCGTTTGCAGGGGGCGCCGGACGGGCGCTGCGCCAGGCAGCCCGCCGCGCGACGCCCCTGCCGGCTATTTGGTGAGGACGAAACCCTTGAGCTTGGCGAAGGCCGCCTCGACCAGGGTCTTCTGCTGCTCCGCGTGCAGGTGCGCGTAGCCCACCGCCGGCGAGGCCGAGGCGGCGCGCCCGGCGTAGCCCAGCTTCTGGCCGGCGAGCATGTTCTCGTGGATGTTGTGCTGGATGAAGAACCACGCGCCCTGGTTCTGCGGCTCGTCCTGGCACCAGACGATGTCGGCGGCCTTGCCGTAGCGCTTGACCTCGGCGGCGAACGCCTTGTGCGGGAAGGGGTAGAGCTGCTCGACGCGGACGATGGCCACGTCGTCCAGGCCCTTTTCCTCGCGCTTCTTCACCAGGTCGTAGTAGACCTTGCCGGTGCAGGCGACGATGCGCCTGACCTTGGCGGCGTTCTTCACCACGGCCTCGTCCTGCTCGCCCAGCACGGTCTGGAAGCCGCCGCGCGTGAACTCGGAGATCGGCGAGGTGGCGTCCTTGGCGCGCAGCAGGCTCTTGGGCGTCATGATGACCAGGGGCTTGCGCAGGTTGCGCACCATCTGGCGGCGCAGCACATGGAAGATCTGGCTGGCCGTGGTCGGCTGCACGATCTGGATGTTGGTGTCGGCGGCCAGCTGCATGAAGCGCTCCAGGCGCGCCGAGCTGTGCTCCGGCCCCTGCCCCTCGTAGCCGTGCGGCAGCATCAGCGCCATGCCGTTGACGCGCCCCCACTTGACCTCGCCCGAGGCGATGAACTGGTCGATCACGACCTGCGCGCCGTTGGCGAAGTCGCCGAACTGCGCCTCCCAGATCACCAGCGTGTTCGGGTCGTTGGAGGCGTAGCCGTATTCGAAGGCCAGCACCGCCTCCTCGGACAGGATGGAGTCGATCACGGTGAACGGCGCCTGGTTGTCGGCCACGTTCTGCAGCGGGATGTAGGTGCCCTCATCCCACTTCTCGCGCTTCTGGTCGTGGATCACGGCGTGGCGGTGGGTGAAGGTGCCGCGGCCGCTGTCCTCGCCCGACAGGCGCACCGGATAGCCCGACGCGACCAGCGAGGCGAATGCCATCGCCTCGCCCATGCCCCAGTCCACGTTGTGCTCGCCCCGGCCCATCGCGGCGCGGTCGTCGTAGACCTTCTTCACCAGCATGTGCGGCGTGACGCCCTCGGGGATGGTGGTGATGCGCTCGGCCAGGCGCTTCCATTCGGTGAGCGGAATCGCGGTGTCGGCCGCGTCGCTCCAGTTCTTCGCCAGGTACGGGGTCCAGTCGACCGCGTACTTGCTCTTGAAGTTGGTAAGCACCGGGTCGACCGTGTGCTTGCCCGCGTCCATCGCGGCGCGATAGGCCTTCACCCTGTCGTCGCCCAGCGTCGCGCCCAGGCCCTGCGTGGCCAGCTTGTCGGCGTAGAGCTTGCGCGTGCCCGGGTGCGCCGCGATCTTCTTGTACATCAGCGGCTGGGTGAGCATGGGGGTGTCCTGCTCGTTGTGCCCGAGCTTGCGGAAGCACACGATGTCCACCGCCACGTCGCGCGAGAACTCCATGCGGTACTCCAGCGCCAGCTGCATCGCCAGGCACACCGCCTCCGGGTCGTCGCCGTTGACGTGCAGCACCGGCGACTCGGTCATCTTCATGATGTCGGTGCAGTACAGGGTGGAGCGCGTGTCGCGCGGATCACTGGTGGTGAAGCCGATCTGGTTGTTGATGACGATGTGCACCGTGCCGCCCGTGGTGTAGCCGCGGGTCTCCGCCAGCGCCAGCGTCTCCTGGTTCACGCCCTGTCCGGCGATCGCCGCGTCGCCGTGCACCAGCACCGGCAGCACCTGCTTGCCGTGCGGGTCGCCGCGCCGGTCCATGCGCGAGCGCACCGAGCCCTCGACCACCGGGTTGACGATCTCCAGGTGCGAGGGGTTGAAGGCCAGGCTCAGGTGCACCGGGCCGCCGGGGGTCGTGACATCCGACGAAAAGCCCTGGTGGTACTTCACGTCGCCCGCCGGCAGGTCTTCCGGCGCGCTGTGGTCGAACTCGGCGAACAGGTCCTTGGGCATCTTGCCCAGGGTGTTGACCAGCACGTTCAGGCGCCCGCGGTGCGCCATGCCGATCACGATCTCCTGCACGCCCTTCTGCCCCGCCGCCTGGATGAGCTCGTCCATCGCCGCGATGAAGCTCTCGCCGCCCTCGAGCGAGAAGCGCTTCTGGCCGACGTACTTGGTGTGCAGGAAGCGCTCCAGCCCCTCGGCGGCGGTGAGCCGGTCGAGGATGCGCTTCTTCTTCTCGGCATCGAACACCGGCTTGCTGCGGATGCCCTCGAGCTTCTGCTGCCACCAGCGCTTCTGGTTCTGGTCGGTGGCGTACATGAACTCGGCGCCCATGGTGCCGCAATAGGTCTCGCGCAGCGCGTTGATGAGCTCGCGCAGCGACATGCTCTCCTTGCCGAAGAAGGTGTTCGCGACGTTGAACACCGTCTCCTGGTCGGCATCGGTGAAGCCGTAGAACGAGGGCTCGAGCTCGGGAATCTGCGGGCGCTCCTGGCGCTTGAGCGGATCCAGGTCGGCCCAGCGCTGGCCCACGTTGCGGTACGCCGCGATCAGCTGCTGCACCGCGGTGCGCTTGCGCCCCAGGTCGGAGTCGGCGCCGAAGGCCACGACCACCCGCGTGCCGCCCTGCTTGGCGCGCTCGGCGAACGCATTGATGACCGGCTGGTGCGGCACGTCGCGGGCATCGCTGCCATCGACCGCGGGCACGTGCTGCAGCGCGTCGAAATAGTCGCGCCACGAATCGGGGACGCTGCCGGGGTTGGTGAGATAGCTTTCGTACATCTCCTCGACGTACGGCGCGTTGCCGCCGAAGAGATAGGTGTTGCCCTGAAAGGCTTGGTAGACCGACGTGGGTTCGCTCATGTCCCGCTGTCCTTGGCTTCCCTGGGGGAAGTGTGGATGGTTGAAAACCTTCCGCGACACGGCTGTACCGGTTGGCGGATGCGACTGTGTGGCTGGGGAAGGGCCCAAGATGCGGGCGCTATTGTGCCACCGAACGCCACGGCGCCGCTTCCGGGCAGGCGGCGCGCGGGTCAGAATTTCCAGCCGAACTGCAGGCCCAGCGACTGCTGGCGCATATGGATGGTCTCGCTGCCGGCCGGCAGGCCGAAGGCATTGAACATCGACGGCCCGCTGACCGCGCGCCGCGGCGCCACCATGTAGGCCAGGGTCAGCTCGGCCCGGTCGGACACCGCCCAGGTGGCGCCGAGCGTGTAGTGCACCTGCATCACGCCGGGCGCGATGATGTTGAACGTCACGTCGCTGGCGCGCACCGGGTTGCCGCCCACGTCGACACCCGCGCGCAGCTGCAGGGCGGGGCTGGCCTGCCACTGCACGCCGAATTTCCAGACGTTCACGTCGCGCCAGCCGAAGCCGGGGCCGCCCGGGGCGCCGAGCGGGGCGGGCGTGCCGCTGGGGTCACCCACCGAGGCCACGCCGCTGTAGCGGATGCGGGAGTAGTCGAGCGCCAACCTGAGCGCCGGCGTGGCCTGCCAGCCGACGCCCAGCGTGAGGTTGGCCGGAATGTCGAAGCGCCCGCCGTCGGCGAACAGCCCGCGGTATTTGTCGAAGCGCGACATGCGGATCCTGGGCGCATAGGCCACGCCGACGCTCAAGCGGTCGGTCCATTGCCCCAGGTAGCCCAGGCGCAGGCCCAGGCCGCGGCTTTGGTCGTGGCCCCGGTCCGTCACGCTGCCCGGCGCGCTCGTCATCGGCGGAAAGCCCGGCGCGTTGTCGAAGGCCTGCAGGCCGTAGGCCTTGAACTGCTGCAGCACCAGGAGCGGCGAGACGCCGAACGCATGGCGCTCGCTCGGCTTGTACGCCACGGTCGGCGCGACGACGAGCTGCATCAGGTCGACCCCGAGCGGGCCGCTGCCGCACAGCATGTTCGCCGGCCCCGCGCCGCAGTCGATCTGTCCGCCCGGGTAGTTGGTGTTCATGCCGCCGTGGCCGTAGACCGTGAGCCCGAAGCCCCAGCGCCCGCCCCACTGGCGGTTGTAGCCGAATTCGGGCACGTAGAACGTGCCCGAGCCGCTGTCGGTGGCGCCGTCGAGCACGCCGCCGCTGCGCTCCACGCCGCGGCGCGGCATGAAGACGCCCAGCCCGCCCTCGATGCGGTCGCCCGAGAAGGCCGCGGCCGCCGGGTTGTTGGCCCCGGCGAAGCCGCTGTCGGTGGCGGTGGCCGCGGCACCCCCCATGCCCTGCGCCTTCAGGCCGTAGCCGTGCGGGAAATAGCCGTTGGTGGCCATGGCGCCGCTCAGCGCACCGCCTGCGGCCAGGGCCAGGGCCGCGTCGCGGCAGCGTTGGAAATGTGCCATTCGCCTCTCCTCCTCTTGTCGTTCACGCAGCGGCCACCCGCCGGGGGCGCCGCGCGGCCCGCCGCGTCAATTGCCCTGAGAGACCGATACCGTCGGGCGCTTTTCCAGCGTCCATTCGTGCATCGAGCCGTCGTAGAGCCTGACATTCCTGTTGCCCAGGATCTGCGTCAGCACGAACCAGGTGCCCGAGGCCTGGTGGCCGGTGTTGCAGTAGGTGATCGCGGGCGCCTGCACGTCGAACCCGCTCATGGCGAAGATGTCCTTGTAGGTGGCAGGGCTGCGCAGGTGCGAGGCTTCACCCGAGGTGGACATCAGCGCCGTGAACACATTCTTCGCGCCGGCCAGGTGCCCCGCCGCGCTGGTGGAGGGCGACTTGGCCACGCCCAGGTAGAACGCGTCGTCGCGCGAATCGACGAGCTGCGCCGATTTATCCGCCTGGGCCTTCGCCACCTCTTCCGACGAGGCCGAATACTCGGCCGTGCGGTCGGCCCTGGCCACCCAGTTGCCCGTGGCGGGCGCGACCGGCACGTTGCTGATCACCTGTCCGGCGACGATCCAGCCGGCGGTGCCGCCATCGAGCACCGCGACGTTGTCCTCGCCATAGACCTTGAACTGCCAGAATAGGCGCGCCGCATCGTTGAAGTCCATCGGGTCCATGCCGGCCGAGACGATGACGATGGGGCGGTCCGCCTGCACGCCCCAGCCGCGCACCAGCTTCTCGAAATCGGCCTTCTCGGGAATCATGCCCTTGACCTTGAGCCCGTCGACCATGCGCTCCACGCGCACCTTGCCGTTGTCCACCGGCACCGCGCCGTCGATGTGGCTGCCCAGGGCCACCAGCGATTTCTTGCCTGATTTCTTGTCCACCTCGAACTCGGGCACCGCGACGAAGGTTTTCTGGTTCGGCCGCACGTCCAGGACGGTCACCTCGCCCCGGTGCGCGGCAAGCCACGCGCCATCGACCACCGGCCCGGGCACGGTCAGCGCCAGCGTCCAGCCGCTGGCCCCCAGGAAGGCGGCACCCGCCGCCACACGCCATTGCATCTTCATCATCATCTCCTCGAGTTGCGCGATCTCACGCACAGGAAACACCCGCCGCCAGCGCATCCTCCGGCCAGCGGACGGGCAAGAAACTCCAGACGGCCACGCTGCGGTCCTCCAGCGCCTGGCGGCGCGACTGGCCGGCAGCGGCGCAGTGGCGTTGCAGCGCGGCATCGCGCGCCTGCAGCATGCGGATCAAAGGCTCGCGATAGACGCGCAGCAGGTCGGCCAGCCACAGCGCCACGCCGGAGAGCGGGCCGCGCGTCTTCAGCTCGCAGGAGCGCAGCCGCCGCGCCAGCGCGGGCGCCGACTGCCAGCGCTCGCCCGTCACCCAGCCGTTGGGGGCGAACCAGCGCAGCGGCATGCCGCGCGCGTCCAGGGCCAGCGCCGCCAGGTGCGTCAGGCGCCCCGCGCCGCTGCGGCTGAACAGATGGATGTGGCCGGCCTCGGCGGGCGCCGCATCGCCCGCCAGGTGCTGCGGGTGCGCGTGGAAATAGAACTGCCAGCGGCCGCTGGCGTCGACCGCGTCGCGGCGCGGGTAGTGGCGCCACTCCTCGATGGCGGCGGATCGCCCGGTGAAGGCATGCAGCCACGAGCGCCCGCGCCGCGCGAGCCGCCACTGCCGCGCCATCGCGCTGCGGGCAGCGGCGGACGTGGAAGGCTCTGGCATGCCAGGCTCAACGGCTCTTGCCGGCGCAGGGGTTGTTGTCGCTGCCGCGCCGGCGCCGGCCGCCGCTGCCGGCGCAGGGGTTGCCGCTGCACGGGTTGCCGGCGCGGCCGCGCCCGCCGGCGCAGGGGTTCTTGTCCTGCGCTCTGGTGTCGCCTCCGCTGCACGGACTGCCCATGTCCCGGCGGCGGCCCCCTGCCGCGCAGGGATTGGCCGCCTTGGTGTCCTTCTTTTCATCCTCCGCCGCGCGGGCGACGGGCACCACGGCCACGCCGAGCACCGCCGCCGTCAAGGCCGCGGCCAGGGTTTCGAGATGTTGTCGACGATTGTTCATGGTGTGCCTGCCCATCAAACCCGCCCGAGCGAACGGGCGCGGCGCTCGAACCAGCCC
This sequence comes from Pseudomonadota bacterium, assembly GCA_963205335.1. Lineage (GTDB taxonomy): Bacteria > Pseudomonadota > Gammaproteobacteria > Burkholderiales > Burkholderiaceae_C > Comamonas_C. The sequence goes on from CAUJIM010000044.1 coordinate 8,861, forward strand.
CCGAGGGCGTAGATGCCCACGGCGGCCACCACCATGGCCGCCAGCACCAACCACTCGGGCACGCCGAGCAGCTGCGGCAGGCGGTCCATGCCCTCGCCCAGGTCGCCGGCGGTGGTCAGCGCGTCGAGCTGGCTGAAGAGCCCGGCGAACAGGAAGGTGCCGATGAACAGGCCGATGAAGAACACCACCGCATCGAGCCGCCCCGTCATCAGGCCCACCGCCGAGGTGCCCGGGCAGTAGCCGCCCACGGCGAACCCCACGCCGATGAGCGCGCCGCCGGCCGCCATGGCCCACATGTAGGCCTGCGGCACGTAGACGCTGCGCGCGGCCACCCAGCCGAGCTGCTCCAGCAGGTACAGCCCCACCGCGGTGAAGACGATGGCGCTGAACATCACCTTGAACACCGACCAGTCGGTGAGGCGGAACTGTGCCGTGAGCTTGCAGCTGCTGCCGAAGCCCGCGCGTTCGAGCACGAAGCCGAAACCGAAGCCCAGCAGGACGGCGACGATGGCGTCGATCATTTCACGCCTCCCCCGGTGACGCGCGCGGCCACCAGGCCCGCGATGAAGAACGCCGCCAGGAACACGAACCCGGCCACCCCGAGCACCGCCGCGCCCGACAGCCCGACGCCGCTGGTGCAGCCCGCCGAGATGCGCGCGCCGAAGCCCGCCAGGATGCCGCCCGCCAGCGCCTTGAGCAGGCGGCCGATGGTGCCGGCGTGGGCCGCGCCCTCGATGCGCCAGGCCATGCGCCGCGCCAGCCGCGCCGAGACGAAGGCGCCGGCGAACACGCCCAGCACCTCCCAGGTGATCCACGACGACAGGACGCCGCCGCCCTCCACCATGGGCCCGAGGTAGTCGTTGGCCTGCGTCCAGCCGGGGGCGACCTCGCCGCCGAGCCAGGCGCTCAGGCGCGTCGTGAAGCCGGTCGCGCCCAGGCCGTGCCCCGTGGCCACGAAGGTCAACAGCAGCACGACCCCCAGGGCGATGCCGGCGAGCCAGGCTGGCCAGTACGCCTTGCTGCCCCGCGGCTCGCAGGTGTTCGCTGCGCATGCGCTCATCGATTCCATGCCGTCCGCTCCTTCGCAAGTCCTTGCGACGTCGATCATTTATGAATGAATTGCAATATAAGCATGTAGCAATTTATCGTCAATGCGCGCAAACCCGGATCGCGTACAGTGCGGCGACTTCCAACGATCGATCCGGACACGGTCATGCCTCTCCCCAGCGCGACGAACCGCACCCTGCTGCTCCTGCTCGTCGCCGTCACGCTCGCCTTCGGCGCCATCCTGCTGCCGCTGCACGGCGCGATCTTCTGGGGCATGGTGCTGGCCATCCTGTTCGCGCCGCTGCACCGCCGCCTGCTCGCCCGCATGCCGCGGCGGCGCAACCTGGCGGCGTTCATCACGCTCACGACGTGCCTGCTGATCGTGGTCCTGCCCATCCTGGTCATCGGCGCCTCGCTGGTGCAGGAGGTGGGCATCGCCTACCAGCGCGTGCGCAGCGGCCAGCTCAACTTCGGCCTGTACGCGCAGCAGATCTGGGCCGCGCTGCCCGCCTGGGCGCTGACGCTGCTCGAGCGCCTGCACCTGGGCTCGATCGGCGAGCTGCAGGCCAAACTCTCGACCTTCGGCGTGCAGGCCAGCCAGTTCCTCGCCAACAAGGCGCTGGACTTCGGCTCCAACACCCTGCAGTTCATCGTCAACTTCGGCGTGATGCTCTACCTGCTCTTCTTCCTGCTGCGCGACGGCACCTGGCTGGCCGCGCGCATCCGCCACGCGGTGCCGCTCGACGAGGAGCACAAGAGCGAGCTGGCGCAGAAGTTCATCACCGTGATCCGCGCCACCGTCAAGGGCAACATCGCGGTGGCGGCCGCCCAGGGCTTCCTGGGGGGCCTGATCTTCGCCGTGCTGGGCATCCAGGGGCCGGTGATGTGGGGCGTGCTCATGGCCTTCCTCTCGCTGCTGCCGGCCGTCGGCGCCAGCCTGATCTGGGGGCCGGTGGCGCTGTACTTCCTGGCCACCGGCGCCACCTGGCAGGGCGTCACGCTCACGCTCTACGGCATCGGCGTGATCGGGCTGGTGGACAACCTCCTGCGCCCGGTGCTGGTGGGCAAGGACACCAAGATGCCCGACTACGTGGTGCTGCTCTCGACGCTGGGCGGCATGGTGCTGTTCGGCCTCACGGGCTTCGTCATCGGACCGGTGGTGGCAGCGCTGTTCATCGCCACCTGGGACCTGTTCTCGCCCCCGGCCAAGCAGGGTGCCGCCGCTCCCCGCGATTCATCAAATCGATAGCTTACAGCGCTTGCTGCACAAGCGCTTCCACCGTATTCGATGCCTGAAAAAGGGATATCCGCTTGGCGCATGGCCCGGCGGGTGTCACACTGGCCCGGTGTCACTGCCCCGCAGGAGCCCGCCATGCCCGCCCCCGATACCGTCTATGCCTGCCTCGACGGCCTGACCACCACCACCGCGGTGGTCGACGGCGCCTGCTGGGCCGCCCAGCGCCTGGCCGCGCCGCTCACGCTGCTGCACACGCTCGAGCGCCCCGACCCCATGCCGCCGGTGGGCGACTACAGCGGCGTGCTCGGCATGGGCGCGCAAGACCTGCTGCTGCAGCGGCTCTCGGCGCTCGACGAGGAGCGCAGCCAGATCGCGCAGCAGGCGGCGCAGCGCATGCTCGAGCAGGCGCGCGAGCGGGTCCCCGAAGGCAGCGTGCCGCTGGTGCAGACGCTGCTGCGCCAAGGCGACCTGACCAACGTGCTGCTGGCGCAGGAGGCCAGCGCGCGCCTGTTCGTGCTGGGCAGCAACCGCCGCCCGCCGGCCGCGCGCAAGCTGCGGCTGGACCACCGCGTCGAGACCGCCGTGCGCAACCTGCGCCAGCCGGTGATGGTGGTGGACGCCGTGCCGTTCACCGCGCCGACGCATTTCGTCGTCGCCTACGACGGCAGCGCCACCGCCGACCGCGCGGTACAGGCGGTGGCGCGCAGCCCGCTGCTCGCCGGCATGCCGGCCGAACTGGTGATGGTGGGCGAGTGCCCCGCCCGCCTGCAGGAGCGCCTGCGCGCGGCGCAGACGCTGCTGGCCGATGCCGGCTTCACCGTCACCACGCGCACCCTGCCCGGCCTGCCCGAGGAAGTCATCCCGCCGCTGCTCGAAGGCCTGGGCGACACCCTGCTGGTGCTCGGCGCCTACGGGCACTCGCGCATCCGCCAGCTCATCGTCGGCAGCACCACCACGACGCTGCTGCGGCTGTGCAGCGCGCCGGTGCTGGTGCTGCGCTGACCGCGGGCGGCTTCAGAGCACGCCCATGGTCATCAGCGAGAGCACGTCGGGCTGCATCAGCTCGTCGATCCCGGGGTCCACCGCGAACCACGACCTGACCAGCATCACGCCGATCGCGCCGAGCACCAGGGCGGTGCCGCCCCAGAGTGCCGGGTGCTGCCGCCACCGCGCGTGCAGCGCGACCAGCGGCCCGGGGGGCGCGGCGCGGGTGCCGCGCAGGCGCCATTGCTCCAGCGCGCGCGCCTCGAGCGCCCGCACGTCGTGTCCCGGCGCTCGGGCCAGGGCGTCGCGCAGGTTCGCGCGCAGCGCCCGGTCGTCGGCGCAGGACGGTTCTTCATGGTGCGGTGCGTTCATGGTGCATGCTCCTGCAGCAGGTTTCGCAGGGCCTTCTTGGCCCGATAGAGCAGTTGATGCGCGGCGTTGGGTTCGAGTTCCAGCGCACGGGCGATCTGCGGCACATCCGCGTCGGCGTAGGCCCACATGGCCAGGGCCATGCGCTGGCGCGCGGGCAGCCGCGCCAGCGCGGCCTGCACGCCGGGCGCGGCGCTCCCGCGGCCTGCCGGCGCCGCCTGCGTCTCTTGCAGCGCATCCGACAGCTCGGTGAGCGACTCGGGGTCCATGCTCCACTCGCGCCGGCGGGCCAGGCAAGTCTTGCAGCGGTTGATCACGATGGTGTTGAAGAAAGTGGCCAGCGTGGCGCCGTGCGCGTCGCTCGGCCGGGCGCGCCACAGGCGCAGGAAGGACTCCTGGACCACGTCCTCGGCGTCCTCGCGGCGCCCCAGCATCTGCATGGCCAGGCCGAAGGCCTGCGGCGCGAGCCGGTGCACCAGATCCGCCGCGCCGGACGGATCGCCCGCGCCGGCGAGCTTCAGCACCTCCCAGTCGCCCGGGCGCGGGCGCCCGCGCGGCCGCCACCCGCGGGCAATCCACCGGCCCAGCACGCCCACGCCAGGAGAGTTGTCGCCCGTGGCAGGAGAATCGTCCATGCTCAACGCCGCGGCAACCGGTCGCGCAACTCGGCACGCTCTTTCGGGCTGAGCGCGCGCAGCATCTCGCGCCGCTGGCGCAGCATCTCGCGCTGCTCGGCCCGCGGCATGCCCATGATCTGCTGGCGGCGCTCCTGCGCCAGGCGGTCTTTTTCCTGCGGCGGCAGCGCATCCCAGCGCTGGCGCGCCTGATCGATCAACTCCTGCCGCTGCTGCGGCGTGAGCGCCTGCAGCTGTTCACGCAGCTGCTGGCGCAGCACCCGGCGCTCGTCGGGCGAAGCCTGGTCGAACTGCCGGCGGATCTCGGCGCGGCGCTCGGCGCGCTCCTGCGGCGCCATGCGCGCCCATTCCTGCGCATCGGGCAGGGCGATGCCCGCGGCCCACGCGGCGGCGCCGGCCAGCAGCGCAGCCGCGAGCACGCACCAGCGCAAGACGCGCAGGGGTTGGAAGAGCCGGATCGCAGACATGGTTCACGCACGGGAGAGTCGAGGCAAGTATCGGTTCAACCCGCGCAGGCCTCGTTTCTTACGCGATCGCCACACGCCCGGCTCGGCTTGCCCGCGACCGCGTAAGCGGCACGCGCCGGCGGGGGTTCAACGGCGGCAAGGGTCGGGCGACCCGCGCACAACCATTCCAGGAGCAAGCCACATGCAGTTCGCACACCGTACCCTCAGGGCCGCCGCCGCCATCGCCGTCGGCCTGGTCGTCGTATCCGGCGGCGCCTTCGCGCAGGCGCCGACGCCGCCGGGCGAGCGGCAGGCGCAGCGCGCGGACCACCGGCAGGCACGCCAGTCCGACCGCATCACGCACGGCGTGGAATCGAACCAGATCACGGGGCGCGAACAGGCGCGGCTCGAACGCCAGCAGCGCCACATCGACGGCATGGAGCGCCGCAGCAAGGCGGACGGCCAGGTGACGGCGCGGGAGGCCGTCCGCATCGAGCACGCGCAAGACCGCGCCAGCCGGAACATCTTCCGCGCCCGGCACAACCGCCGGCAGCGCGGCGGGTAATTCCATTTGCGGGTCGACCGAACACGCGAAGGCGAAGCACAACAGCGCCGTGCCACGGCCAGCGAAGCCGGCAAGCCGACCGGTCGATCCGGCACCGGGACAAGGACGGACGGCGCGGCGGCAGGCCCTACCCCGCCCGCGCCGCCTGCACCAGCCGCTGCGTGTAGGGCTTGCGCGGGCTGTCCAGCACCTGGCGCCAGTTCCCCGCCTCGAGCACCTCGCCGTCCTTCATCACGATCACGTCGTGCGCCATCGCGCGCACCACGGCCACGTCGTGGGTGATCAGCAGGTAGGCCAGGCCCCGCTCCTTCTGCAGGCGCTGCAGCAGCGCCAGCACCTGCTGCTGGATGGTGACGTCGAGCGCGCTCGTGGGCTCGTCGAGCACCAGCAGGCGCGGCTGCACGATCAGCGCGCGCGCCACCGCCAGGCGCTGGCGCTGGCCGCCGGAGAACTCGTGCGGGTAGCGCGCCAGCAGCCCGGGGAACTGCGCCTGGGCAAGGCCCACCTCGGCGAGCATCGCCAGCACGCGCGCGCGGCGCCCGGCCTCGGACAGTCCGCCCTCGTGCACCTTCAGTCCCTCGCCCACGATCTCTTCCACCGTCATGCGCGGCGAGAGCGAGGAGAACGGATCCTGGAACACCACCTGCACCTGGCGGCGCAGCTGCTGGTTGTGCGCGCCGTTGTGCTGCACGGGCGCCTGCCAGCGCTGGCCCGCGAGCTCCAGCTCGCCGTGGCTCGGCAGCAGGCCGAGCAGCGCCTGCGCGAGCGTGGACTTGCCCGAGCCGGACTCGCCCACCACGCCGAGCGTGCGCCCGGGCGCGATGCGAAAGCTCGCGCCCTGGACCGCGACGAACTCGCCCCTGGCGAACCAGCCGCGCAATCCCGGCACGGGCACCGGGTAGACCACGCGCAGCCCCTGCGCCTGCACCACGGGCGGCGCACCCTGGGCGGGCGGGTCTTCGATCACGTCGCGCCGCGGCGTGCTGGCGATCAGGCGCTGCGTGTAGGCGTGTTCGGGCGCGTCGAAAATCCGGTCCACGGCGCCCTGCTCCACCAGGCGGCCCTGCTCCATCACCGCCACGCGGTGGGCGAAGCGGCGCACCAGGAGCAGGTCGTGCGTGATGAGCAGCACCGCCATGCCGATCTGGCGCTGCAGGTCGGAGAGCAGGTCGAGGATCTGCCCGCGCAGCGTCACGTCGAGCGCCGTGGTCGGCTCGTCGGCCAGCAGCAGCCTGGGGCGGCTGGCCAGCGCCATCGCGATCATCGCCCGCTGGCGCTGCCCGCCCGAGAGCTGGTGCGGAAAGCCCGCAGCGCGCCGCCCGGGCTCGGGGATGCCGGTGGCTGCCAGCAATTCGATAGCTGCTTGCGCAGACTGGGCGCACGTCAGCGCCTGTTTGAGCATCAAGACTTCGGCCACCTGCCGGCCCACGGGCATCAGCGGGTTGAGCGCGGTCATCGGCTCCTGGAAGATCATCGCCACATCGCTGCCGCGCACGCCGCGCAGCTCGCGCTCCGGCATCTGCAGCAGGTCGCGCTCGCCCAGCAAGGCTTTCCCGGTGATTTTGGCCTCGCCCGCCAGGCGCAGCAGCGCGAGCGCCGTCACCGTCTTGCCCGAACCCGATTCGCCCACGAGGGCGAATTTCTCGCCCGGCTGGATGTCGAAATCCACGCCGTGCACCACCTCCTTGGTGCCGAAGGCGACGCGCAGGCCGCTCACCTGCAGCAGCGGGGTCTTCGTCACCGGTCGGCCTTTCGAGGGTCGAGCGCATCGCGCAGCGCGTCGCCCATGAAGGTCAGCAGCAGCAGCGTGACCACCAGCACGGCGAAGGTGAAGATGGAGATCCACCACGCGTCGATGTTGTTCTTGCCCTGGCTCAGCAGCTCGCCCAGGCTCGGCGTGCCCGGCGGCACGCCCAGGCCGAGGAAGTCGAGCGAGGTGAGCGCCAGGATCGCCGCGCTCATGCGAAACGGCAGGAAGGTGACCACCGGCACCATCGAGTTGGGCAGGATGTGGCGCCACATGATCTGGCCGTTGGTCACGCCCAGGGCGCGCGCGGCCTTGACGTAGTCGAGCTGGCGGTTGCGCAGGAATTCGGCGCGCACGTAGTCCGACAGCCCCATCCAGCCGAACAGGCTGAGCAGGATCAGCAGCAGCGCGATGCTGGGCGCGAAGATGGCGCTGAAGATGATGAGCAGGTACAGCTCCGGCATCGAGCCCCAGATCTCGATGAAGCGCTGGAACGCCAGGTCCGTCTTGCCGCCGAAGAAGCCCTGGATGGCCCCGGCCAGGATGCCCAGCGCCACGCCCACCGCGGTGAGCGCCAGGCCGAACAGCACGCTGACGCGAAAGCCGTAGATGAGCTGCGCCAGCAGGTCGCGCCCGCGGTCGTCGGTGCCCAGCCAGTTCTCGCGCGACGGGCCCGACGGGTTGGGCGCCTTGGCGAAGTAGTTCAGCGTGTCGGCGCCGTAGGGGTTGAGGGTGTACAGCGCCCAGTTGCCGCCCGTGGTGATGCGCTGGCGCACGTAGGGGTCGAGGTAGTCGGCGGGCGTGGCGAAGTCGCCGCCGAAGGTGGTCTCGGGGTAGTCGCGCAGCATCGGGAAGTAGGTCTGCCCCTCGTAGCGCACGACGAGCGGGCGGTCGTTGCTCACCAGCTCCGCGCCCAGGCTCACCAGCACCAGCGCGCAGAAAACCACCAGGCTCCAGTAGCCCAGCCGGTTGCGCCTGAAGCGCAGCCAGGCGCGGCGCGCGGGAGACAGTGAAGCGGCTGGTTCGCTCATGGTCGCGTCAATCGAACTTCACCCGCGGATCGACCCAGACGTAGCACAGGTCGGAGATCAGCTTGGTGAACAGGCCGATCAGCGTGAAGAGGTAGAGCGTGCCCAGCACCACCGGATAGTCGCGCCGGATCACGCTCTCGTAGGAGAGCAGGCCCAGCCCGTCGAGCGAGAACAGCGTCTCGATCAGCAGCGAGCCGGTGAAGAACGCCCCGATGAAGGCCGAGGGGAAGCCCGTGACGATGGGGATCAGCGCGTTGCGGAACACGTGGCCGTAGAGCACCTGCCGCTCCGACAGGCCCTTGGCGCGCGCCGTCAGCACGTACTGCTTGCGGATCTCCTCCAGGAACGCGTTCTTGGTGAGCATCGCCGTGACGGCGAAGCTGCCCGCCACCATCGCCGTCACCGGCAGCGTGATGTGCCAGAGGTAGTCGACGATGCGCGCGCCCCACGAGAGCTCTTCCCAGTTGCTCGACGTGAGCCCGCGCAGCGGGAACCACTGCAGCTGCCCGCCGAAGACCACGAGCAAGGCCAGGCCGAGCACGAAGCCGGGGATGGCGTAGCCCACGAGGACGAGCAGCGTGGTGACGAGATCGAAGCGCGAGCCGGCGCGCACCGCCTTGGCCACGCCCAGCGGCACCGCGACGAGGTAGCTGATGAAGAAGGTCCACAGCCCGAGGCTGATGGAGACCGGCATCTTCTCCTTGACGAGCTGCCACACGTCCTTGTTCTGGAAGAAGCTGCGCCCCAGGTCGAAGCGCGCGAACTGGCCGAGCATCTGCAGAAAGCGCTCGTGCGCCGGCTTGTCGAAGCCGTAGAGCGCCTTGATCTGCGCCAGGCGCCGGGCATCCACCCCCTGCGCGCCGCGGTAGGCCATGCCCGCGCCCTCACCGCCGCCGTGCCCCGCCATGCCGGCCTTGGCCTCGGCCAGGTACTGCTCCACCGGCCCGCCGGGCACGAACTGGATGACGACGAAGGTCAGCAGCAGCACACCCAGCAGGGTGGGCAGCATGAGCAAGATGCGCTTGAGGACGTAGGCGAACATGGCGGCGGGCGCGCAGGAGGGCGCCGCGCAAGCTTACCCAAGTTCTGCCGCCGCACGCGGCGCGCGGCGCTACGCGGCGTAGCGCCGCGCCATCTGCTGCAGCGGCGCCACCCTGATCCTGGAGGCCATGCCGGCGCAGCCGAAGGCCTCGAAGCGCTCGCGGCAGATGCCGCTGGCGGCCTTCTTCGCGGCGGCCAGCGCCTTGCGCGGGTCGAACTCGGCGGGCTGCGTGGCGAACAGCTCGCGCATCGCGCCGGTCATCGCCAGGCGGATGTCGGTGTCGATGTTGACCTTGCGCACGCCGTTCTGGATGCCGCGGCGGATCTCCTCCACCGGCACGCCGTAGGTCTCCCTGATCTCGCCGCCATGCTGGCGGATGATGGCCAGCCACTCCTGCGGCACGCTGGAGGAGCCGTGCATCACCAGGTGGGTATCGGGCACCTGGGCGTGGATCTGCGCGATGCGCCCGATCGCCAGGATGTCGCCCGTCGGCCTGCGCGTGAACTTGTAGGCGCCGTGGCTGGTGCCGATGGCGATGGCCAGCGCATCGACGCCGGTCTGCGCGACGAAGTCGCGCGCCTGCGCCGGGTCGGTGAGCATCATCTCGTGCGTCAGCGTGCCCGCGGCGCCCACGCCGTCCTCCTCGCCCGCCTCGCCGGTTTCGAGCGAGCCCAGGCACCCCAGCTCGCCCTCGACCGAGACGCCCACCGCATGCGCCATGCCGCACACGCGCCGCGTCACCGCGACGTTGTACTCGTACGAGGCGGGCGTCTTCGCGTCTTCCAGCAGCGAGCCGTCCATCATCACGCTGGTGAAGCCGTCGCGGATCGACTGCTGGCACACGGCGGGCGAGGCGCCGTGGTCCTGGTGCAGCACCACCGGGATGTCGGGGTGGGTTTCGACGGCGGCGAGCATCATGTGGCGCAGGTAGGCCTCGCCCGCGTACTTGCGCGCGCCGGCCGAGGCCTGCAGGATCACCGGGCTGTCGCTCGCCTGGGCCGCTTCCATGATGGCCTGGATCTGCTCCAGGTTGTTGACGTTGAAGGCCGGTATGCCGTAGCCGTGCTCGGCGGCGTGGTCGAGCACCTGGCGCAGGGAGGCGAATGCCATGGAGAGTCTCCTCAAGGGTTTTTGAAAGAAATACGGCTCCAGCGCTTGCCCATCAAGCGCCAGCAGCTATGTTTTTGGAACTACTGCAGCAGGGCCCCGAGGTCGGGTATCACCCGGTCGGGCCGGCTGTCGGCGATCGGCTGGCCCATGTTGTAGCCATGGGGCAGGGCCCAGACCGGCACCCCCGCGTTGCGCGCGGTGGCCACGTCGATCGACGAATCGCCGATGAAGAGCGCCTGCGCCGCGCCCACGCCGAACTGCGCCAGGCAGCTGCGCACGCCCGCGGGGTCGGGCTTTTTCGTCGGCAGGCTGTCGCCGCAGACCACGCGGTCGAACAGGGGCGCGAGCGCATGCGCGCGCAGCACGGCATCGACGTGGCGCTGCTCCTTGTTGGTCACCAGCGCCAGCGGCACGCCGCGCGCGCGCAGCGCCTGCAGCGCCTGGCGCGCGTGGGGGTAGAGCCGGCTGCGGGTGCCGCTGCGGCGCTGGTAGTGGCGGTCGAACTCGGCGAACACCAGCGGCAGGTCCGCGTCGGCGCGCACCGCCTCCTGCGGCTGGCGGCGCACGTGGGCCAGCGCCTGCACCAGCAGCTCGCGCGTGCCGTGGCCGATCCAGCGGTCCACCCGCTCCTGCGGCACCTCGGGCAGGCCCAGGTGGCGCAGCGTGTCGTTGACCGCGTCGCAGATCTCGGGCGCGGTCTCCACCAGCGTGCCGTCGAGGTCGAAGAGCACGAGCGCGGGCGTCATGCGGCCTCCCGCGCGCCCTGCGCCGCCAGCGCGCGCACCGCCTGCGCCACGGCCTGCGCGGTGATGCCGAAGCTGGCGTACAGCGCCTCGGCCGGCGCCGACGCGCCGAAGCGCGCGAGGCCGACCACGCGGCCGTCCCGGCCCACGTACTTGCGCCAGAAGTCCGGGTGCGCCGCCTCCACCGCCACGGCCGGCAGGGCCGGGGGCAGCACCGCGTCGCGGTAGTCCTGCGGCTGGCGGTCGAAGACGCTGGTGCACGGCAGCGAGACCACCCGCGTGGCGATGCCCTCGCGCGCCAGCGCCTCGTGCGCCTGCAGCGCCAGCATCAGCTCGGAGCCGGTGGCGACGATCACCGCGCACGGGGCCGCGGCATCGGCCAGCACGTAGCCGCCGCGGCGCATGCCGCCGGCCAGCGCCGCGTGCGCCGCCAGGCGCGGCAGGTTCTGGCGCGAGAGCACGAGCGCGCTCGGCCCGTCGCGCCGCTCGAGCGCGCAGGCCCAGGCCACCAGCGTCTCCAGGCCGTCGGCCGGGCGCCAGACGTCCAGCTCGGGGATGAGGCGCAGGGAAGGCAGCTGCTCGACGGCCTGGTGCGTCGGCCCGTCCTCGCCCAGGCCGATCGAGTCGTGCGTGAAGACGTGGATCACGCGCTGGCGCATCAGCGCGGCCATGCGGATGGCGTTGCGCGAATAGTCGCTGAAGGCGAGGAAGGTGCCGCCGTAGGGGATGAAGCCGCCGTGCAGCGCGATGCCGTTCATGATCGCCGCCATGCCGAACTCGCGCACGCCGTAGGACAGGTAGTTGCCTGGCGCATCGCGCCCGGCCTTCACGTGGCCCTCGAAGTGGGTCAGGTTGGAGCCGGTCAGGTCGGCGCTGCCGCCGAAGCACTCGGGCAGCAGCGGCGCCAGCAGGTCGAGCGCCTGCTGGCTCGCCTTGCGCGTGGCCACGGGCCCGGCGCGCGCGGCCACCTGTTCGAGCAGCGCGGGCAGCCGGGCCGCGAACGCCCCGGGCAGATCGCCGGCCATGCGCCGCTCGAACTCCGCGGCCTGCGCCGGGTAGCGGCGGCGGTAGGCCTCGAAGTGCCCGCGCCAGGCGGCCTCGGCGGCGGCGCCGCTTTGGCGCGCGTCCCAGGCATCCGCCACGTCCCGCGGCACTTCGAACGGCGCGGCCTCCCAGCCGAGCGCCGCGCGCGTGGCGGCCACCTCGGCGGCGCCCAGCGCCGCGCCGTGCACCTCGTGCGTGCCCGCCTTGCGGGGCGAGCCCTTGCCGATCACCGTCCGGCAGCAGATCAGCGTGGGCCTGCCGTCGCCGCGCAGCGCCTGCCCGCGCGCGGCGCGCACGGCGGCATCGACGGCCTGCGCGTCGTGGCCGTCGACGCCGGCCACCACGTTCCAGCCGTAGGCGGCGAAGCGCGCCGCGGTATCGTCGGTGAACCAGCCCTGCACCGGGCCGTCGATCGAGATGCCGTTGTCGTCGTACAGCGCGATCAGCCTGGACAGGCGCAGCGTCCCGGCGAGCGCGCAGGCCTCGTGGCTGATGCCTTCCATCAGGCAGCCGTCGCCCAGGAAGACGTAGGTGTGGTGGTCGACGATGGTGTGGCCGTCGCGGTTGAACTCGGCCGCCAGCAGCTTCTCCGCCAGCGCCATGCCGACCGCGTTGGCGATGCCCTGCCCGAGCGGCCCGGTGGTGGTCTCGACGCCCGGCGTCACGCCGACCTCGGGGTGGCCCGGCGTTCTGGAGTGCGGCTGGCGGAAATTCTTCAGCTCGGCGATCGGCAGGTCGTAGCCCGTCAGGTGCAGCAGCGCGTACAGCAGCATCGAGGCGTGGCCGTTGGACAGCACGAAGCGGTCGCGGTTGGCCCAGTGCGGGTTGGCCGGGTTGTGCCGGAGGTGGCGGTGCCAGAGCACCTCGGCCATCTCGGCCATGCCCATGGGCGCGCCGGGGTGGCCGGAGCGGGCCTGTTCGACGGCATCGACCGCGAGCATGCGGATGGCGTCGGCCATGCGGCGGGCGAGCGCGGGAGCGGGGGGTGCGGCGGCCGGCATCTCAGGCTGCTCCCAGCGCGCGCCGGCGCCGCTCCATCATGCGCCAGATGAAGGGGGTGAAGATGAGCTGCATCGCCAGCTCCATCTTGCCGCCCGGCACCACGATGGTGTTGGCGCGGCTCATCCAGGAGTCGTGGATCATGCCCAGCAGGTAGGGGAAGTCGATGCCCTTGGGGTTGGCGAAGCGGATCACCACCATGCTCTCGTCGGCGCTCGGGATGTCGCGCGCGATGAAGGGGTCGGAGGTGTCGACCATCGGCACGCGCTGGAAGTTGACGTGCGTGCGCGCGAACTGCGGCACGATGTAGTGCACGTAGTCGGGCATGCGGCGCAGGATGGTGTCGGTCACCGCCTCGGTGCTGTAGCCCCGCTGGTGCTGGTCGCGCCAGAGCTTCTGGATCCACTCCAGGTTGATCACCGGCACCACGCCGATGCGCAGGTCGGCCCAGCGCGCGACGTCGTGCTCGGGCGTGACCACGGCGCCGTGCAGGCCCTCGTAGTAGAGCATGTCGGTGCCCTCGGGCAGGTCTTCCCACGCGGTGAAGGTGCCCGGCTCCTGCCCGTAGGGCGCGGCCTCCTCGGGGCTGTGCAGGTATTTTCGCGCGCGCCCGCGGCCGCTCTCGCCATAGCTGCCGAACAGCGCCTCGAGCTCGCCGAACAGGTTGTTCTCGATGCCGAAGTGGCTGAGGTGCTTGTTGCCCGCGGCCTCGGCCTCGGCCGCCCGCCGCTTCATCTCGGCGCGGTCGTGGCGGTGGAAGCTGTCGCCCTCGACGATGGCGGCCTTCACGCCCTCGCGGCGGAAGATGTTGGCGAAGGTGCGCGTGACGGTCGAGGTGCCGGCGCCGCTCGAGCCGGTGATGGCGATGATGGGATGGCGTTCGGACACGAAAGCTCCGCAGGTTGAGACACTGGAAAAAGATCAGGCCAGGAACAGGCCGCGCTCGTGGAACAGCGGCACGTCGTCGCCGACCGCGATCGGCTGGGCGTGGTAGCGCTCGATGCGCTCGACCTCGTTGCGCGAGCCGAAGACCAGGCCGATGCGCTGGTGCAGCGCCTCGGGCCGCACCTGCAGCACGGGCGCGTGCCCGGTGCTGGCGCGCCCGCCGGCCTGCTCCATGAGGAAGCCGATCGGGTTGGCCTCGTAGAGCAGGCGCAGGCGCCCGGGCTTTTTCGGGTCCTTGCTGTCGCGCGGGTACATGAAGACGCCGCCGCGCATCAGGATGCGGTGCGCCTCGGCCACCAGCGAGGCGATCCAGCGCATGTTGAAGTCCTGCTCGCGCGGGCCGCTCCTGCCCGCCAGGCACTCGTCCACGTAGCGGCGGATCGGCGGCTCCCAGAAGCGCCGGTTGGAGCTGTTGATGGCGAACTCCCGGGTGTCGGGCGCGACGCGGATGTCCCGGTGGCTCAGCATGAACTCGCCCAGGTTGGGCTCGAGCGTGAAGCCGTGCACCCCGGTGCCGACGCTGAGCACCAGCATGGTCGCCGGGCCGTAGAGCGCGTAGCCGGCGGCCACCTGCTCGCTGCCGGGCTGCAGGAAGTCGGCCTCGGTCACGTCGCGCCCCTGCGCCACCGCGTCCTGCGGCGCGCGCAGGATCGAGAAGATGCTGCCGACCGCCACGTTCACGTCGATGTTGCCCGACCCGTCGAGCGGATCGAACAGCAGCAGGTACTTGCCGCGCGGGTGCTGGCGCGGGATCTGCGCCGGCAGCAGCATCTCCTCCGAGGCCATGCCGGCCAGGTGCCCGCCCCACTCGGTGCGCCGCACGAAGACCTCGTTGCTGACCACGTCGAGCTTTTTCTGCGTCTCGCCCTGCACGTTGACGTTCTCGCCCGGCTGGTCGCCCAGCAGGCCGGCCAGCGCCCCCAGGGCGATCTTGCGCGAGATCGCCTTGCAGGCCAGCGCCACGTCGAGCAGCAGGCCGTTGAGGTCGCCGCGGGCATCGGGAAAGCGCCGGCGCTGCTCGATCAGGAACTGCGTCAGCGTGACGGAGTGGTGGCTGTTCATGCGGCACGCTCCTGAGGCTGCAGGGCCCCGGCATGCCAGCGCCGCAGCTGCGCGAGGTCGACGCCGGCCAGGTCGGGCAGCACCTGCAGCGCCCCGGAGAAATCGTGGTGGCTGGTGTAGCGGTTGTGCGTGACCACCGTGGCCAGGCCCGCGGCCCTGGCGGCCCGCAGGCCGTTGGCCGAATCCTCGAACGCCAGGCAGGCGCGCGCATCGGCCTGCAGCGCGCGCAGCACCTGCAGGTAGACCATGGGGTCGGGCTTCTTGCGCGGCGCGCTCGAGCCGTCGCCGATGGCCGCGAAGGCCTGGCGCCAGTCCGGCCCCATGGCCCGGCGCAGCAGCACGGCGATGTTCACCGGCGAGGTGGTGGTGGCGATCGCCAGCCGCAGGCCCGCCGCGCGCGCCGCCTCGATCAGCTCCAGCACGCCGGGGCGCAGCCGCACCGCGCCGCCCTGCACCGCGGCCTCGTAGTGCGCGGTCTTGAGCTCGTGGATGCGCGCTATCGTGTCCTCGAGCGCGTGCGCCTCGATCGCCTGCACGCCGCCGCGCCGCTGCTCCCAGTAGCGGCGCAGGCGCTCCCTGCCGCCGGACACCTCCAGCAGCTCGCGGTAGAGCCCGGGGTCCCAGCGCCAGCCGAGCCCGAGCTCGTCGAAGGCGTGGTTGAACGCGGCCAGGTGCGCGCCCTCGGTATCGGCGAGCGTGCCGTCGACGTCGAAAATCAGGCATTGCAGGGGGTGCTGGTGCATGGTCTCGCCTCCTCAATCTTTGCGGAACAGGCTGCTGGCGAGGATTTCCTGCGCCTCGATGGTGACCAGGTCTTCGCGCGTGAGCGCGCGCTCGCGCTCGGCGAACAGGCGGCTGGCCTGGCGCAGGCGCGCGCGGTCGAGCGCGTTGCGCACGCTGCGCGCGTTGGCGAAGTGCGGCTGGCGCAGGCGCAGGCCGAGGTAGCGCTCGAACGCCTCGCCCGCGCCGTCGCCGAAGCGGTAATTCTGCCGCTCCAGCATCTGGCCCGCGATGGCCATCAGCTCGGCCACGCTGTAGTCCGGGAAGTCCAGGTGGTGCGCGATGCGCGAGGACATGCCGGGGTTGGACTGGAAGAAGGTGTCCATGCGGTCCTTGTAGCCGGCCAGGATCACCACCAGGTCGTCGCGCTGGTTCTCCATCACCTGCAGCAGGATCTCGATCGCCTCCTGGCCGTAGTCGCGCTCGTTTTCCGGGCGGTAGAGGTAGTAGGCCTCGTCGATGAAGAGCACGCCGCCCATCGCGCGCTTGAGGACTTCCCGGGTCTTGGGCGCGGTGTGGCCGATGTACTGGCCCACCAGGTCGTCGCGCGTCACCGCCACCAGGTGGCCCTGGCGCACGTAGCCCAGGCGGTGCAGGATCTGCGCCATGCGCAGCGCCACCGTGGTCTTGCCGGTGCCGGGGTTGCCGGTGAAGCTCATGTGCAGGCTGGGCGCCTGGCTCTGCAGGCCCAGGCCGGTGCGCAGCCGGTCGATCACCAGCAGCGCCGCGATGTCGCGGATGCGCGCCTTGACCGGCGCCAGGCCGACGAGGTCGCGGTCGAGCTCGGCCAGCACCTGCTCGACCTGCGACTGCGCCAGCACCTCGGCGACGCTGCGCGCCGGGGGCTCGTCCGGCGCCGGCGCCTCGCCCTGTGCCGGCGCGGACGGCGCCGGCCGCGCCATGCCGGGGATGTGGAAGTCGGGCGCGTTCATGCCTGTCTCCTGGAGGGGTCGTGCCTCAATGGCGCTGGCCTTCGGGCCTGTCGGTGGCGTAGGAATGCACGGTGTAGCGCATGTTGCGCGCCTGCGCCTCCTGGCGCACCAGGCCGAAGCCGGGCTCCTGCGGCGGGCGGTTGACGATGAAGCTCATGGCCACGCTCTCGACGCCGCGCGTGGAGTCGAACGCGTTCAGGCGGATGTAGTGCGCCGGGAAGGCCTTGCGGCAGTCGTTGACCTCGGCCAGGATGCCGGCGGGGTCGTGCAGGTCGAACATCGGCAGGCCGTACATCTCCCAGTAGGTGTTGCGCGGATGCGGGTCGTCGGTGTATTCCACGCTCCAGGCATAGCCCTTGTCCAGGCCGTAGCGGATCTGCGCCGAGATCTCGGCGTCGCCCAGCTCGGGCAGGAAGCTGAACTGGCCCTGGGTGATGCGGCCGGTGGGGTTGGTCATCATGGCGAAGTCTCCTTTTCGGTTTCACGCGACGGCGGGGGTCACGGCGTAGTCGCTGGCGTCGGTCGAGGCGTAGTTGAAGCTCACCTCGCCCCAGGTGTCGAGCGCGCTCCTGAGCGGGCCGCAGTGGCGCGCGGCGGCCTGGAGGATGTCCGGGCCCTCGTTTTTGATGTCGCGGCCCTCGTTGCGCGCCTTGACCATGGCCTCGAGCGCCACGCGGTTGGCCACGGCGCCGGCCTGGATGCCCTGCGGGTGACCGATGGTGCCGCCACCGAACTGCAGAATCACGTCGTCGCCGAACAGGTCGAGCAGCTGGTGCATCTGCCCGGCGTGGATGCCGCCCGAGGCCACCGGCATGACCTTCTTGGTGTCGGCCCAGTCCATGTCGAAGAACAGGCCGCGCGGCAGGTCCTGGCGGGTGTAGGCGTCGCGGCAGACGTTGTAGTAGCCCTGCACGGTGAGCGGATCGCCCTCGAGCTTGCCCACCGCGGTGCCGGTGTGCAGGTGGTCCACCCCCGCCAGGCGCAGCCACTTGGCGATCACGCGGAAGCTCACGCCATGGCTCTTCTGGCGCGTGTAGGTGCTGTGGCCGGCGCGGTGCATGTGCACGATCATGCTGTTCCTGCGCGCCCAGTTGGCCATGGACTGGATCGCGGTGTAGCCGATCACCAGGTCCACCATGATGACCACGCTGCCCAGCTCCCGGGCGAACTCGGCGCGCTCGTACATGTCCTCCATCGTGGCGGCGGTCACGTTCAGGTAGCTGCCCTTGACCTCGCCGGTGGCGGCGCTGGCCTTGTTGACCGCGTCCATCACGTACAGGAAGCGGTCGCGCCAGTGCATGAAGGGCTGGGAGTTGATGTTCTCGTCGTCCTTCATGAAGTCCAGCCCGCCCTTGAGGCCCTCGTAGATCACCCGGCCGTAGTTGCGCCCCGACAGGCCGAGCTTGGGCTTGGTGGTGGCGCCCAGCAGCGGGCGGCCGAACTTGTCCAGGCGCTCGCGCTCGACGATGAGGCCGGTGGGCGGGCCCTTGAAGGTCTTGACGTAGGCCACCGGGATGTGCATGTCCTCCAGCCGCAGCGCCTTCAGCGGCTTGAAGCCGAAGACGTTGCCGATCAGGCTGGCGGTCATGTTGGCGATCGAGCCCTCCTCGAACAGCGACAGGTCGTAGGCGATCCAGGCGAACCACTGCTCGGGGTTGTGCGGCACCGGCTCGACCTTGTAGGCCTTGGCGCGGTAGTTGTCGCAGGCGGTGAGGCGGTCGGTCCAGACCACGGTCCAGGTCGCGCAGGAGGATTCGCCCGCCACGCCGGCGGCCGCCTCCTCGGGCTCCACGCCCTCCTGCGGCGTGATGCGGAACAGGCAAATGATGTCGGTCGGGGCCGGCACGTAGTCGGGGCGCCAGTAGCCCATCTGCCGGTACTTGAGCACGCCGGCCTTGTAGCGCTTGGCAACGTCCTTGATCTCGTCGTTCTCGTCCCGGGTGGCGGCGTTCATTGCAATCTCCTCGCGGTGGTGGCACAGGGTCGTGTCGTTTCAGGCGCAAGAGTGCCGCGATCGATGGTTAAGGTAAAGTCAGATTTGTTTTATCGATGATTAAGATTTACTGAATGAAAAACGCGAGCTTCCGCCAGCTGCGCATCTTCAGCGAGGCCGCGCGCCAGCTCAGCTTCGCCCAGGCCGCGCGCAACCTGCACCTGACGCCGCCGGCGGTGTCGATGCAGATCAGGGAGCTGGAGGCACAGGTGGGGCTGCCGCTGTTCGAGCGCAGCGGCCGCCAGGTGCAGCTGACCACGGCGGGCGAGTACGTGCTGGTCTACGCCCGCAAGATCCTCGCCACGCTCAAGGACGCGCAGGACGCCGTCGCGCGGCTGCGCCAGCTCGAGACCGGCACGCTGGCGATAGGCATGGTGGGCGGCGCCGAATACTTCATGCCGCGGCTGCTGGCCGAGTTCCAGCGGGAGCACGCGGGCATCGAGGTCCGGCTCACCGTCGGCAACCGCGAGCAGCTCCTGGCCCTGCTGCGCGACAACGAGGTGGACGTGGCGATCATGGGCCGCCCGCCCAGGGAGCTGGCGACGCGCGCCGAGCCCTTCGCCGCGCACCCGCAGGTGTTCATCGCGCCCGCCGGCCACCCGCTGCTGGCGCGCGGGCCGCTGCCGGTGGCGGCGCTGCAGCCCTGGCCCCTGATCGTGCGCGAGCAGGGCTCGGGCACCCGGGCGGCGATGGAGCGCTTCTTCTCCGAGGCGCGCGTGGAGCTGCAGGTGAAGATGGAAATGCCGAGCAACGAGACCATCAAGCAGGCCGTGATGGCGGGCATGGGGCTGAGCTTTCTGTCGCTGCACACCGTCGGCCTGGAGCTGGACAACCGCCTGCTCGCCGTGCTGCCGGTGCAGGGCAGCCCCATCGTGCGCACCTGGAACGTGGTGCACACGCTCTCCAAGATGCTCTCGCCGGCCGCCGAGGCCTTGCGCTACTTCATCCTGGAGCGGGCCGAGGCCTACCTCGCCGAGCACTTCGGGCACCACCTCTCGCTGGCGCCGTAGAACGCCGGGCGGCGAATTTTCAGAGCGAAATACGGCTCCAGCGCCCGTGCAGTCTGCGCGAGCAGCTATGGTTTCTTAGACCACCAGGTATCCACCACCCACATCTCCCCGGGCGAGTACGGCGGCACCACATCGGGCCGCGCCAGGCGCCAGGTGTCGTAGACCATGCGGTGCGTCGAGGCCGACCACTGGGGGATCAGGTAGTGCTCGGCGGCCATGATGCGGTCGAGCGCGTGGCAGGCGGGCAGCATCTGCTGCAGGGATTCGGCCGAGACCATGGCCTGGATCATCGCGTCCACCGCGGGGTTCTTCACGCCCGCGAAGTTGCCCGAGTCCTCCTGGTCGGCGGCCTTGCTGCCGAACAGGTCGGCGAACTCCTGCCCCGGGTTGTTCGTGCCCTGGAAGGCGATGGTGGTGATGTCGAAGTCGAACTTCTGCAGCCGCTGCTGGTAGAGCGCGAAATCGACCGAGCGGTAGTTGAGCGTGATGCCGAGCTTCTCCAGGTTGTGCTGCCACGAGAAGATGGTGCGCATACCGCCCTCGCTGCTGTCCATGTACTCGAGCACGAAGGGCTCGCCCGCGGCGTTGCGCAGCGCCCCGTCCTTCACCTCCCAGCCCGCCTCCTTCAAGAGCCGCTGCGCCTGGCGCAGGTGCTCGCGCAGCGCCATCGCGTCGGGCGTGACGGGCGGCCCGACCATGGGGCCGAACACCGCCTGGGGCAGCTGCTCGCGCCAGGGGCCGAGCAGCTTGAGCTCGGCCGGCGCCGGCTCGCCGCGCGTCTCGCAGCGGGTGTTGCCGAACAGGCCGTGCACGCGCTGGTAGGCGCCGTAGAACAGCTGGCGGCTCATCCATTCGAAGTCGAACGCCAGGCCCAGCGCCTGGCGCACGCGCCGGTCCGCCAGCAGCGGGCGGCGGGTGTTGAGCACGTAGCTCTGGAAGCCCGTGGGCAGCTTGTTCGGGAACTCGGCCTTCACCAGCTCGCCGGTCTCGAAGCGCTTGCCCTTGACGCGCCGCGCCCAGTCGCCGGCGCTGAAGAAGCGCATCAGGTCGAACTCGCCGGCCTTGAGCGCCTCCAGGCGCGCCGTGTTGTCCTTGTAGATCTTGACCTCGATGCGGTCGAAGTTGGCCGTGCCGCGGCGCACCGGCAGGTCGCGCGCCCAATACCGGGGGTCGCGCACGTAGGTGATGTCCTTGCCGAAGTTCACCGGGCCGATCCTGTACGGGCCGCTGCCGATGGGCGTGTCCGTCACCACCTGGTCGAACGGCTTGCCGCGGCCCCAGTCGCGGCTGAAGACGGGCAGGCCGCCGACGGTGAGCGGCAGCTCCCGGTTGGCCGTCCTGAAGCGGAAGCGCACGGTGCGCGCGTCGACCACGTCGCAGCCCGCCACCTCGTAGAGCATGGTCTTGTAGCCCGGCGAGACGTAGGGGCCGACGAGGGTGTCGTAGCTGTACTTCACGTCCTCGGCGGTGACGGGCTTGCCGTCGTGGAAGCGCGCCCCGGCGCGCAGGCGGAAGGTGGCCGAGAGGCCGTCCGGCGCCACGCTCACGTCCTCGGCCAGCAGGCCGTAGCCGGTGGCGGTCTCGTCGAGCGAGCCGGTGAGCAGCGTGTCGAACATCAGCTGCGAGAGATAGGCCGGCGCGCTGCCGCGGATCGTGAACGGGTTGTACTTGTCGAAGGTGGAGGCGCGCGAATTGCTCACCAGGCGCAGCGCGCCGCCCTTGGGGGCGTCGGGGTTGACGTAGGGGAAGTGGGTGAAGCCGGCCGGCTCCTTCACGTCGCCCCACATCGCGTAGGCATAGTCGGCCCGGGCCGGGGACAGCGCCGCGCAGCACGCTGCGAGCAGGAGAAACCGCAAAACACGCATGCGACAATTCTGCATTACCCCGCACCGCATACAGGAGAACAACAATGGGTTTCCTCGCCGGCAAGAAACTGCTCATCACGGGCGTGCTGTCCAACCGCTCCATCGCATACGGCATCGCGCGCGCCTGCCGCAACCAGGGGGCGGAGCTGGCCTTCAGCTACGTGGGCGAGCGCTTCAAGGACCGCATCACCGAGTTCGCCGCCGACTTCGACTCCACGCTGGTGTTCGACTGCGACGTGGGCGACGACGCCCAGATCGACAAGCTCTTCGCCGACCTGCACGCGGCCTGGGGCACGTTCGACGGCTTCGTGCACTCCATCGGCTTCGCCCCGCGCGAGGCCATCGCCGGCAACTTCTTCGACGGCCTGACGCGCGAGAACTACCGCATCGCGCACGACATCAGCGCCTACAGCTTCGCCGCGCTGGCCAAGGCGGCGCTGCCGCACCTGAACGACCAGTCCGCGCTGCTCACGCTGACCTACCTGGGCGCGCTGCGCTCCATCCCCAACTACAACACCATGGGCCTGGCCAAGGCGAGCCTGGAAGCCAGCGTGCGCTATCTCGCCGAGGCCATGGGCCGCACGCCGGACGGGCGCAGCATCCGCGTCAACGGCATCTCCGCCGGCCCGATCAAGACGCTGGCCGCCAGCGGCATCAAGGATCTCGGGAAGCTCCTCTCGCGCGTGGCCGACGCCGCGCCGCTGCGGCGCAACGTGACGATCGACGACGTGGGCAACGTCGCCGCCTTCCTGCTGAGCAACCTGGCCAGCGGCATGACCGCCGAGATCACCTACGTGGACGCGGGCTTCAGCCAGACGGCGGGGCTGTCGGCCGACCAGGTCTGAAGCCACCGGCCGGCGCATCACGACCGGCGTGGTGCAAGCCCGGCGCCTGCGCGCGAAACTTTCGGCCAGCCGCTCCATCGAACCGTCAGGCTTCTCGATGGGAGTCGCGCCATGGACCGGCTTGCGATCTTGCGGACCCTCCTCCGCCCCGCTGGCGGCGGGCATGGACTGCGGCCCCTGCTCCTCGCCGCCGCACTGGCCGCATTCCCTGTTGGCGGCCTGGCGCAGGCGCGGCCAGCGGCCCCGGCCATCGAATGGAGCGCCTCCGCCATCCCCCTCGCCACCCAGCCCCTGGGCCTGCGGATCGACGCCACGCGCTGGTCGACCACCATGGGCGGGCAGGGGCGCCTCGGCCTCTCGCTCGGCATGGCCGGATCGGCCGACCGCCTGTGGGCCGTGCCGCAGTGGGGCGTGCACTGGCGCGCCGCGATCTCGCCACGCACGCAGCTGACCCTCTCCGGCTGGGCGCCGCTGCCGAACCAGGAGCCGGCATCCGGCGCGTCCGGCCCGCAGCCGCCCTGGCAGCAGTTCGACGCCCGCGTCGAGCTGCAGTGGCAAGGCGCCGGCCTGCACGGCCTCGTGCCCGAGTACGGCGCGATCGGCGTGCAATTCCAGACCGGCTCGCGCCTGATGCTGCGCGCGCGCCACGGCGGGCCGTTCTTCTACTACCGCGCGCGGTTCTGAACCTCGAGCCAGCGCGCCGCGCCCAGCCCCGCCGCGCGCCCGCTGGCCAAGCAGGCGGTGAGCAGGTAGCCGCCGGTGGGCGCTTCCCAGTCGAGCATCTCGCCGGCGCAGAACACGCCGGGCAGCGCGCGCAGCATGAGCTGCCCGTCCAGCGCCGCGAACCTCACCCCGCCCGCGGTGCTGATGGCCTCGGCCACCGGGCGCGGCGCCGCCAGCGTGAGGGGCAGCGCCTTGATGCCGCGCGCCAGGCGTTCGAGGTCGTGCACGCCCTCCTTGCCCAGCAGTTCCACCAGCAAGGCCATCTTCACGCCCGACAGCCCCAGGCGCCCTTTCAGGTGGCTGGCCAGGCTGCGGCTGCCGCGCGGGTGGTGCACCGCCGCGCACACCTGCGCCGGCGCGTGGTCGGGCAGCAGGTCGAGGTGCAGGGTCGCGCTGCCACGCGCGGCAATCTCGTCGCGCAGCAGGCTGGAGGCGGCGTAGACCAGGCTGCCCTCGATCCCGGTGGCGGTGACGACGAACTCGCCCCGGCGCTCGAAGCGGCCGCCGCCCGCAGCCTCGAAATGCAGGGCCACGGTCTTGAGCGGCTGGCCGGCGAAGCGCCCGGCAAACCACGGCGACCAGCCGCCCCCGGGCCCGGGGCCGCGCGCGTCGAAGCCGCAATTGGCCGCGCGCAGCGGCGCCAGGGCCACGCCCCGGTCCGCCAGCCAGGGCACCCAGGCGCCGTCCGAGCCCAGGCGCGGCCAGCTCGCGCCGCCCAGCGCCAGCACGGCGGCGCGCGGGCGCAGGGTCTTGGGGCCCTCGGGCGTTTCAAGGCGAAAAGTGCCTGCAGCGCTTTCCAGGCAAGCGCCAGCAGCTCCTGAATCAGGAGTCTCCGCGGCCCACCCCACCCAGCGGTGCCGCATGAAAAAGCGCACCGGCGCCGCCCCCGGCTCTTGCGGATTGCGCAGCCGCTGCAGCCAGGCGCGCAGCAGCGGCGCCGCCTTCATCTCGACGGGAAACACCCGCCCCGAGCTGCCGACGAAGGTCTGCACCCCCAGGTCCGCGGCCCACGCGCGCACCGCCTCGGGCCCGAAGTCGCGCAGCCAGCCGGCCACCGCCCCGGCCTGCCCCGCCGCGCCGTCGCCCTGCCGGAACCGGCCGATGAACGGCGCCAGCGGCTCCGAATGCGTCAGGTTCAGCCCGCCGCGCCCGGCCAGCAGGAACTTGCGCCCGGCCGAGGGCATGGCGTCGAAGACATCCACCGCCACCCCGGCGCGCGACAGCACCTGCGCCGCCATCAGGCCGGCGGGGCCGGCGCCGAGGATGGCGACGGGGTGCGGGGGGAGTGCGGACATGCGGCGGCGATGCGGTGAAGAGGCGCGATTGTGGCGCAAGGCCACCCGCCGTCAGGCGCCCCGCGCCGGGGGCCACGGGCCGCGCAGCGCATCCATCCGCGCGTAGAAATCGTCCACCTGCCGCTGCGCGGTGCGCCGCATCGTTTCCCCGCGCGCGGCGATGGCGGCGGCGTCTTCCTGCGCCCCGGCCTCGCCGACCCTGCGCGAGGCTTCCTGCACGAACTGGCACAGGGGCTGGCGCGCCTGGCCGAAGGCGCGCAGCGCGGTCTCCACGTCGGGGCCGCGCGAGAGCCCGTGCGCCAGCAGCACCGCGTCCTCGAGCGCCATCGCGCCGCCCTGCCCCATGAAGGGCGTGGAGGCGTGCGCCGCGTCGCCGATCATGACCACGCGGCCGCGGTGCCAGGGCAGCGGGGCGGCGACCTCTTCCACGGCGGTGTAGAGCACCTCGGCGCCGGCGTCCGAGAGCGCGCGCACGAACGGGCGCGCCGGGCCCTCGAACTCGGCGAAGCGCGCCTGCATCAGCGCCGGCCAGTCGGCGCGCTCGTACCACTGCCCCGCGGGCTCGGGCAGGGTGCCGAACAGGTAGAGCTGGTCGTGGCTGATCGGCATGATGCCGAGGCGCTTGCCGCGGCCCATCATCATGATCTTGGCCGTGAGGTCCCTGGGCCGCGGGTGCACGCTGCGCCAGACGCCGAGCCCGGTGTAGGCCGGCTCCAGCGGGCCGGCGACCAGGCGGCGGATGGCCGAGCGGATGCCCTCCGCGCCGACCACGAGGTCGTGGCGGCCGGCGCTGCCGTCGGACAGCACGACGGCGACCTGCCCCGCCGCCGCGTCCTGGTCGATCCGGACCGCCGTCGTGCCCAGCC
This sequence comes from Pseudomonadota bacterium, assembly GCA_963205335.1. GTDB lineage: Bacteria > Pseudomonadota > Gammaproteobacteria > Burkholderiales > Burkholderiaceae_C > Comamonas_C. The sequence continues at coordinate 34,176 of CAUJIM010000044.1, forward strand.
GGATGTCGACGCCGAGCGCGCCGAGGCGGCCGGCCAGGATGCGGTGCAGCTCGGCCCGGCGGATGCCGACGATGGGCGCGATCTCCGGCCGCCGGGACGGGTAGCGCGTCTCGGTGATCGGCGCGCCGCGCTCGTCCAAGTAGATGTTGCGGCCGTCGGCAATGGCGAAGCCCCCGGCCATGATCTGCGGCAGCACCCCGAGGCGGTCGAGCGCCTCCAGCCCGTTGTGATAGATGAAGATGCCGGAGCTCTGGAATTTCCATTCCCGCTGCTGCTCCAGCATCGTCACCCGCGCGCCGGCCTGCGCCAGCGCGATCGCCGCCGCGCAGCCGGCGATCCCGCCGCCCACGACCAGCGCCTGTTCCACTTGCTCCATCTGCGAATCTCCCGGTGCGCCCGTGCGGGCGGTACGGCCGGATTATTGGGCACCTCGCGGGCCGGTATCGCGGCGAAGGCCGGCGCGCCCGCGCTTGACACTGAACCGCACTTCAAGGCCAGGATGCCGCCTCCAGCCCAGGGAGAACCCGCCGCATGCCCCGCCGCATCCTTCACGTCGTCAGCAACGTCGCCCGCTACGGCGATTCGGCCGAGCCGACCGGCCTGTGGCTGTCGGAGCTGACCCACGCCTGGCAGGTCTTCGCCGCCCGGGGCCGCCGGCAGCACATCGTGAGCCCGCTGGGCGGCGCCTCGCCGCTGGAGCCGCGCTCGCTCAGGTGGCCCCACCTCGACGCCAGCGCCAGGGGCTGGCTGGCCGACGCGGCGCGCATGGCGCTGCTGGCCGACACCGCCCGGCCCGACGCCATCGACCCGGCGGACTTCGACGCGATCTGCTTCACCGGCGGGCACGCGGTGATGTGGGACTTCGCGCAGGCGCAGGGCCTGCAGCGCATCACCCGCGCCATCCACGAGCGCGGCGGCGTCGTCTCCTCGGTCTGCCACGGCTACTGCGGCCTGCTGGACACGACGCTGTCGGACGGCGCGCTGCTGGTCGCCGGGCGCCGGCCCACCGGCTGGCATTTGTTATCGAATCAATAGCTGCTCGCGCTTTACTGGCGGGCGTTTTATGCCAATTTATCCATCAATCATGGGTGATCCGCAGCAGCCACCGGACATGGACGCCGGCCGCGGGCCCGTCAGCGCGCCATGTGGCGCCGGGCGGCCTGCCAGCCCAGCTCGGCCAGCGGCCCCGCCTTGCGCCCGGTCTCCACCGCATCGTCGGCGGCGGCGTTGCCGTCCGCCGCGCGCTGGGCGATGCCGTGCAGGATGGCTGCCATGCGGAACAGGTTGTAGGCGATGTAGAAATCCCAGTGCTCCGCCGCGCCCCGGCCGGTGGCGGCGCCGTACCAGGCGATGTATTCGGCCTCCTGCGGGATGCCCAGCGCCGGCAAATCCAGCCCGGCTATGCCGCGCCACAGGCTGGGCGGGATGCGCCAGGCCATGCACTGGTAGGCCAGGTCGGCCAGCGGGTGGCCGAGGGTCGAAAGCTCCCAGTCCAGCACGCCGATGACGCGCGGCTCCGTGGGGTGGAAGACGAGGTTGTCGAGCCGGTAGTCGCCGTGCACCAGCGTGGTCTCGTCGCCCGCAGGCAGGTGCTCGGGCAGCCAGTCCATGAGGCGGTGCATGGCCTCGTTCATGGGCACGGTGGATGCGCGGCACTGGCGCGACCAGCGGGCGATCTGGCGGCCCACGTAGTTGCCCTCCTTGCCGTAGTCGCCCAGACCCACGGCGCGGTAATCGACCGCGTGCAGCGCGGCGATCACGCGGTTCATCTCGCGGTAGATGGCGTGGCGCTCGGCGCTCTGCATGCCGGGCAGCGACTGGTCCATGAGCACGCGGCCCTCAAGGAACTCCATCACGTAAAACGGCGTGCCCAGCAGCGCGTCGCTCTCGCAATAGTGCAGCATGCGCGGCACGGGCACGCCGGTGCCTGCCAGCGCCTTCATCACGCGGTATTCGCGGTCGATGGCGTGGGCCGAGGCGATGAGCGTGCCCGGCGGCTTCTTGCGCAGCACGTAGTCGCGGGCTTCGCCCGCGGTGACGCGGTAGGTGGGGTTGGACTGCCCGCCCGCGAGCACGCGCACCTTGAGCGGCGCGCTGCCCGCCAGGCCCTGGGCGCACAGGTAGCCGGCGAGCGCCTCCACCGGCAAGGGATTCGCGGGGCCGCTCATAGCGAACTCACCAGGTGCGCGCCATCGACGGCCAGCGTGGCGCCGGACATGGCCGCGCCCGCGTCGGAGGCCAGCAGCAGCAGAGGGCCGTCCAGGTCGGCCAGTCGGCCGAAGCGGCGGCTGGGAATGCGCGCGCGCAGCTTCTCGCCCGCGGGGCTGGCGAGGAAGTCGCGGTTCAGCTCGGTCGCCACGTAGCCGGGCAGCAGCGCGTTCACGCGGATGCCGTGGCGCGCCAGCTCCAGCGCCAGGGCCTTGGTGGCCTGGATCACGCCGGCCTTCGATATGGCGTACGGCGCCACGCCGCCCGCCACGCGCTCGCCGAGGATGGAGGCCACGTTGACGATGCTGCCGCCCCGGCCCGCGGCGACCATGCGGCGCGCGGCCTCGGTGGCGACGAGCCAGCTGCCCTTGAGGTTGGTGCCGAGCACGTGGTCGAAGTCCGCTTCGGTCTGCTCCAGCGCGGGGCGCGCCACGGTCACGCCCGCGTTGTTGACCACCACATCGGGCACACCCCAGGCGCACAGCGCGTCGAAGCAGGCGCGCACGCTGGCGTCGTCGGTCACGTCGAGCGCGAAGGCGCGGGCCTCGCCGCCCTGCGCGGCGATGGCCTGCACCACATCCAGCAGCCTGTCGGCGCGGCGCGCGGCCACGGCCACGCGCGCGCCAGCAAAGGCCAGCACCTGGGCGAAGTGCCGCCCCAGGCCGCTGGAGGCGCCGGTCACCAGCGCCAGCCTGCCCTGCAGGCCGAATCGGTCCAGCGCGCCGGTCATGCCGCACCTCCTTCGCGCAGCAGCTCGGCCTCGGCCTTCTCGGAGAGGTGGGCGAGCTTGCGCGCCATGCTCCAGCGGTGCACCTCGCTCGGGCCGTCGTAGACGCGGAAGGCGCGCATGTCGGTGAAGATGCGCATCACGGGCGTCTCGCCCGTCACGCCCTGGCCGCCGAGCATCTGCACGCTGCGGTCCACCACGCGCCATTCGGCCTCGGAGCACACGACCTTGGCGCGGCTCGACTCGAAGTTGCACTTCTCGCCCTGGTCCAGCAGCCACGCCGTGTGCCAGATGTGCAGGCGTGCGGTGTGCAGGTCCATGTCGTTGTCGGCCACCATGAAGCCCACGCCCTCGTGCTCCACCAGCGGCTTGCCGAAGGCATGGCGCTTGCGCACGTAGTCCAATGCCGTGTCGTGCGCGCGGCGCGCCTGGCCCAGCCAGCGCATGCAGTGCGTGAGACGCGCGGGCGCCAGGCGCACCTGCGCGTAGCGGAAGCCCTTGCCGATCTCGCCCAGCACGTCGGCCGCGGGCACACGCAGGTTGTCGAAGCGCAGCACGCCGTGGCCGCCGGTGAAGCAGGAGTCCATCGCATCCATGTTGCGCTCCAGCACGATGCCGGGGCGGTCCATGTCGGTGAGGAACATGGTGGCCGAGCCGTCCTCCATGCGCGCCATGACGATGGCGTAGTCGGCCCCGTCGGCGCCGGTGATGAACCACTTGCGGCCGTTGATCACGTAGTCGCCGCCGTCGCGCACGGCCGTGGCCTGCAGCATGGACGGATCGGCCCCGGCGCCGGGCGAGGGCTCGGTCATCGCGAAGCACGAGCGCAGCGCGCCCGCCACCTGCGGGCGCAGCCAGCGCTCCTTCTGCGCGGGCGTGGCCACCTCCTCCATCAGGTGGATGTTGCCCTCGTCGGGCGCGTGGATGTTGAGCGCCGTGGGCCCCAGGCGCGAGTAGCCCGCCTCCTCGAACACCACGGCCTTCTCGATGTGCGACAGGCCCAGCCCGCCCATCTCGCGCGAGGCGTGGGGCGTGAGCAGGCCGGCGGCCCGGGCGCGCGCCACCAGCTCGCGGCGCAGCGCCTCGTCGGGGCCGTGGTGCGACTGGCGCGGGTCGCCCTCCAGCGGGATCACCTGTTCGGCGATGAAGCGCCGGGTCTTGTCGCGCAGGGCGCGCAGTTCGGGGGAAAGGGAGAAGTCCATGCGGGGCCTCGTGAAAAGGGATCAACCGGAACATCCGGTATATTGCCGATGATATTGTCAGACAATTTTGAAAACAAGCCCCCTGCACTGTGCTAACGTAAGCGTCCCTCCCCTGCTCCGCCCGCCCATGCCCGCCACCGCGCCGCCCGAACCCGTTGCCGAGCCCCCGGAAACCGCCGCCGACACGGTGTTCCACGGCATCGTGCAGGGGCTGGCGCAGCAGCGCTTCGTGCCCGGCCAGCGGCTGGTGGAGGTGGACCTGGCTACGCAGTTCGGCGTCAGCCGCGCCTCGGTGCGCGAGGCGCTGCAGCGCCTGGCCGCCCAGGGCCTGATCGAGCTGCACCGCAACAAGGGCGCGGCCATACGCACCCTGTCGGCACAGGAGACGCTGGAGGTGCTGGACGTGGCCGAGCGCATGACCGGCCTGCTGGCGCGCAGCGCGGCGCGCGCCATTGCCGCCGGCGCGCCCCACGCGCCGATCCAGGACGCCCTGGCCCGGCTGCGCGAGGCCGACCGCAGCCAGGACCCCGATGCCTTCGCCAGCGCCCGCCGCGGCCTGTACCGCACCCTGCTGGCCACCAGCGGCAGCCGCGAACTGCGCCGGCTGCTGCCCTCCATCCACATGCCCATCGTCTACGCCCAGCACCGCCCGGCCACGCTGCAGCAGGTGCGCATGCACGACTACCAGGCGATGTGCCAGGCCATCCTCAAGGGCGACGAGCAAGCCGCCGACGTGGCCGGCATGCAGCACGTGCGCAATGTGCGCGAAGCGATCGTGCGCCGCCTCGGCGCACCGGCGGGTGGAGAGGCCTGAGCCGGCTCGGTGCGCCGGCCGGTACAGCGGCAGGCCCGGAGCAGCCAACGCGGCGCGCAGGATGCGACCATGCGTGGAGCCGGCCGCGTCCTCAAGGTGAAGCGCTTTTTTTGCCGTCGATGGACAGCGGCCTTCGCGTTCACCCGCCAAACAGGTTTTGATGAATGAATCTGCTTCCAGCGCTTGTCAGTCAAGCGCGAGCAGCCATCAAACAATGAGTTGAAAGGTCAAGCACCCTCGGCAGGCGCGTCATCCAGCCACATCTGCGCCAGCACGCGCCGGGCGTTGGCGGCCCTGGCCAACGCGCCCGACGCCTTCGGGCAGACCTGGCACCTGCCCTGCTGCGACGACCGGCCGACCTACAGGCAGTTCGTCGGCATGGCCGCCGAGGTGTTCGGCCGGAAGGCCGCCTACACCGTCATCGGCCCGTGGACCCTGGCCGCCGCCGCCGCCCTCTTCTCCCGCCGGGTGCGCGAGATCCGGGAGCTGCTGCCCCGCTGCGCGCACGACAACCTGTTCGACTCCACCCGGTTCAAGCGCCGCTTCCCGGAATTCGGGGTGGCCACGTACCGCGAGGGGCTGGAGCGGATCCGGCGGGAGTGGGCGGGCCGATAGCCAGCCGGGGTGCCGGGCGGGCGCGCGCCGCCTACAGCCGCACCTCGCCGCGGACGACCGCCACGCAGTCGCCGCCGACCCACACCGTGCCGGCCGCGTCGCGCTCGACGTGCACGCGCCCGGCGCGGCCCAGCGCCGTACCCTGCGCGGCGACGTAGCGCGCGGGCAGCTCGCCGGCCTCGATCAACCACTGCGCCAGGCTGGCGTTCAGGCTGCCGGTGACCGGGTCTTCGGGCACGCCGATGGGTGCGGCAAAGGCGCGCACCTCGATCAGCGGCGCCTCGGCGGCGGCGCCGAAGGCGCGCGCCTCGCGGCTCGAACGTGCTATCAATGACGTAGCTTCCGGCGCTGGATGCATGCCGGCCACACCCACTTTTTGCCCGATGGCGGCCAGCCGGGCATGGTCCGGCTCCAGCGCCAGCACGGTGTCGGCGCCGTCCAGCCACAGGGTGAGCCAGCGCGGGCCGTTGTCCAGCCACTGCGCGCGCCGCACCTGGCCGGGCTGCAGGCCCAGGGCCTGCACGACGGCGGCCAGCAGCTCAGGCGGCACATCGCCCTGGCGGCTGGGCGGCGCGGCAAAGGCCAGGCGCTCGCCGCTGCGCCGCAAGTCGACCAGGCCCTGCGCGCACTGCTGCACGATGCGATCGGCCGCCTTCGGCCGGCCACCCGCCGCCAGCCACGCAAAGCACGAGCCCAGCGTGGGGTGGCCGGCAAAGGGCAGCTCGCCGCCGGGGGTGAAGATACGCAGCCGGTAGTCGGCGCGCGCCTCGGTGGGCGGCAGCACGAAGGTGGTCTCCGACAGGTTGGTCCAGCGCGCGAAGCGCTGCATGGCCGCGTCATGAAGGCCGCTGCCGTCCAGCACCACGGCCACCGGGTTGCCCCAGCCGCCATGGGCCGTGAAAACGTCGATCTGCGCAAAGGAACGGGTCTGGGTCATGATGAAGGAAACTATTGTTTTGATAGCTTCTTGCGCATAGCCTGTAAGCGCCAGAGGCCTGTTCGAATCAAGAAATTGCCTGCCGCACCACGCCCGCCAGCATGGCCATGCCGCGCTCGATCTGCTCGGGCGTGGAGGTGACGAAGGACAGGCGCAGCGTGCGCGGGTCGGCGTGGTCGGCGTAGAAGGGCGCGCCGGGCACGAAGGCCATGCCGGCGTCGACGGCGGCGGGCAACAGCGCCTGCGCGTCCAGGCCCTCGGGCAGCGTCACCCACACGAACATGCCGCCCACCGGCTGCGTCCACTGCACGTCCAGCCCCGCCATGTGCCGCGCCAGCGCGGCCAGCATGGCGCCCTGCTGCGCCTTGTAGCGCGCGCGGATGGTGGGCACGTGGCGGTCGAGAAAGCCGCCCTTGATCACCTCGGCCACCACGCGCTGGTTGAAGCCGGGCGTGTGCAGGTCGGCCGCCTGCTTGGCCTGCAGCAGCTTGGGGTAGAGCAGCGGCGGCGCCACGACGTAGCCCAGGCGCAGGCCGGGCGCCAGGATCTTGCTGAACGAGCCCAGGTAGATCACGCCTTCGGGCCAGCGCGCCAGCAGCGGTGCGGGCGGCGGGGCGTCGAACCACAGCTCGCCGTAGGGGTTGTCCTCGACGATGGGCAGGCCGTGCTCGCGGCACAGCGCCACGATCTGCTCGCGCCGCGCCGCGTCCTGCGTGCGGCCGGTGGGGTTCTGGAAGTTGGGCAGCAGGTAGATGAAGCGCGGGCGCTGTTCTTTTTGAAGCACGTCGCGCAGGCCCTGCGCCGACACGCCGCCCTCGTCGCTGGCCACGCTGGCAAAGCGCGGCTGCATGGGCGTGAAGGCCTGCAGCGCGCCCAGGTAGGTGGGCGTTTCCACCAGCACGCGGCTGCCTTCGTCGATCAGCACCTTGGCCACCAGGTCCAGCCCCTGCTGGCTGCCGGTGGTGATCAGGACCTGCTCGGGCGACACGTGCGCGCCCTGCTTGCCCAGCTCGCCGGCCACCCACTGGCGCAGCTCGGGCAGGCCTTCGCTGGACGCGTATTGCAGCGACGGCCTGGCCACCGGGCTGCCTTCGGCCAGCACGGCCGCGCAGGCCTCGCGCATGGCGGCCACCGGAAAGGTCTCGGGCGCGGGCAGGCCGCCGGCGAAGTTGAGGATGCCCGGGCGCTCGGTGACCTTGAGGATCTCGCGGATGGCCGAGGGGTTCATGGCGGCGGCACGCGCGGCCAGGTACCAGGGCCCGGGCAACGGCGGGTCGATGGGGTTCATGTTGGGTCTCCTTGAGCAACGGAAGCGGGCGCGACGGGCCGCGAGATGCGCCGGCCCAGCACCACGGTGGCCACCACCGCCAGCGCAAAGCCGATCGAGCCCGCATCCAGCCGCTCGCCCAGCAGCGGCAGGGCAAACAGCATGGACAGAAACGGCTGCAGAAGCTGCACCTGGCTCACGCGCAGCGCGCCGCCCCAGTCCAGCCCGCGAAACCAGGCGAAGAACCCGGTCCACATCGACACCGAGCCGACGTAGGCAAAGCCCAGCCAGGCGCTGGCGCGCACGGGCTGCGCCGCCGCGTCGGGCCACATCAGCAGCGTGGCCGGCAGGCTGACGGGCAGGGTCAGCACGCACATCCAGCAGATCACGCGCTCGGCGCCCAGCTCGGGCGTGACCTGGGCGCCGTAGACATAGCCCACCGAGGCGGCCACGACGGCGCCCAGCAGCAGCCAGTCGGCCCGCGCCAGGCCAAAGCCGCCGGCCTGGTCGGCGCGCAGCCAGGCGAACACCACCACCAGCGCGCTGCCCGCCACGGCGCAGGCCCAGAAGCCCAGCCGCGCGCGCTGCCCCAAAATCAGGGCCGCCGCCACCGCCGTCACCAGCGGCAGCAGCGCGGTGACCACGGCGGCGTGGGTGGCCGTCACGCTGCGCAGCGCGAATGCCAGCAGCAGCGGGTAGCCGACGACGTTGCCCGCCACCGCGCCCAGCAGCGGCCCCCAGTGGCGCCGCCGGGGCCAGGGCGAGCGCGTGGCGAGCAGAAAGCCCAGCGACAGCAGGCCCGCCAGCGCCGCACGCCCCACGGTGACGAACAGCGGTGCCAGCTGCGAGTCTTGCGCGCTGCCGGTGGCCAGGCGCGTGGCCGGCAGCGTGATGGCGAACAGGCTCACACCCAGCACGCCCAGCCAAAAGCCCAGCAGCTGGCGCCGCTCGGGGGCCATGGCGCTCACGACGCCGCTCCGCCGGCCAGCGCCGACCACGCCATCCACGCCGCCGTCACCACCAGCGCCAGCGCCATCGCGCGGTTGAACCACAGCAGGCGCCGGCCCTGCGCCAGCCAGCCGCGCAACAGCGAGCCCACCAGCGCGTAGGTGAAGTTGCTGGCCAGGCCGAACACCACCATCAGCAGCCCCGTCCAGCCCAGGCGCGCCAGCCAGTCGGGTCGGCCCAGAACCCAGCCGGCCAGCACCGTCAGCGCCAGCAGCCAGACCTTGACGTTGAGAAACTGCAGGCCCACGCCCTCGACGAAGCTCACCTGCAGCTGGTGCGCGTCGGCCTGGCCCAGCGTGCCGCTGCGCGCCAGGCGCGCGGCCAGCCACAGCATGTAAAGCACGCCGACGACCAGAATGCCCCAGCGCAGCCACGGCGCCGCCAGCACCAGCGCGCCCAAGCCCGCGCCGCACAGCAGCAGCAGCACGATCCAGCCGGCCGGCACCGCGCAAATGAAGTGCAGCGTGCCGCGCAAGCCGCGGTTGGCCGCCAGCGCCGTGGCCAGCGTGGTGTTGGGGCCGGGCGTGAAGGTGGCGGCGGCAAACAGCAGCAGCAGGGCGGAAAACTCGGCCGTGGACATGAAGGCACTGTAGCCGCTGGCGACCATACACCAGCCATACAGTTGACGAGCGCAGATCAACAACTGTATGGTTTGCCCCAGCCATACAGATTGGACACCCCCATGCTGCTGCGCACCGCCACCCAGCCCCTGGCCGAGCAACTGGCCGCGCGCTTCGCCGGGCGCATCCGCGACCGCCTGCTGGCCGCCGGCGCGCGCCTGCCCAGCGTGCGCCAGTGCGCGGCGCAGCACGGCGTCAGCCCCTCCACCGTGGTAGCCGCCTACGACCAGCTGCTGGCCCAGGGCCTGGTCGAGGCGCGCCGCAACCGGGGCTTCTTCGTGCGCGGCCAGGCCCCCGCGCCGGCCGCCGGCACGGACAGCCCCGCCGCCGTGGCCGACGCCGCCCACGCGCGCCAGCGCAACGCACCCATCAGCGCCGCCACGCTGATGCGCGGCATGTTCCAGCCCATCAGCGGCAAGCCGCAGCCCGGCATGGGCGTGCTGCCCAGCGAGTGGATCGCCACCGACGCGGTGATCGGCGGCCTGCGCAAGGTCATGGGCACGGCCAGCGTG
>CAUJIM010000045.1 GCA_963205335.1 Pseudomonadota bacterium
CTACATCAGCAGGTGCTCGCCGGCGTTGTCGCCGCCCAGGATGACGTAGTTCACCTTGCGGATGTCGAGCAGCTTCCTGCCGCCCGAGTAGCTGATCGAGCTCTGGATGTCCTGCTCCATCTCGGTCAGGGTGTCGGCGAGCCGGCCCTTGATCGGCTCCAGGATGCGCTTGCCCTCAACGTGGCGGTGCTCGCCCTTGTTGAAGTCGCTGGCCGAGCCGTAGTACTCCTTGTAGAGCTCGCCGTCGACCTCCACGGTGCGCCCCGGGGATTCCTCGTGGCCCGCGAACAGCGAGCCGACCATGACCATGGTGGCGCCGAAGCGGATGCTCTTGGCGATGTCGCCGTGGCTCCTGATGCCGCCGTCGGCGATGATGGGCTTGGTGGCCACGCGCGCGCACCACTTGAGCGCCGAGAGCTGCCAGCCGCCGGTGCCGAAGCCCGTCTTGAGCTTGGTGATGCAGACCTTGCCCGGGCCGATGCCGACCTTGGTTGCGTCCGCGCCCCAGTTCTCCAGGTCGATCACGGCCTCGGGCGTGCCCACGTTGCCGGCGATCACGAAGGTCTGCGGCAGGTGCTCCTTGAGGTAGCCGATCATCGCCCGGACGCTGTCGGAGTGGCCGTGGGCGATGTCGATGGTGACGTATTCGGGTGCCAGGCCCTCGGCCTTGAGGCGGTCGACGGTGTCGTGGTCCGCCTGCTTGACGCCCAGCGAGATCGAGGCGAAGCAGCCCTGGCGGCGCATGTCGCGCACGAACTGCACGTTGTCCAGGTCGAAGCGGTGCATCACGTAGAAATAGCCCTGCCTGGCCAGCCAGGCGCAGATGTTTTCGTCCACCACGGTCTTCATGTTGGCCGGCACCGCGGGCAGCTTGAAGCGCCTGCCGCCCAGTTCGGCGCTGGCATCGCACTCCGCGCGGCTTTGCACGCGGCACTTGCGCGGCAGCAGCAGGATGTTGTCGTAGTCGAAGATTTCCATGAGGTTCCAAGCTCCTGAGAAAGGGCGCGGACGAGACATTTCATCCGCGTGGGCGCTTGGCCTGAAGACCGGTTTCGCGGGCCGTCCGACGCCGCCGGCGGTGCCCGGGCGGCTTCCAGCGGGCATAAAAAAACCGGGCGTCAAGAAACTTGGGCCCGGTGGCCGATTGTACCGTCGCAGCCTGGTGCGCGCCGCGATCAGGTGACGGAGCCGCGCTGGTGGAATTGGGGCTGGTCCCAGCTGGCGGTCCGCAGGATGTCCTTGAGGATGGCGACGGCGTTCCACACGTCCTCGAAGCGGATGTACAGCGGCGTGAAGCCAAAGCGCATGATGCGCGGCTCGCGGTAGTCGGGGATCACGCCGCGCGCGATCAGCGCCTGCACCACGGCGAAGCCCTGCGGGTGCTCGTAGCCCACCTGGCTGCCGCGGTGCTTCGGGTCGGCGGGCGTGTTGAGCACGAGCGGAAAGCCGGCGCACTCCTGCGCCACCAGGTCCATGAACAGCGTGGTGAGCGCCAGCGACTTGGCACGCACCGCCTGCATGTCGGTGGCGGCGAAGGTATCCAGGCCGGTTTCCACCAGGGCCAGCGAGGTGATGGGCTGGGTGCCGCAGAGGTAGCGCCGGATGCCGGCGTGCGGGTCGTAGCGCGGCTCCATGGCGAACGGGCGCGCGTGGCCCCACCAGCCCGACAGCGGCTGCGTGAAATGTTCCTGGTGGCGGGCATGCACCCAGAGGAAGGCCGGCGCGCCGGGGCCGCCGTTGAGGTACTTGTAGGTGCAGCCGACGGCGTAGTCGGCGCCCGCGCCGTTCAGGTCTACCGGCACCGCGCCGGCGGAGTGGCACAGGTCCCAGATCGTCGCCGCGCCCCTGGCGTGGGCCCGGGCGGTCACGTCGGCCATGTCGTACATGTAGCCGGTCTGGTAGTTGACGTGCGTGAGCAGCAGCACCGCCACGTCCTGCGTCAGCGCGGCGTCGATGTCCTGCGGGCCGTCGATCAGCCTGAGCTCGTAGCGTGCGCCGCCGAATGCCTGCAGCAGGTCGATCAGGCCCTCGGTCATGTAGAGGTCGGTCGGGAAGTTGTTGCGCTCCGAGACGATCACGCGCCGCTGCGGGGCCTCGCGCTGCTGCTGGCGCAGGGCGGCGGCCAGCACCTTGAACAGATTGGTCGAGGTGGTGTCGGTCACGACGACCTCGTCGCCCTGGGCGCCGACCAGGCGCGCCAGCTTGTTGCCCAGGCGCCGCGGCAGGTCGAACCAGCCGGCGGTGTTCCAGCTGCGGATCAGCCCCGTGCCCCACTCCTGCGTGACCACCTCCTGCGCGCGCGCCAGCGCCGTCCTGGGCATGGCGCCCAGCGAGTTGCCGTCGAGGTAGATCACGCCGGGCGGCAGTTCGAACTGCGTGCGCAGCGGGGCCAGGGGGTCGCGTGCGTCCATGGCACGGCAGTCGGTGAGGGTGATCATGGGTGCGGAGATCGAAGGTGGCGGCGGCGGGCCGGAAAGGGGGATGCGAGAAACTATATATTATTCTATGATAAATATCTTGTTCTGTCCAGGATATAGTATCCAGCACCTGTCCCGATACCCTGGTCCCGCATGCGCGACGCCGCCGAATCCGATGCCGACTCGAAAACCGACGCCGCCTACCGGCTGTTGCGCGGCGAAATCCTGGCCGCACGGCTGCCGCCCGATGCGGCCTTGCGGCCGGGCACGCTGAACAAGACCTACGGGCTGAGCTGGACGCCGGTGCGCGAGGCCCTGGCGCGGCTGGAGGCCGAGCACCTCGTGGTCTACCAGCGCAACCACGGGTTCGCCGTGGCGCCGGTCTCCAGCGTCGAGCTGGAGGATCTGCTGCAGGCGCGCGAGGCGCTCGAGCTGCCCCTGCTGCGGCAGGCCATGCAAGCCGGCGACGCGGAATGGGAGGCCCGCCTGGTCGCGGCCCACCACCGGCTGCTGCGCGCGACGCTGCCGGTCGACGATCCGTCGGAGGCCACGCTGCTGCACTGGGAGCAGATGCACGAGGCCTTCCACCAGGCGCTGCTGCAGGCGGCCACCTCCAGGTGGCTGTTGCGCTTCCAGGCACAGGTGTCGGAGCAGCTGCGCCGCCACCACCGCGTCCTCGCCATCGTCCCGGCGCTGGAAGGGCGGGGCAGCGACAGCGAGCAGGCGCGCAAGGCGCTGCGCGATGCCATGAGCATCGAGCACCACACGACGCTGCTGCACGCGGTGCTGGAGCGGGACGTGGAGCGGGCCGTGGCCCTGATGGCCGAGCACATCCGCAGCACCATGCGGGTGTTCGAGCGCAGCCAGGCGCTGGTGGGGCGGCGGGCCAAGGGCGCGCCGGCGCGCCCCGCGGCGAAGACCGGCGCACGCTGACCACGGTCGGGAGGGCATGCGGGTGCGCCGCCGGATGCGCGGGGGCGCTTTCTACAATGCCGCATGCTTGCCCATGACAGCGCCGCTCCCGGCGCCGCGATGCCGCTGCTCGCGCACCTGAACCCCGAACAACTCGCCGCCGTCACGCTGCCCGCGGGCCACGCGCTCATCCTCGCGGGCGCGGGCTCGGGCAAGACCCGGGTGCTGACCACGCGCATCGCCTGGCTGCTGCAGACCGGGCAGGCCTCGCCCGGCGGCATCCTGGCCGTCACCTTCACCAACAAGGCGGCCAAGGAGATGCTCACGCGGCTGTCTTCCATGCTGCCGGTCAGCGTGCGCGGCATGTGGATCGGCACCTTCCACGGCCTGTGCAACCGCATGCTGCGCGCGCACCATGCGCTGGCGGGGCTGCCCGCCACCTTCCAGATCCTCGATGCGCAGGACCAGCTCTCGGCGGTCAAGCGCCTGCTCAAGCAGTTCAACGTCGATGAGGAGCGCCACCCCCCGAAGCAGGTCGCCTGGTTCATCAACGGCTGCAAGGAAGAGGGCCTGCGCCCGGGGGGGGTGCCGGCGACCAACGACGAGACGAGAAAGCGCATCGAGCTCTACCAGCTCTACGAGGCGCAATGCCTGCGCGAGGGCGTGGTCGACTTCGCCGAGCTGCTGCTGCGCTCGTACGAGCTGCTGCGCGACAATGCGGCGATCCGCGCGCACTACCAGCGGCGCTTCGCGCACATCCTGGTCGACGAGTTCCAGGACACCAACCGCCTGCAATACCTCTGGCTCAAGCAGCTCGCGGGCGACGAGGTGGACGGCCGGCTGGCGGCGCACGGCAGCGTGATGGCCGTGGGCGACGACGACCAGAGCATCTACGCCTTCCGCGGCGCGCGCGTGGGCAACATGCAGGACTTCGTGCGCGAGTTCGGCGTCGCCCGGCAGATCAAGCTGGAGCAGAACTACCGCAGCTACAGCAACATCCTCGATTGCGCCAACGCGCTGATCGCGCACAACAGCCGGCGCCTGGGCAAGAACCTGCGCACCAGCCAGGGTCCGGGCGAGCCGGTGCGCGTGCACGAGGCCGAGAGCGACCTGATGGAGGCGCGCTGGCTGGTCGAGGAGATCGGCGCCCTGGTGCGCGAGGAGGGCCTGCAGCGCCAGCAGATCGCCGTGCTCTACCGCAGCAACGCGCAGAGCCGGGTGCTCGAATCGCAGCTCTTCAACGCCGGCGTGCCCTATCGCGTCTATGGCGGCCTGCGCTTCTTCGAGCGCGCCGAGATCAAGCACGCGCTGGCCTACCTGCGCCTGCTGGAGAACCCGCACGACGACACCAGCTTCGCCCGCGTGGTCAATTTCCCGCCGCGCGGCATCGGCGCGCGCACGCTGGAGCTGCTGCAGGACGCGGCGCGCGCCAGCGGCTGCTCGCTCTGGGACGCGGTGAGCACGATGACGGGCAGCCCGGGCAGCAAGCTCAAGGCCTTCGTCGCGCTGGTCGACGTGGTGCGCGAGCGCTCGCAGGGCGAGCCGCTGCGCGCCATCATCGAGCAGGTGGTCGAGGACAGCGGCCTGGCGCAGCACTACCGGCAGGACAAGGAAGGCGCCGACCGCCTGGAGAACCTGCAGGAGCTCGTGAGCGCGGCCGAGAGCTTCGTGATGCAGGAGGGCTTCGGCCGCGACGCGGTCGCGCTGCCGCTGGACGAGCAGGCGGCGGCGCTGACGCAGAGCCCGGCGAGCCAGGGGCTGGACCCCGATGCGCCCATGGAGTCGGCCGTGATCGACGAACCCACGGGCGAGACGCTCTCGCCGCTGGCCGCCTTTCTCACGCACGCGACGCTGGAGGCCGGCGACAACCAGGCGCAGGCCGGGCAGGACGCGGTGCAACTGATGACCGTGCATTCGAGCAAGGGGCTGGAGTTCGACGCGGTGTTCCTCTGCGGCCTGGAGGAAGGGCTGTTCCCGCACGAGAACGCGATGAGCGACAAGGATGGCCTGGAGGAGGAGCGCCGGCTGATGTACGTGGCCATCACCCGCGCGCGCGAGCGCCTGTACCTGAGCCACGCGCAGGTGCGCATGCTGCACGGGCAGACGCGCTACAACGTCGCCAGCCGCTTCTTCGACGAGCTGCCGCCCGAAGCGCTCAAGTGGCTCACGCCGAGGCGTTCCGCCTTCGGCACGTTTGCTCCTGATGCGAGAGCTGCCAGCGCTGGCTGGACGGGCGTTGGAGGCCGATTTGGCCAGGAATTCTCGCGCCCGGCCCCGGCGCTGCCGGCGCGCCGGGAAAGCGCCGCGCCCGGCATGGACGCGGGCACCCAGGTGTTCCACGCCAAGTTCGGCGAGGGCACCGTGCTGGCCATCGAGGGGCAGGGGGCCGATGCGCGCGCGCAGGTGCGCTTCGCGCGCCACGGCACCAAGTGGCTGGCGCTCTCGGTCGCCAGGCTCACCGTGATCGAGTAGCCATGCGCCGCCTGTCGCCGCTGGAGCCACTGGTCATGCTGGGCACGGTGGTGCAGTGGCTGGTGCTGGCGATGGCGACGGGCGCGCTGGTGGGCTCGGCCTGCAGCGTCTTCCTGGGCGCGCTGTTTAAGACCGAGGGGCGGCTGTACGACGCGCCGTGGTGGCTGCTCGCGCTGCTGCTGCCGCTGGGCGGCCTGGCCAACGGCCTGCTGCTGCACTACGCGTGGGAGCAGCGCCGCGGCGGCCTGCACGACGAGCCCATCGCCGCGGTCAACGAGCAGGCCGGGCGCATGCCGCTGGCCACGCTGTGGGTCAAGCCCGTGGCGGCGCTGATCACGCTGGGCTGCGGCGGCTCGGCCGGCAAGGAGGGGCCGTGCTCGCACATCGGCGCGGGCGTGGCGGCGGGCGTGGGCCGCGCGCTCAGGCTCAACGCCGAGCTGCGCAAGCGCCTCGTCGCCTGCGGCGTGAGCGCGGGCTTCGCCAGCGTGTTCGGCACCCCGATCGCGGGCGCGGTCTACGGCGTGGAGATGCTCGCGATCGGCCGCATCCGGCACGATTTCCTCTTTCCCGGCATCGTCGCGGGCGTCACCGCCTATGTGGTGAGCCGCTTCTGGGGCGTGCCCTATCCCGCGTACCACATCGACTTCACGGCGACGTTCACGCTCTGGCTGTTCCTCAAGACCGTGCTCGTGGGCGTGCTGTGCGGCCTGGCGGCGCTGTGCTTCGTCGAGCTGTACACCGGCGTGCGCCGGGCGTTCGCCTGGCTGCAGCGGCGCACCGGGCTGTGGCCGCCGCTGGCGCCCATGCTCGGCGGCCTGCTGCTGGCGGCGCTGGTGCTGGCGGTGCCCACCGAGTACCTGGGCCTGTCGCTGCCGCTGATGGAGCGCGCGCTCTCGGGCGAGGCCATGCCCGCGCTCGGCTTCTTCTGGAAGGCGCTGCTGGTGGCGCTCACGCTGGGCTCGGGCTTTTACGGCGGCATCGTCACGCCGCAGTTCGTGATCGGCGCGGTGGCCGGCGGGGCCTGCGCGCCGCTGCTGGGGCTCGCGCCCGCGCAGGGTGCGGCCGTGGGCCTCGTGGCCGTCGTCGCGGCGGCGTCGAACACGCCCGTGGCCGCGCTGCTGATGGGTGTCGAGCTGTTCGGCGCGGGCTCGGTCTGGTACGTGGCGGGTGCGTGCGCCGCGGCCTACCTGGTGATCGGTCATCGCAGCGTGTACCCGGCACAGCACCTGGCGTACGCCAAGTCGGCCTGGATCGTGGCCGCGCCCGACCTGCCGGTGGGGCAGGAGAAAGTGCAACTGTCCTGGGGCCTGCTGCGCTGGTGGAGCGACCGGATGCGACAATGGCGGCGCTGGCGCCAAGAACGCCAGGAGCGCCCGGGGCGCCGTTGAGGACACCATGGTGAACGACTGGCAGGTGCGGGAGGGTGGCGGCCGGGGCCGGGCGCCGCGCTGTGCCCGGGTCGTGGCGGTGCTGCTCGGGTTGCTGGCGATGGCCCAGGCATGGGCCTGCCACGACGACGGCCACGTGCGGCTGAACCGTCCGGTGGCGCTGACCGCGGCCGAGCATGCCGAATTCGCTGCCATGGCGCCGCTGAGCGTGCTGGCGGTGGATGCGCCGCCCATGGTGCGCCACGACCCCCGGTCGGGCGGCTACGTCGGCATCGGGGTGGACGTGTGGTGCTTCGTCGCCAACCGCATCGGCCTGCGCTACGACTTCGTCGCGGGGCAGGGCCAGACCGTGGCGGACAGGATCGGCCAGGTGCAGGCCGGCACGGCCGACGTCTTCCTGTCGCTGAGCGTGGACCCGGAGCGCGCCCGGCATGGCCTCTTCACGCTGCCGTACTACGAAACCTACTACGCCATCATCGCGCGCAAGGGCGCGCGCCTGCCGGTCCACGGCTTGAGCGACCTGGGGTAGTTCCGCGTCGGGGTGATCAAGGGCGTGGCGTTCGAGCCGATCCTGCACGAGTTCGTGGGCGCGTCGCGCCTGGTCACGTTCGATCGCACCGACAGCGACGCCCTGTTCCAGGCACTGCGCCAGAACCAGGTGGACGTGGCGGTGTTCAACAAGAGCATCTTCGAGGAAAAGCGCTTCCAGCACGAGTATTTCGACCTGGAGGTGGTGCACACGCTGCGCGACATGCCGCGCGCGTACGGCTTCTACTTCCATGCGTCGCCCGCCAACGAGCACCTCGTCGCGGTCTTCAACCGCTACCTGGCCGCCATCGACGTCTCGCAGGCCGTGCTTGCGTACGAGGATGGCGAGCGCGAGTTCATCGAGCGCTACGTGCTGCGGCGCAGCCAGCGCCTGTATTGGCAGGCGGGGATCGCGGTGGCGCTGGTGCTGGCCGCGGTGTTCCTGGTGGCCCTGCACCGCTACCGCCGCCTGATGCGCCTGGTGCTCGAGCGCAATCGGCGCATCGTGCGCCAGCAGAGGGCGCTGGTGGCGAGCCACAGGGAGCTGGAGAAGCTGAGCCAGACCGATGGCCTGACCGGACTGGCCAACCGGCGCGAGTTCGATCACGCGCTGCTGCGCGAGCACGCGCGCCAGCAGCGCACCAAGACGGCGCTGAGCCTGCTGATGATCGACATCGACTATTTCAAGTGCGTGAACGACCACTACGGCCACGCCGTGGGCGACGACTACCTGCGCGCGGTGGCGCGGGCGCTGACGGCGAGCGTGGGCCGGGCGACCGACATCGTCGCGCGCTTCGGCGGCGAGGAGTTCGTCTGCCTGCTGCCCAATACCTCGGCGGTGGATGCGCGTGCCATGGCCGAGCGCATCCGCGACAACCTGGCCCAGGTGGCGCTGCCCAGCGCCGCCGCGCCCCATCCGGTGCTGACGCTGAGCATAGGGGTGGCGACGCTGGTCGGCGGCGATGCCAGCGCGCAGGATCTGCTGGTGGCGGCCGACACCCAGCTCTACACGGCCAAGCGCGCGGGTCGCGACCGGGTCGCGTCGGTCGTGCTGGACGCGATGCAGTGAGCGTCAGCCGCCGGCCGTCTCGCCGCCGGCGCTCGCCGCCTGCGGCGGCTCGAAGCAGTCGCGGAAGCTGAACACCACGGAGCAGAAGAACATCGCCGCCAGCACCAGCGCGGTCACGACCATGATGGTGGTAGCCACGCCCTGGCCCATGCCCGCGAGGCTGATCATGGTGACGACCAGGCTCACGACCACGCCGGTGCCGAGGAACACCCCGCTCCAGCCCAGGCCGTAGACGGCAAACGCGCCCAGGTTGCGCACGCAGGCGACGATGCTGAAGAACAGGGCCTTCACCGGCGCCACGCCGTGCCAGTGCACCAGGCCGGGCGCGTGCCAGAACAGCAGCGACAGCGGCAGGTAGAGCAGCACGGAGAGCCACATCGCGCCCTCGAACGCCGCCGACTCGGCGATCTCCTGCGTCAGCGATTCGGCGCCGAGGTAGACGCGCGCGAACTGGCCGCCGTCGATCAGCGCCGACAGCGCGATCACCAGCAGGAAGCACCCGGCGTAGAGCAGCCCCAGCACCACCATGGCGCGCATGCGCTCGCGCCCGGTGCGAAACGCCGTGAGCAGGAGCGTGGGCGTCGGCGTGCGGCCCTGGCTGGCCTCGGCGGCGGCGACCATCATCACCAGCGTGGACGTGGGCAGCATGGCCAGCGCCAGGACGGTGCCGACGATGGGGACCAGCGTGGCCAGCGACATGCAGGCCATGCACAGGAAGAACAGCACGCTGAGCGCCATCGGCTGGCGCCAGAAGGCGCGCACGCCGAGGCGGACCCAGACCAGGCCGGTGCGTGCGGGGACGAGTTGGAGTTTCATGCGGATCAATCGGGCGGGCGCGAGGACTGTAACGCAGGCGCTCGCGCCGCTTCGTGTTGCGGTCCTACAGCCGGACCGGGTGGCGGCTGCGCTCGCGCAGCACGCGCTCGAAATGCGTGGGGTCGTGGGCTTTCAGCATGTGGGCGTCGCGCGGCAGGTGGAAGTCCCACAGGCGCGAGATCCAGAAGCGCAGCGCGCTGGCGCGCAGCATCGCGGCCAGCATCGGGCGCTCGTGCGCCGTCAGCGGCCGCACGCGCTGGTATGCGCCCAGCAGGGCATCGAAGCGCGCCGCGTCGTGGCGGCCCGTGGGCAGGTCGATGCACCAGTCGTTGAGCGCCACCGCCAGGTCGAACAGCCAGGTGTCGACCCCCGCGAAGTAGAAGTCGAAGATGCCGGTCAGCGCATCGTCCTGGAACAGCGCGTTGTCGC
Source organism: Pseudomonadota bacterium (assembly GCA_963205335.1). Classification (GTDB taxonomy): domain Bacteria; phylum Pseudomonadota; class Gammaproteobacteria; order Burkholderiales; family Burkholderiaceae_C; genus Comamonas_C. The sequence continues at coordinate 10,032 of CAUJIM010000045.1, forward strand.
GGAACAGGTCGGCGTGCACCGGCCCGCGCGGCAGCGCCGCGTAGCCGGGCGATGCGGCGACGTGGTTCTGGTAGGCCAGCTCCGACTGCAGCAGCGCCGCCTGCTCCGGCTCCAGGTGCGGCAGCACCTGCGGCGCCGTCTCGTTCCACCACGCCAGGCCGCGCAGGTTGGGCTGCACGCGTTCGTAGCTTTCGGCGGCCAGGTGCATGCGGGCCAGTGTCGCGCCCAGGGCGAGGCAGTGCGTGGCCGTGGGCGCGAGCTGGCTGGCGCCCTGCAGCCGGGTGGCGAGCGCGGCGGGCTTGCCGGCGATGGTGAAGAGGATCTCGCCGTCCGCGTCGGCCTGCGGGTCGGGCACGGGAATGCCCGCGTGCGCCAGGTGCTTCATCAGGTGCAGGTAGAACGGCAGCTGCCCGGCCGTGAGGCGCTCGAACAGCGTGAGCACGTAGGCCCCCTGCGTGCTGGTGAGAAAGTAGTTGGTGTTCTCTATGCCGCCCTCGATGCCGCGCAGCTCGACCAGCGAGCCCAGGTGCAGCCGCTCGAGCAGGCCGCTGGCCTCGGGTTCGGAGACGATGGTGAAGACGGCCATCAGAAGCGGTGGGTCGGATGAGGCAGGCCGGGGCGCGTGCGCCGTGGCGGCCGCGGGGCTCAGAAGCGGCGCAGGTTCCAGACGCGCACGCCATCCTCGGGGCGCACTTCGTAGGAGGGGAAATGGGTGGCGGTCTTGGGCTGCACCGTGATCGACTGCGTTTGCCCGCCCACGCGCCACTCGTCCACCCGGCTGCCCGCGTCCTCGACGGTGATGTGCTGGATGCGCCGGCCGCCGTCACCGCCTTGTTGCTCCTGTTGCAGGAGCTGGTTCCGTCCGTCTGGCAAGGGCTGGGAAGTGTTTTGACCGGTATTCTGGGCCAAGGCCGGGGCGCCGGCGATGGCCGCGATGGCAAGCAGGGTGAGGGCGCGCATGATGGCCCCGATTGTAGGCGGCGCCCGTGCCGTCAGCGCCCGGCCGCCTCGTCGTCGACGGCCTTCTGCACCGCCTGGTAGAAGCGCTCGCGCTCGTCGGCGGCGGGGTTGTTCGCCGTGCCGGCCTTGTCCCAGTCGGCATTGGTGGCGATGACGAGCTGGCGCGCCGGGTCGATGAAGATGCCCTGGCCGAAGATGCCGCGCGCGGTGAAGGTGCCGTCGTCGTAGGTCCACCACTGGTAGCCGTAGCCGCGCCCGGGGATGCCGATGTCGGCCTGCTTGTGCGTCGCCTGCTGGAGCCACCCGTCGGGCACGATGTCCGCGCCGTTCACCTTCGCGCCATCGAGGATGAACAGGCCCATGCGGGCGTAGTCGCGCGGTGCGGCCTGGATGCAGCAGCCGCTGATCTCCTTGCCGGTCTTGGACAGCAGCCAGGTGGCCTGCTGCTCCATGCCCGCGGGCTGCCAGATCTTTTCCTGCAGGTACTGCGCCAGCGGCTTTTGGATCGCGGCCTGGAGCATCACGCCGACCAGGTTGGTCTCGCCGGTGCTGTAGTTCCAGCGCGTGCCGGCGGGCGCGGCGCGCGGGAGCTTGCGCATGTAGCTCACGAGCGCGTCCACGCCGGGCTCGGGCACGTGGTTGTTGAACCGGGCCACGTCCGACTTCGGATCGCCGTAGTCCTCGTTCCACTGCACGCCCGAGGTCATGGTGAGCAGCTGGCGCACCGTCACGTCGTCGTAGGCCGAGCCCTTCATGTCCGGCAGGTAGTCGCTCACCTTGTCGTCCATGCTTTTGATCAGGCCGTCCTTGAGCGCCGCGCCCACGAGCGTGGAGGTGAAGGACTTGGCCACCGAAAAGCTGGTCCAGCGCCCGCCGCCGTCGAAGCCCAGGCCGTAGCGCTCCAGCCGCAGCTGGCCCTTGTGCACGATGAGCACGGCCGCGCTGTGCTGGCTCTGCATGTAGGCGTCGACGTCCACGCCCAGCTTGAGCGGCGCACCCTGCGGCAGCGGCCGGGGCGTGCCCGACGGCTGCGCCGTGTGCCACTTGGCCAGCAGCGGGATGCGGTCCATCGCGCGGAAGGCCGCGTCGCGCTGCGCCCGGTTCCAGAACAGCAGGTCGCGGTTGGTCGGGAAGGTGGCGATCAGCCCGCGGGTTTCCTTGTCCAGGCTGAACCAGCCCAGCGTGCCCGCGACGACCACGACGGCGAGCAGCGCGAGCAGGATGCGTTTGAGGGTTCTCATGGGGATGTCTCCGTTGGTGTGCCGCGCATCGTAGTGCA
>CAUJIM010000046.1 GCA_963205335.1 Pseudomonadota bacterium
TCACTCCCACTCAATGGTCGCTGGCGGCTTGGAGCTCACGTCGTAGGTCACACGGTTGATTCCGCGCACTTCGTTGATGATGCGGCTGCTGACCTTCTTGAGCAACGCGTAGGGCAGCTCGGCCCAGTCGGCGGTCATGAAGTCGCTGGTCTGCACGGCGCGCAGGGCGACCACGTAATCGTAGGTGCGGCCATCGCCCATCACGCCCACGCTTTTCACGGGCAGGAAGACGGCGAAGGCCTGGCTGGTGAGGTCGTACCACGTCTTGCCGCTGGCCTCGTCGCGGGTGGCGCGCAGTTCCTCGATGAAGATGGCGTCGGCGCGGCGCAGCAGGTCGGCGTATTCCTGCTTGACCTCGCCCAGGATGCGCACCCCCAGGCCCGGCCCCGGGAAGGGGTGGCGATAGACCATTTCGGGCGGGAGGCCCAGCGCGATGCCGAGCTCGCGCACCTCGTCCTTGAACAGGTCGCGCAGCGGCTCCAGGAGCTTGAGGCCCAGTTGCTCGGGCAGACCGCCGACGTTGTGGTGGCTCTTGATGGTGACGGCCTTCTTGGCGTTCTTGCTCGCGCCCGACTCGATCACGTCGGGGTAGATCGTGCCCTGGGCGAGGAAGGTGATCTCGCGCGCGCTGCCGGCCCTGAGTTTCTCCGCCTCGGCCTTGAAGACCTCCACGAAGAGGCGGCCTATGGTCTTGCGCTTGGTCTCCGGGTCCTTGATGCCGGCGAGCTCGCGCATGAAGAGCGGCCCGGCATCGACGCGCACCACCCTGGCGTGCAGCTGGCCCTCGAACATCGCCATCACCATGTCGCCCTCGTGCAGGCGCAGCAGGCCGTGGTCGACGAAGACGCAGGTGAGCTGGTCGCCGATGGCGCTGTGGATCAGTGCCGCGGCCACGCTGGAATCGACGCCGCCCGAAAGGCCCAGCAGCACCTGCTGGTCGCCCACCTGCTCGCGGATGCGGGCGACGGCCTCGTCCACGTGGTCGTGCATCACCCAGTCGGCGTGCGCGCCGCAGATGCCGAGCACGAAGCGCTCAAGCATCGCCCTGCCCTGCGCCGTGTGCGTGACCTCGGGGTGGAACTGCACGCCGTAGAAGTGCCGTGCCTCGTCGGCCATGCCGGCGATGGGGCAGGAATCGGTGCTGGCCATCAGTTTGAAGCCGGGCGGCAGCTGCGTGACCTTGTCGCCGTGGCTCATCCAGACCTTGAGCATGCCGTGGCCCTCGGGCGTGGTGAAATCGGCGATGTCCTTGAGCAGCGGCGTGTGGCCGCGCGCGCGCACCTCGGCGTAGCCGAATTCGCGGGTGTGGCCGCCTTCCACCCTGCCGCCCAATTGCTGCGCCATGGTCTGCATGCCGTAGCAGATGCCCAGCACCGGCACGCCCAGCTCGAAGACGGCCTGCGGCGCGCGGTCGGTGCTTTCCTCGGTGGTGCTGGCGTGGCTGCCCGAGAGCACCACCCCCTTGAGCCGGCCGCTACTTGCCTGCTCGCGCAGCCAGGCATCGCTCACGTCGCAGGGGTGGACTTCGCAATACACGTGCATCTCGCGCACGCGGCGGGCGATGAGCTGGGTGACCTGCGAGCCGAAGTCGAGGATGAGGATCTTGTCGTGGTTCATGGGTGCGACTGAAAAAAGACGAGGGCCCGGCAGCCTGCGGCGGCTTCGGGCCCCGGGGCGGCGGCTTCAGTTGCCGTGGTAATTGGGGGCTTCCTTGACGATCTGCACGTCGTGCACGTGCGACTCGCGGATGCCGGCGGCGGTGATCTCGACGAATTCGGCCTTGTCGTTCATTTCCCGGATGGTGGCGCAGCCGCAATAGCCCATGGCGGCGCGCACGCCGCCGGCCATCTGGTAGACGATGGAGACCATCGAGCCCTTGTAGGGCACGCGCCCCTCGATGCCCTCGGGCACGAGCTTTTCGGCGTTGGGGTTGCCGCTGCTCGCCTCCTGGAAGTAGCGGTCGGCGCTGCCCTGCTGCATCGCCCCGATCGAACCCATGCCGCGGTAGCTCTTGTAGCTGCGCCCCTGGAATAGGATGACTTCGCCAGGCGCCTCCTCGGTGCCGGCGAACACGCCGCCCATCATGACCGAGCTGGCGCCGGCCGCCAGCGCCTTGGCGATGTCGCCGGAGAAGCGGATGCCGCCGTCGGCGATCAAGGGTACGTCCGTGCCCTTGAGGGCCGTCGCCACGCTGTCGATCGCCATGATCTGCGGCACGCCCACCCCCGCGACGATGCGCGTGGTGCAGATCGAGCCCGGGCCGATGCCGACCTTGACGGCGTCGGCGCCGGCCTCGACCAGCGCGATGGCCGCCGCGCCGGTGGCGATGTTGCCGCCGATCACCTGGATCTGCGGGTAGTGCCGCTTGACCCAGCGCACGCGCTCGATCACGCCCTTGCTGTGGCCGTGCGCGGTATCCACCACGATGGCGTCGACCCCGGCCTTGACCAGCAGTTCGACGCGCTCCTCGGTGCCGGGGCCCACGCCCACGGCGGCGGCCACGCGCAGGCTGCCGGCGCCATCGCGCGCGGCATTGGGAAAGGTGGTCTGCTTGTGGATGTCCTTGACGGTGATCAGGCCCTTGAGCTCGAACGCGTCGTTCACCACCAGCAGGCGCTCGAGCTTGTGCCGGTTCAGCAGCTGCTTGGCATGCTCCGGGCTGGTGTCGTCCTTCTCGTTGACGGTGATGAGGCGCTCGCGCGGCGTCATGATTTCGCGCACCTTGACGTCGTAGCGCGTCTCGAAGCGCACGTCGCGGCTGGTGACGATGCCGACCACCTTGCCGCCGTCGCACACCGGAAAGCCCGAGATCCCGAGCTCTTCCGAGAGCTGCAGCACCTGCAGCACGGTGTGCTCGGGCGTGATCACGACCGGATCGTGCACCACGCCCGACTCATGGCGCTTGACCTTCGAGACCTCGGCGGCCTGCTGTTCGGGCGACATGTTCTTGTGCACCACGCCGATGCCGCCCTCCTGCGCGATGGCGATCGCCAGACGCGCCTCGGTGACGGTATCCATCGCGGCGGACACCAGAGGAAGATTGAGGGAAATGGTGCGCGTGAAGCGCGTGGCCAGGGATGCGTCCTTGGGCAGGACCTGGGAATACGCCGGCACCAGCAACACGTCGTCGAAGGTGAGCGCTTTTCCGAGAAGGCGCATGGGAAAGCTCCAAAAAACGGATTGTACTAGCGACACTACAGTCCCTAGGCGCCGCCACGGCTGGCCGCTACACTGCGCGCATGAAACCGCTCAAGCCTTTCCTGACCGCCCTCGCCTGTACCTGGGCGCTGGGGGCCGTCGCGCAATACCAATGGGTGGACAAGGATGGACGCAAGGTTTTCAGCGACCGGCCTCCGCCCATGGATGTTCCCGAATCGAAGATCCTGAAGCAGCCCGCAACGCTGGTACCGGCACGCCCGGCAGCCACCGCGGCTCCCGCGGCCGGCTCCGGCGAAGATGGCGGCGCGGCCAGGGCGCAGCAGACGCCCGTGGCGCGCGACACCCCTGCCGTCACCGGCAAGGACAAGCAGCTCGAAGCAGAAAAAGCGAAAGCCGAGGCCGCCGAAGCCGCCAGGAAGCAGGCCGAAGAGAAAGCCAGGGCCGACCAGGAGGCCAAGGCCCGCGCAGAGAACTGCGCCCGCGCGCGCCAGAACGTGGCGACGCTGCAGCCCGGCCGGCTCGTGGGCACCACCAATGCCCAGGGAGAGCGCGGCTACATGGACGACGCGACCCGCGTGACCGAGCTGCGCCGCGCCCAGGCGATCGTCCAGTCGGACTGCAAATAGGTTCAGCGCCCGCCGGGCTTGGCGAACAGGCCTGCGGCGCGCGCGCCCTGGCTGGCGAAGCGCTGGCGCCGCGCCACCTTCGGGTCCACGGCAAGGCCGCGGCACCATTCCACCCGGTCTCCGTCGCGCAGCGGCGCATCGAGCGCCGCCGCCCGGCCCCAGATGCCGCTGGCGTAGCCCTGCTTCGCGGGGTCGAGGCCGCAGGCGCGCAGCGCATCGCCCACCGTCGCTCCCGGTGGCAGCTGCAAGGCCCACTCGCGCGTTTGCCGGGGTTGCGGCGAGGTGGCGACGACGATGGCCAGCCGTTCAGCCATAGACCTTCTGGGCGCGCTCGATGAAGGCATCGACCAGCGAATTGGCGATGCGGTCGAACACCGGGCCGACGAGCGCCGCCAGCGTGCGGCTGGAAAACCCGTAGTGCAGCTCCAGCTCGACCTTGCAGGCGCGCTGCGCGCCGTCACCGACGGGGTGGAAGTGCCAGTCGCCGTCGAGTCGCGAAAAAGGCCCCTCGACCAGCGTCATCGTCACGCGCCTGCCCGGCTCGTGCACGTTGCGCGTCACGAAAGTCTTGTGCACCCCTGCCAGGGCGATGCCCACCTCGGCCACCATGCCCTGGTCGTCCCGCGTCCGTACCGCCGCGTGGTCGCACCAGGGGAGGAATTCGGGGTATCTGGGCACGTCGGTCACCAGGTCGAACATCTCCTGGGGCGAGTACCAGATCAGGACGGACTTGCGGACGGTCTTCATGCGGATGGATGCCGAGCGCCCGCCTAAAATGCGGCGAGCCTCCATGCGGCGTCGATTCTAGTGGCGCCGCACCCCTTCCCCTGTCCCCCCATGGCCAAGAAACCAGAGCAATCCCCGCGCATCGCCGAAAACAAGAAGGCCGCGTTCAACTACTTCTTCGAGGAGCGCCACGAGGCGGGCATCGTGCTGCAGGGCTGGGAGGTGAAGGCGCTGCGCGAAGGCAAGGCGCAGCTCACCGAGGGCTATGTGGTCATCAAGAATGGAGAGCTGTTCCTGATCGGCTGCCAGATCCAGCCGCTCAAGACCGCTTCCACCCACGTCAGCCCCGAGGCCGCGCGCACCAAGAAGCTGCTGATGCACAAGGACGAGATCCGGCGGCTGATCGGCAAGGTGGAGCAGAAGGGCTACACGCTGGTGCCGCTCAAGCTCTACTGGAAGGGGGGCCGCGCCAAATGCGAGATCGCGCTGGCCAAGGGCAAGGCCGAGCACGACAAGCGCACGACGATCAAGGAGCGCGAAGGCAAGCGCGAGGTCGAGCGGGCGATGAAAAGCCGGCATCGGTGATTTTTTCGCCGCGCGCGGAATAAACCCGCCCCCGCGGGTGTTCATGCGGGTGATCAGTCGCAGTTCCGCGCCACTGACCTTCACCGGAGTCCCCATGACCAAGTTCGCCCCCCTGCTCGCCGCGCTGGCCCTCGCCGGCGGCTACACCCTCTCGCACGCCCAGGCCACGGCCAGGGACGGCGTGCTCGTCGGCCCCAACGGCATGACGCTCTATACCTTCGACAAGGACCAGGCCCACAGCGGCAAGTCGGCCTGCAACGGCCCCTGCGCGGCCAACTGGCCCCCGCTGGCCGCGACGGGCGACGCCGTCGGCGAAGGCTACGGCGTGATCACGCGCGACGATGGCGCCAAGCAGCTCGCCTACAAGGGCAAGCCCCTGTACTACTGGGCCAAGGACGCCAAGCCGGGCGACCGCACCGGCGACGGCGTGAACAACGTGTGGCATGCCGCCACGCCCTGAGCGGCGCCGTTCGTGAATCGCACCCAGGTCGTCGAGCAGCTGCCCGCGCTGCGCCGCTACGCGCGCGTGCTCACGGGCGACGCCTGGGCGGCGGACGACCTCGTGCAGGACACGCTGGAGCGCGCCTGCGGCAAATGGCTGCTCTGGCGCAGCGGCGGCAACCTGCGCGCCTGGCTGTTCACGCTGATGCACAACCTGTACCTGAACCAGCGCCGCAGGCTGCTGCCCGTGGAAGCGCTCGACGCCGACGCGCTGGCGGCCCTGCCCGGCCAGGACGGCGTGGCCGGCGAGGTACAGATGGACCTGGACCGCTGCCTGCAGCGCCTGCCCGCCGAGCAGCGCGCCGTGCTGCTGCTGGTGAGCCTGGAGGACATGGGCTATGCCGAGGTGGCCCGCGTGCTCGGCGTGCCCATCGGCACGGTGATGTCCCGCCTGTCACGCGCCCGCGCGCGTCTGCGCGAGCTGATGGACGACCCCGCCGGGCAGGCCGGAGCGCCGGGGCGCGAAGCCGCCGTCACCCCCCTGCGCCCTGCAAGACACGACCCGAGGTAGATGCACCGTGCCCCAGAAACACCCGCCCCCGCTCGACGACAGCCGCCTGCACGCGCTGGTCGATGGCCAGCTCGCGCCGCAGGAAGCCGAGAGGCTGCGCGCACAGCTCGACGACGCGCAGCGGGAGACGCTCCAGGCGTGGGCACGGCAGCGCGAGCAGCTGAAATCCCTGCACGCCGATTGGCTGCAGCACCCCATTCCCGGTGAGATGCAGCGCAGTGCGGCACTCCTGGCAGCCCTGCAGACGCGGCGCAAAAGCTGGACCACCTGGGCCGGCATGGCCGCGGGCTGGCTGCTGGCGTTCGGCCTCGGCTGGGGCCTGCATGCGCCGGGCGCGGCGCCCGAGAGCCCGGTGGCGGCCACCCAGCCCCAGCGCTTCGTGCAGCAGGCCGCGGTGGCGCATGCGGTGTTCGAGCCCGAGCAGCGCCACCCCGTGGAGGTGGACGCGGCCCAGCAGGAGCATCTGGTGCAGTGGCTCTCCAGGCGCCTGGGCCATCCGCTGAAGGCGCCGCAGCTGCAGGCGCAGGGCTACGAACTCATGGGCGGGCGTCTGCTCCCCGGCGAGCAGGGCGCGCGGGCGCAGTTCATGTACCAGAACGCGGCGGGTGGCCGCATCACGCTCTACGTCGGCGCCATGCACGACACGCAGGCCGCGCGGCAGACCGCATTCCAGTTCAGCCAGGAGGGCGAGGTCTCCAGCTTCTACTGGACCGACCAGGGCCTGGGCTACGCCCTGAGCGGCGAGCTGCCGCGGCCCGCGCTCCAGACGCTGGCGACGGCGGTCTACCAGCAGCTCGCGCGCGCCGACAGTCCGGCCCCGTCACATTGATTCTTCAGGATCGCGCCGGCGGCACGGCACAAGCGCCATCGGCGCAGGCGCCCTCCCCCTCGCCGGCACTGTCAGCGACGGGCTGCGCCGCCGGCCCCTCGGCCAGGAGCTGGCCGAGCGCGACGCCCAGTGGCAGTTCCTCGATCGCACCGAAGTGCCGTGCCCGCAAGCGGCCCGCCCGGTCGAACAGCAGGAGGCTGGGCGTGCCCTGCAGGTTCCACGCCGCCATGGTGCGCGGCAGGGGGCCGTCGTCCGAAGGCGCATCGACGCCCACGGGGAAGGTGAGGCGGTATTCGTAAAGGAAGGCTTCGAGCGCATGCGGCTGCATCGCCGCGTGGTGCTCGAAGACGGTGTGCAGCCCGATCACGGCGACCCCGCTGTCGGCCAGGCTCTGGTGGATCTTGCGGGCCAGCGGCAGCGCGTGGGAGACGCAGCCCGGGCACAGCATCTGGAAGGCCTCGACCAGCACCACCTGGCCGCGCAGGTCCGCGAGCCGCAGGGGGCGCTCGGTGTTGAACCAGCGGGAGATCTCCCACTCGGGAAGCGACGGGAGCGGTGGCGTGGACATGCCCGCCATCTTGACACAGGCGCCAAGGCGGCGCGCGCGCCAGGGTCAGGCCAGCCTGGCGAGCGGATGCAGCTCGGCCGGCCAGGGGCTGGCGAAGTAGCTGCTGACCAGCAGCGGATCGACGTCTTCGATGCGCGCCGGGTGCCAGGCGGGGTTCTTGTCCTTGTCCACCGCCAGCGCGCGGATGCCTTCGAGCGTCTCGCTCCGGCCGGGGCGCAGGTGGAAGCAATGGCGCACCAGGTCGCGCTCCATGCGCAGGTCTTCGGCCAGGGTCATGGTGCGCGCGCGGCGGATCTGCTCCAGCACCACGTGCAGCATCAGCGGCGAGCGCTGGCGCAGCAGCGCGGCGGTGGCGCGCTCCCAGGCGCCGTCGGCAGCCTCCAGCGCGGCGATGAGGGTGGGCACGTCGGGCAAAGAGAAATAATGGTCGATCAGGGCTCTGGCGCTTGCCGGGCCTGCGCCAGCAGCTATGCATTGGGAAGCAACCCAGGCCTGTGCGGCCGCGCCGTCGGCGAAGGTCTGCACGCCCAGCGCATCCCAGACGGCCACGAGCCGCTCCGAGGGCAGGACCGCGTCCGCCAGCCCGAGCGCGACCGCGTCCTGCGCGGCGATGGTCTCCCCGGTCAGCGCCAGCCACTCGCCCGCATGGCCCGGGCAGCGCGCGAGGAACCAGCCGCCGCCCACGTCGGGGAACAGGCCGATGCCGGTCTCGGGCATGGCCATCCTGGTGCGCTCGGTGACGATGCGCAGGCTCGCGCCCTGGCTGATGCCCATGCCGCCGCCCATCACGACGCCGTCCATGAAGGCGATGTAGGGTTTGCCGAGGTGGTGCGTGAGGTGGTTGAGGATGTATTCCTCGGTGAAGAAGTCCTCGACGCGCGGGTCGCCGGACGTCGCCGCCTGGTGCAGGAAGCGGATGTCGCCGCCGGCGCAGAAGGCGCCGAACGGCCCCTCCTTGTTGCTGCCGCGTATCGCGATGGCCAGCACCTTCGGGTCCCGGTTCCACGCCGTGAGGGTGGCGAACAGCGTGCGCACCATCCCGAGCGAGAGCGCATTGAGCGCCTTCGGGCGGTTGAGCGTGATGCAGCCGACCTGGCCGCGAATCTCGGTCAGAACTTCCTGATCTTGCATGCCGTCTCTCCCCTCTCCTGAATCAACCTCGATCAATCCGCGCGGTCTTCGCGGCTGGCGCGCTTGCGCTCGTGCTCGCTCAAGTGGCGCTTGCGCAGCCGGATGCTCTTGGGCGTGATCTCGACCAGTTCGTCGTCCTCGATGAACTCGACGCCGTATTCCAGCGTGAGGTCGATCGGCGGCGTGACCTTGATCGCGTCCTCCTTGCCGCTGACGCGGAAGTTGGTGAGCTGCTTGGTGCGCGTGGCGTTCACCACCAGGTCGTTGTCGCGGCTGTGGATGCCGACGATCATGCCCTCGTACACCGGGTCGCCCGCCTTGACGAACATGCGCCCGCGGTCGTCGAGCTTGCCCAGGGCGTAGGTGAAGATCTCGCCCGCGTCCATGCTGATCAGCACGCCGTTCTTGCGCCCGCCGATCTCGCCCTTGTGCGGTTCGTAGCTGTCGAAGATGTTGCTGATCAGGCCGGTGCCGCGCGTCAGGTTGAGGAATTCGTTGGTGAAGCCGATCAGCCCGCGCGCCGGAATGCGGTATTCGAGCCGCACGCGCCCGCGGCCGTCGCTCTCCATGTTGACGAGCTCGCCCTTGCGCTCGCCCAGCGCCTGCATCACGCCGCCCTGGTGCTGCTCCTCGACGTCGGCGGTCACGAGCTCGATCGGCTCGCAGCGCTCGCCATCGATCTCCTTGAACACCACGCGCGGCTTGGAGACGGCCAGTTCGTAGCCTTCGCGGCGCATTTCTTCCAGCAGGATGGTCAGGTGCAGCTCGCCGCGGCCCGAGACTTCGAAAATGCCGTCCTCGCTGGTCTCCTTGACGCGCAGCGCGACGTTGGAGCGCAGCTCCTTCTGCAGCCGGTCCCAGATCTGGCGGCTGGTGACGAACTTGCC
>CAUJIM010000047.1 GCA_963205335.1 Pseudomonadota bacterium
GGCCACGTCGCCCGGCGTTTCCTCGTCCACCGTGGCCTTGAAGCCCTTGCGCTCGGCGTACTTGAGGTACTGGCGCAGCAGCATGCCGGCCCAGTCGCAGGCCTCGGTGCCGCCGGCGCCGGCCTGGATGTCGATGTAGCAGTTGAGCGGGTCCGCCTCCTTGCTGAACATGCGGCGGAATTCCAGCTCCTCGATCATCGGCTTGAGCTTGGCGGTCTCGGCCTCGATGGTGGCCAGGCCCGCCTCGTCGCCTTCTTCCTTGCTCATCCCGTAGAGCTCGGTGTTGTCGGCCAGCTCCTGCGTGAGCTTTTGCAGCGTGAGCACCACGCCGTCGAGCAGCTTCTTTTCCTTGCCCAGCTCCTGGGCCTTCTTTGGGTCGTCCCAGACCCTGGGGTCTTCGAGCGAGGCGTTGACGGTTCTCAGGCGTTCGAACTTGGCATCGTAGTCAAAGATACCTCCGCAAGCCCTCGGTGCGCTCGGCGAGGTCTTCGAGGGTGGTGCCGATCTGGTTGATGTGTTCTGCGTCCATGGGGCAATCCTTGTGTCGTGTGCTTGGGGTAATCCCGAATTTTCTCATGCGGGGTGGCGCGGGGCAGGCCAGCGCGGCGGCCTGCCTGGGCGATGCTTCTGTTTGTGTAGCTGCTCCCGCTTTTCCAGCGGGCGCTACAGCGTCTTTTTCTCTAGAAACCGCTCGATCAGCCGCGCCACGGTCTCGGGCTGGTCGTGGTGCAGCATGTGGCCGGCGTCCGCCACCAGGGTGCTGCGGTGGTCGCGCACGCGGGCCAGGCGCTCGCGGTATTGCGCGCGGGTGAAGCGCTCGCCCCACCATTGGCCCAGGCTGTCGCTCTCGGCCTGGATGTCGAGCACCGGCGCGGTGATCGCGGCATACAGCGCCAGTGCCTCGTCCACGCGGTAGAGCTGCGCGCTGGTGATCTTGTGCGCGGCGTCGCCCAGGATGCGCCAGCGCCCGTCGCCGCCCTGGCGCGCCCAGTGCCGGGCCAGCCACGTGGCCTTGTCGGCGGGCAGGCGCGGGTTGGTCTTCGTCAGGCGCCGGGCCACGCCCTCGGCGCTGTCGTAGTCCTTGAGTGCCAGTTCGCCGCGCTCGCACTGGCGGATCTCGTCCATCCACTGCGCGTAGCGGTTGGGCGCCTGCGCCGCCTGCGTGGCGGGCAGGCCGAAGCCTTCGAGGTTGACCAGGCGGCGGATGCGCGCGGGCCGCGCGCCCGCGTACATCATCGCTATGTTGCCACCCATGCTGTGGCCGACGAGGTCCACCGGCTGCTTGCCGGCGACGTGGTCGATCAGGTGGTCCAGGTCGGCGAGGTAGTCGACGAAGTGGTAGCAGTCGGCACGCTGCGCCGGCGTGCTCAGCCCGAAGCCGCGCCAGTCCGGCGCGACGACGAGGCGGCCCTGCAGGAACGGGCTGCTGAAGGCATCGACGACGAATTGCCACGATGCGCCCACGTCCATCCAGCCGTGCAGCAGCACCAGCGGCGGCAGGCGCGCGGTGGCCTGGTCGCCCCACAGGCGCAGGTGGTAGGCGACGCCGCGGATGGGCACGGTCTCGCTGCGGGCGGGGTGGCGTTCCTGGTACATGGCGCGGATTATTCAGGAGACGGCGCCGGGCGCAACCACGGCGGCGACTGCCTACACTTGGCCGCCAGGCGCGTCCGCGCCGGAATTTCATGCCAAATATGGCAAAAACGCTGGCGTGGCAAGCGCAGGCAGCTATCGAAAACGAAGAAATGGCAAAGAAGGAAAAAACCCAGCACGTGAGCGAGACCCCGGCCACGCAGTGGCTGCGCGCGCACGGCGTGGCCTACACCGGGCATGCGTACGACTACGTGGAGCACGGCGGCACGGGCGAGGCGGCGCGCCAGCTCGGGCTGGAAGAGCACGCGGTGGTCAAGACCCTGGTGATGCAGGACCAGGATGCGCAGCCGCTCATCGTGCTGATGCACGGCGACCGCACCGTCTCGACCAAGAACCTGGCGCGCTGCATCGGTGCCAAGCACGTCGAGCCGTGCAAACCCGGGGTGGCGCAGCGCCACAGCGGCTACCTGGTGGGCGGCACCTCGCCCTTCGGCACGCGCAAGGCGATGCCGGTCTACGTCGAGGAGAGCATCCTGCGGCTGCCGCGCATCGCGATCAACGGCGGGCGCCGGGGCTACCTGGTGCAGCTCGATCCGCAGGCGTGCGTGGTGGCGCTGGGCGCCCGGCCGGTGCAGTGCGCGCTGGCAGAATAGGCACAGGGGGCTCATTCGTGAACAGTTATCTTCTGTCCGCCGTCGCCGTGGTGGCGGCTTATCTGGTCGGTTCCTTGTCGTTCGCCGTCATCGTCAGCCGCGCCATGGGGCTGTCGGACCCGCGCAGCTACGGCAGCAAGAACCCGGGCGCGACCAACGTGCTGCGCTCGGGCTCCAGGGCGGCGGCGGTGCTCACGCTGCTGCTCGACGCCGCCAAGGGCTGGCTGCCGGTGGTGCTGGTGCGCGTCTACGGCCCGGCATACGGCCTGGGCGGGGGCACGCTGGCGCTGGTGGCGCTGGCGGCGTTCGCCGGGCACCTGTGGCCGGTGTTCTTCCGTTTCCAGGGCGGCAAGGGCGTGGCTACGGCGCTGGGCGTGCTGCTGGGCGTGAGCGGCTGGCTGGCGCTGGCGACGCTGGCCACCTGGCTGATCATCGTGGCGTTCTTCCGCTGGGTTTCGTTCGCCTCGCTCATCGCCGCCGCGTTCGCGCCGTTCTTCTACCTGCTGGCCGGCGGCGTCGCGTGGGACGTGCATCCGGGCGTGGGGCTGGCCATCGCGGTCATGGCGGGGCTGCTGGCATGGCGCCACCAGGCCAACATCCGGCGGCTGATCCAGGGCAAGGAGCCGCGGCTGGGCGGAGAGAAGAAGCGCGCCTGACTTGCCGCCAGGGCGTTCGTTCACACCTTTTTAGAGCGTGAACACGCTCTTAGCGCAGCGTGCAGGCGTCCAGCCGGTGCAGCTCCTGCCAGGCGTGGCCTTCGAACGTCGGGTGCGCGCTGTCGGGCCACTGCCCTTGCTCGGACATCTGCCCGTAGCCCAGCGCGCGGACGGTGTTTTCGCCCAGGATCGCGTTGCCGTGCTCGCCGTGGAGCGTGAACAGCTGCGGCGATTGCGCCCGGGCGCTGGCGTTGCCCCAGACGAAGTACGGCACCTCCAGGCCGGTCAGGCTTCTGCGGTGGATGTAGTCGTCGCTGCAGGGCGGCATCGCCAGGCCGTGGTCGCTGGTGTAGACCAGCATGGCCGAACCCGTGCCGGCGGCCTTCTCCAGCATCGCTGTCCATTCCTTCAGCAGCGTGCTGGTGTACAGGATGGAGTTGTCGTAGGGGTCGGGAAATTTCGCGTAGTCCGGGGGATAGCGCCCGTCGACCAGTTCGTGGCTGCCGAAGGTGTGCAGCACGATCAGCTTGTGCGCGGCGGGGTCGTGCAGGGCTTGCTCCAGCCAGGGCGTGAGGACGCCGTCGTAGTCGCCGCCGTTGCCGATCTTCTGGTAGGTGTCGCTCGAGCGGCGCAGGACCCGCGCGAAGAAGTCCCCGTTGCCCGAGGTGCGGGAGTTGTCGAAGACGAAGACCTTGTACCCCGCGCGCTTGGCGATGTCGAGGAACGACGGCGACTGGCGCGCGATGCTGTCGTTGACCGAGAACCCGGTGAGCACGAAGGGCAGGGCGCCGGCGGTCATGAAGTCCTTGGCCAGCACCTCGGCGGCCATGGACCCCGGCAGCCCGTCCAGCGGCGCGTTGGTGGCGTGGGTGGTGTAGCCCAGCAGCGACCAGCGCTGCGCGGACGCGCTTTCGCCGAGCACGGCCACGATCGTCCCGATCTGCGCGGCGGCGGCGGGCGGGTATTGCGGCAAGCGGGGCTGGTACAGGACGGCGTCGCTCAGCGCGTGCTGCTTCACCGCCGCCCAGGCCAGGTGCAGGGGATAGACGTTGCGGCTCTTGTCCTGCACCTCGAACTGCCGTGCGCCGCTGCCGCTGGCGTACCCGAGGGCGAGCAGCAGCCAGACCGCCGCCGCCGGCAGCCAGCTCCAGCGCAGCAGGGGCCAGCGCGAGAGCGCCGCGGGCACGCCGCGGTGCAGCAGGCTGCCGATGGCGGCGCACAGGGCGAGCCAGGCCAGGCTGGCCGCGATGGGGCCTGCCGGCAGGGTTTTCGTGAAATCCGAGACCTCGTCGGTGTTGGTGCGCAGCACCGTGGCGAGAAAGAACTCGTCGGCCAGCGTGTGGAAGTAGTAGCTGTAGAAAATGTCCAGCATGCCCACCAGCGCCACCGCCGCCACGCCGAGCCAGAGCGTCCAGCGGCGCAGGACCAGGGGCCAGAACAGGAACGCCGAGATGGCGACCCAGGCCAGGGTCTTGGCGCCGACCCCGGGCAGGAGGCGCGGGCTGAACAGCAGCAGCCACGCGGCCAGGAGCAGCCCGAAGTGCCAGAGCGGGCGGGTCTTGTGCATGGAGGGGGGCGCTGGCCTTCAGGCGCCCAGCGTCGGCGTGATCCGGGCGGCATACAGGCCCAGCCGCACCATGGCGCGGTGGTCCACCTCCACCGTGACCGCCGAGCGCGAGAGCGCCGACTGCACCTGGGGCCCGCCGCGCGCGGTGTGGTGCAGCAGCGGCTGCTTGAGCGCCGTGCCCTGCGTGTTGACCACGCTGGCGACCAGCGGGGCGTTGGCGCGCGCGCTGCGGCGCAGCACCACGGCGGTCTCGCCGTTGTCCAGGCGCACGAAGGTGCCGGGCGGGCACAGGCCGACGGTGTGCAGCAGCGCGATGCCGACGTCGCCGTGCCGCAGCTCGTCGTGCCCGACGAGGGCGCGCACCGAGTCGGTGGCGCTGCGGCCCGGGCGGGACTTGCGCGGCGAGATCATGGCCGCGTAGCGGTCCGTCGTGGCCAGGATGCGCGCCAGGCGCTGCTCGGTCGGCAGGCTGGTGAGCAGCGCCTGCTCAGGCGGGGGGGTGTGGTGCTGCGCGACCACGTCGAGCCAGAGGTCGTCGCGGATGCCCAGCTCCTCGAGCAGCGCCACGCCGGCCTGCGGGTGGTGCGCGATCGCCTGCCGCTGTTCGGTGCTGGGCGGCTCGCGCTGCAGCGCCAGCTCGTTCTGCAGCGCGGTCATGCCGATGTTCATCGTGATCGCGGCGCGCACCAGGCTGTCGCGCTCCAGCGCCGAGAGCTGCAGCTTCGGCGCCAGGATCTGGCACAGCGTGGCGCAGACCAGCGCGTGCGAGGCGCTGTAGCCTACGGTGGAGGTGGTGGCCAGCTGGAACATCAGGTAGAGCGCCGCGTCGGTGTCGCGGCCGACGATGCCCTGCAGCCACAGGTCGCACTGGCGCACCTTGGCGGTGTACTCGCGCACCCGGCCGGGGTGCGCCAGCAGCATGGCCAGCGCCGATTCCAGGTCGAGCCAGTGGCTGAGCAGGTCCTCGTATTCGTCGTCGGCGGGTGCGGTGGTCATCGTCAGCGCTGTTGCAGTACCAGTTCATCGCCGCTGCGCGTCATCTCGTAGGCGCGCAGGAAGCTGTTGCCCAGCAGCACGTAGGGCATGGGTTCGCCGGTGACGATGGCGTCCACGCCGCGCTGCTCGAGCGCGCCGACGCGCACCGAGTCCAGCCGCACGCGCCAGCCCTGCGCGGTGCCGTTGGCGGTGTGCATGCGCACCGGCTGGCCGTCCTGCACCTTGATGCCCAGGCGCTCGGCCTCGGCGCGGCCGATGGCGACGGTGGTGGCGCCGGTATCGACCATGTACTGCATCGGGCGGCCGTTGATCGCGCCGCCGTTGACGAAGTGCCCGCGCGCGTCGGCCTGCAGCACCAGGCGCTGGCGCGCGCCGCCGCTGGCACCCACGCTCACCGGCGCCTCGCCCAGGCGCAGGGTGCGCCGCTCGCCGGCGATGTCCAGCACCGCCTCGTCGCGCCCGACGGAGACGACGCGCGCGCCCTGGTGGGTTTCGCCCGGCGCCACGGCGCGCGGCGCGCCAGCCCCCACCACCAGCAGCGCCTTGCCGCCCAGGATGCCCGCGAGCTGCACGTTCTGCGCCAGCGAGGGCGTGCCCAGCGCCAGCGCGGCCAGCAGGGCGAGGAGAGCCTTCATGGAGCGTCCTCTCAGTCGCGGAAGTTGTCGAACGAGAGCGGCAGCTCGGCCACTTCCTTGCGGATCAGCGCCATCGCCGCCTGCAGGTCGTCGCGCTTGGCGCCGGAGACGCGCACCTTGCCCTCCTGGATCGCGGCCTGCAGCTTGAGCTTGCTGTCCTTGATGAGCCGCTGGATCTTCTTGGCCTGTTCGGCGTCGATGCCGTTCCTCACCCTGACGAGCTGCCTGAGCTTGTCGCCCCCGGCCTTCTGCGGCTTCTGCACGTCGAGGAAGCGCACGTCCACGCCGCGCTTGGCGAGCTTGCCGCGCAGGATGTCCTGAACCTGCTGGAGCTGGAAGTCGGCGTCGCCCAGCAGCGTGATCTCCTTGTCCTTGAGCTCGATCGCGGCCGAGGTGCCCTTGAAGTCGAAGCGCGTGCCGATCTCCTTGGTGGTGTTGTCCACGGCATTCTTGATTTCGACGAAATCGGCTTCGCAAACGGTATCGAACGACGGCATGGGGCTCCTCACTTTCCGGCGCGCGTCCGGCCGATGCGCGTGGGGCCGGATGCGACAATCCCGCGGATGTTAGTCGAGAAGAATGTCCCGCTGCAGAACGCCAACAGCTTCGGGATCGCCGCGCGCGCGCACACGCTGGTGCGGGTGCGCGGGGACGAGGACGTGCGCCAGGCCGTCGGGCGGCTGGATCTGGCGCGCCAGCCGTTCTTCGTGCTCGGCGGCGGCAGCAACATCGTGCTCACGGGCGACGTCAGGCCGGTGGTGCTCAAGATGGAAATCCGCGGCCTGGCGCTGGTGCAGGAAACGCCCGGGGCCTGGATCGTCGAGGCGGGCGCGGGCGAGGCCTGGCACGACCTGGTGGCCTGGACCCTGCGGCAGGGCTGGCCCGGGCTGGAGAACCTGGCGCTCATTCCCGGCACCGTGGGCGCCGCGCCGGTGCAGAACATCGGCGCCTACGGCGTGGAGCTGCAGGATCGCTTCCATTCGCTCAGCGCGATCGACGGGCTGACCGGCGAGGGCTTCGAGCTCGATGCCGCGCAGTGCGCGTTCGGCTACCGCGACTCGGTCTTCAAGCACCGCGCGCCGCGGGCGCAGGCGGGCGCCGCCTGGCAGCGCGGCATGGGCCTGGCCGGGCGGGCGGTGATCACGCGGGTGCGCCTGCGGCTGCCCAAGGCGTGGCGGCCCGGGCTGGACTACCTCGACCTGCAGAAAAAGTGCCAGGAGACGGGCGTCGCGCGGCCGAGTGCGCGGCAGATCTTCGACTGGGTCTGCGCCATCCGCGGCGCCAAGCTGCCCGACCCGGCGGTGCTCGGCAACGCCGGCAGCTTCTTCAAGAACCCGACGGTCACGCCCGAGCAGTGCCGCGACATCATCGCGCGCGAGCCGAAGATCGTGCACTACCCCATGCCCGACGGCAGCATCAAGCTGGCCGCCGGCTGGCTGATCGACGCCTGCGGCTGGCGCGGCAAGACCGTGGGCCGCGCCGGGGTCTACGAGAAGCAGGCGCTGGTGCTGGTGAACCGCGGCGACCGCGGCGACCCGGAGGCGAGCGTGACCGGCGGCGAGGTGATGACGCTGGCCAAGGCGATACAGACCAGCGTGTACGAGCGCTTCGGCATCCGCCTGGAGCCGGAGCCGGTGGTGGTGTAGGCCGTCTGGCGGGCCGGCGCGCGCCGACGCTACCCGCGCCCGCGCTGCCCGAGCCGGGCGAACGCCGAGGCCATGGCCGACGGCGGGGTGGCGGCCTCGCCGTGGTGCCGGTGCCCCGCCGCGGCGCCGCGGCCCGCGCCCTCGAAGCGGTTGTCGCGCGTGCCGCCGCGTGCGCCCGGCGCGGCATCGAGCTTCATCGTCAGGCCGATGCGCCCGCGCGCCACGTCCACCTCCAGCACCTTGACCCTGACGATCTGCCCGGTCTTGACGATCTCGCGCGCGTCGCTCACGAAGCGGTGGGCCAGTTGGCTCACGTGCACCAGTCCGTCCTGGTGCACGCCCAGGTCGACGAAGGCGCCGAACGCCGCCACGTTGCTCACCGTGCCTTCGAGCACCATGCCTTCCTTGAGGTCGGCGATGCTCTCCACGCCCTCGCTGAAGCGCGCCACGGCGAAGTCCGGGCGCGGGTCGCGCCCCGGTTTTTCCAGCTCCTGCAGGATGTCCCTGACGGTGATCGCGCCGAACCGCTCGGTGGCGAACTGCTCGGGCCTGAGGCCCTTGAGCAGCTCGGCGCGGCCCATGAGCTGGTCGATCGGCTTGCCGGTCTTCACGATGATCTGCTCGACCACCGGGTAGGTCTCGGGGTGCACGCCGGTCAGATCCAGCGGGTTGTCGCCGCCGCGGATGCGCAGGAAGCCCGCCGCCTGCTCGAAGGTCTTGGGCCCCAGGCCCGCGACCTCGAGCAGCTGCTGGCGGCTCCTGAACGCGCCGTGCTGCTCGCGCCAGCGCACGACGGCCTTGGCGACCGTGCCCGAGAGCCCGGAGACGCGCGAGAGCAGCGGGCTGCTGGCGGTGTTCAGATCCACGCCCACGCCGTTCACGCAGTCCTCCACCACCGCACCCAGCGTGTGCGCGAGCTGGCTCTGGTTCACGTCGTGCTGGTACTGGCCCACGCCGATGCTCTTGGGCTCGATCTTCACCAGCTCGGCCAGCGGGTCCTGCAGCCGCCGCGCGATGCTGGCTGCGCCGCGCAGGCTCACGTCCACGTCGGGCAGCTCCTGCGAGGCGTATTCGCTGGCCGAATAGACCGAGGCGCCGGCCTCGCTCACTACTACCTTTTGAATAGCTGCTGGCGCTTGCCCCGCCTGCGCTGGAGCCGTTTTTTTCATCAAGGCGATGAGCTCGCCCGCGAGCTTGTCGGTCTCGCGGCTGGCGGTGCCGTTGCCGATGGCGATGAGCTGCACGCCGTGTTTCTGCACCAGGCGCCCGAGCGTGGCCAGGCTCCCGTCCCAGTCGCGGCGCGGCTCGTGCGGGTAGACCGTGGCGGTCTCCACCAGCTTGCCGGTGGCGTCCACCACCGCCACCTTCACGCCGGTGCGGATGCCGGGATCGAGCCCCATCACCACCTTCTGCCCGGCGGGCGCGGCCAGCAGCAGGTCGCGCAGGTTGTCGGCAAAGACCTTGATCGCCACCGCCTCCGCCGCCTCGCGCAGGCGGGCGAACAGGTCGCGCTCGATCGACAGGCTGAGCTTGACGCGCCAGGCCCAGGCCACGCACTTGCGCAGCAGGTCGTCGGCCGCGCGGCCCTGGTGGCGCCAGCCCAGGTGCAGCGCGATGCGGCCTTCGGCGGGGCTGGGGGAAGCTACCGATTTAGGAGCTGCCGCCGCTTGCTCCGTCTGCGGTAGCACCATTTTTGCATCAAGAATTTCCAGCTGCCTGCCGCGAAACACCGCCAGCGCCCGGTGGCTCGGCACGCGGGCGATCGGCTCGTCGTAGTCGAAGTAGTCGCGGAACTTCGCCACCTCGGGGTCGTTCTCGTTCCTGCCGGCGACGAGCCTGCTTTGCAGCAGCGCCTCGGCCCAGAGCCACTCGCGCAGGCTCTGCACCAGCGCGGCGTCCTCGGCCCAGCGCTCCGACAGGATGTCGCGCACGCCGTCGAGCACCGCGGCGGCGGTCGAGAAGTCCGGCCCCGGCTTGCCGTCGTCCAGCAGCGTGGCCGGCTGGCAGAAGGCCAGCGCTTCCTGCTGCGGATCGAGCGCCGGGTCGGCCCAGAGCCGGTCGGCCAGCGGCTCGATGCCGGACTCGCGCGCGATCTGGCCCTTGGTGCGGCGCTTTTGCTTGAACGGCAGGTAGAGGTCTTCCAGCTCCTGCTTGGTCGGCGCCGCCATGATCTGCGCGCGCAGGGCGTCGGTCAGCTTGCCCTGCTCGTCGATCGCCTTCAGGACGGCCACGCGCCGCTCGGCCAGCTCGCGCAGGTAGGCCAGGCGCGCCTCCAGCTCGCGCAGCTGCACATCGTCCAGCCCGCCCGTGGCCTCCTTGCGGTAGCGGGCGATGAAGGGCACGGTGCTGCCCGCGTCGAGCAGCTCGACGGCGGCGCGCACCTGGTTTTCGGAAACGCGGATTTCGGCGGCCAGTTGCCGCAGGATGGCTTGCATGGGGGGAACGAAGCTGACGAAACCGGCAAGTTTGCCATGCGCCGGACCGCTGGCTGCCGTAGCAGCGCGATGGCGAGCAGGTTGGATGTCGCCATTTTGGTTCGCCAAGATGCTTGATGGTTTGTATCCTGTTTTCTACAATGCCATGTGTGAAGGTCATCCACACCACCGAAATATTCGATGACTGGTTTGTCGGCCTGCGCGACAAGTTGGCACAGAAGCGCATACAGGCGCGAATTCGCCGGGCCGAACTGGGCAACTTTGGCGACTGTGAACCTGTCGGCGAAGGTGTTTCGGAGATGCGGATTCACTACGGGCCGGGCTACCGCGTGTATTTCGCGCAGCGCGGCATGGAGATCGTGATCCTCCTGGCCGGTGGCGACAAATCCACTCAAGGCAAAGATATCAGGACCGCGTTGGAGCTGGCACGCAAGCTATAAGGGAAGCGCCATGGGAAGCATCAAACTGCGCAAGTGGGACAGCGCCGAATACCTCAAGACCGAGGAAGACATGGTGCTGTACCTGCAAGCATGCATGGACGAGGCGGGCGATGACGCCGCCTTCATCGCGGCGGCTTTGGGGGATATCGCCCGAGCCAAAGGCATGAGCCAGCTCGCCAAGGAGACAGGGCTGGGCCGCGAAAGCCTCTACAAGGCGTTGTCCGGCGAGAGCAACCCGAGTTTCGGCACCATCCTGAAGGTGATGCACGCGCTGGGCATCAAGCTGCAGCCGCAAGCCATCGCCCAGGCCTGACCGAGGCGCGTGCTGTTTGCGGGCAGATCCGCCGCTGCCCTCCATGCGTGTCCCGCGTATCTCTCTGCCGTAGCCGTGGGGGGATGATTCCGCGTGTGGGCGCCCGTCCGGAATGCTCCAAAAAGAGGAGCTGCTTGCGCTTGAATCGTAAGGGGTGAGATCGTTTCTGGTGCAAAATCGCCCGATGCCAGAAAAAACCATTGCGCCGTTTTCCCGTGCCGTTGCCATGCAGGGGCGGCCGTGACGGGTGTCGCTGCCGGGCGGCCGGACGAGGCGCCGCAGGCCGGGGCGGCAGACAAGGCACCGCCGGTGCCGCGCGTGCGCATCTTTCTCGTCATCGCCCTGTCCTTGATGATGATGTCGATCGATTCGACCATTGTCGCCACCGCGCTGCACGAGCTGCAGCATGGGCTGGACACCTCGATCAACTGGGCCGGCTGGACGCTCACGGCGTATTCGCTCGGCTTCGTCGCGGCGGTGCCGATCGCCGGCAAGCTGAGCGAGCGCTACGGGCGCAGGCGGGTGTTCATCGGCTCGGTGTTCGTGTTCACGCTGGCCTCGCTGCTGTGCGGGCTGGCCAACGACATCTACCTGCTGATCGCGCTGCGCGTGCTGCAGGCGGCGGGCGGGGCGGGCTTCACGCCGTCGGCCACCGGCATCATCGTGGACCACTTCGGCAGCGCGCGCGACCGGGCGGTGAGCCTGTTCGGCAGCATCTTCCCCGTGGGCGCGATGATCGGGCCGATCTTCGGCGGGCTGTTCGTCACCTACTGGAGCTGGCGCGGGGTGTTCCTGGTGAACGTGCCGCTCGGGCTGGTGATCCTGTTCTTCGCCTGGCGCCTGATCCCGCACGACCGCCGGGGCCGGCAGGGCGGCGGCCGCCTGGACCTGGGGGGCATGGCGCTGCTCAGCGCCTGCGTGCTGGCCGGCATGCTGGGGGTGAATTACCTGGGAGAGCGCGGCGTGGCGCCGACCTCGGCGCTGGTGTGGCTGCCGCTGCTGGTGGCGGTGGTGGCGGGCTGGGCCTTCGTGCGCCACCTGCGGCGGGTGGAGCAGCCTTTCATCGAGCCGCGCCTGCTCTTCGGGCGCGACTTCGGCGTGGTCAATCTGGTGAACGTGATCTTTGGCGGCATCCCGGTGGGGGTGGTGGTCCTGGCGCCGCTGTATGCCATCAACCGCTACGGCGTCGATGCGCTCTCGGCCGGCACGCTGTTGATCGCGCAGGGCATCGCCAGCGTGGGGATGTCGGTGCTGGCGGTGCTGGTGCTGCGGCGCTCGGGCTACCGGCTGCCGATCGGCGTCGGCGGCGTGGTGACGGCGCTGGGGCTGGCCTTGATGGCGCTGCCGCCGCAGGCGGGCCTCTCGCCCTACGCCTGGCTGGCCACCGCGGCCTTCATTGCCGGCAGCGGCATGGGCATGGTCAACCCGGCCAGCCGCAACGCCGGGCTGCAGCTGGCGCCCGAGCATTCCTCGTCGCTCGCGGCCATACGCTCGATGTTCATGTCCACCGGCACCATCGTCTCGGTCTCGCTGGCGACCGCGGTGATCGCGCCCGCGGCCGATCCCGGGCGGGCGCAGGCCTGGGTCTTCGCCGCCGTCGCGCTGCTGCTGGTGTGCGCGCTCGGGCTGGTGCGCAGGGTGCCGGAGCACAAGGGCGCGTGGTAGCCCGGAGGCGGCCCGCGCCAGCGGCGCCGCAACGTGGTCAGCCGGCGAGCTTGCCGGCGACTTCCACCAGGCGCCGGGTCTGGTAGCGCACGATGTCCAGCACCTCGTCCGTCGGCGTGCCCATGTTGCTGCTGGCGCCGTAGGGGTTGCCCAGCCCCTTGAACATCACCGGGTCGGTGAAGCCCGGAGGCACGATGACCGAGCCCCAGTGCATGAAGGTGGTGTACAGGCCGAGCAGCGTCGATTCCTGCCCGCCGTGCAGGTTCTGCGCGCTGGTCGTGGCGCTCACTGCCTTGCCGGCGAGCTTGCCCTGCTGCCAGATGGGGCCCAGCGTGTCGATGAACGCGCGCATCTGGCTGGCCACGGTGCCGAAGCGCGTCGGTGCGCTGAACAGGAAGGCGTTGGCCCACTCCAGGTCCGCGGGCTGGGCGACGGGGATGTGCGCGGTCTTTTGCGCGTGGCCGTGCCACGCCGCGACCGATTGCACGACCTCGGGCGGCGCCGTCTCCGCCACGCGGCGCAGGCGTACCTCGGCCCCCGCGGCCTGGGCCGCTTCGGCGGCCGCCTCGGCCATCGTGTGGTTGGTGCCGTAGGCGCTGTAGTAGACGACAGCCAGCCGGACATTGCTCATGGGGTTCTCCTATGGGGGTTGTGACGCAGATGAAGGGGACGCTGCGGGTGCCGGGGCAGACCGGTTCGCGGCCTGCGGGAAAGGCACGCCAATCAAGGGCAAACCCCTGACTGCAGCACTGTCGTTATTATCAAACACGAGCCAATGCTTCTTTGGTGATTGAATCCGGGTTGGTTTGTTCTATTTATGGAACGATGAACGATTTCAACGACATGCTGTATTTCGCCGAGGTGGCCGAGCGCGGCGGCTTCGCGGCGGCCGGGCGCGCGCTCGGCATCCCCAAGTCGCGCCTGTCGCGCCGCGTGGCCGGGCTGGAGGCGCAACTGGGCGTGCGCCTGTTGCAGCGCACCACGCGCACCCTGTCGCTGACCGAGGTGGGGCATGCCTACCTGCGCCATTGCCAGGCGATGCGTGAGTCGGCCCAGGCGGCGGCCGATGCCGTGGCGCAGGTCCAGTCGGAGCCGCGCGGCACCGTCCGGGTCACCTGTCCCGTGACACTGGCGCAGACCGTGCTGGCGGACGTGCTGCCGGACTACCTCGCGCGCTACCCCGAGGTGCGGCTGGACATGCAGGTGACGAACCGGGTGGTCAACGTCGTGGAGGAGGGTGTGGATGTCGCGCTGCGCGTGCGCAGCTCGCTCGAGGAAAGCGGCTCCATGGTCGTCAAGCGCCTCGACGAGGTCTGCGAGGTGCTGGTCGCGAGCCCCGCGCAGCTGGCGCGCCAGGGCACTCCCGCCGTGTTGCGGGACCTGGCGGCCATGGACACCCTGCTGATGCCCGCGGATGCCGACGGCCACATGGGCGTGCGCCTGATCGGCTCCGACGGGCGCGAGGAGACGGTGCAGCTGAACCCGCGCTGCGTGGTCGACGACCTGCTCACGCTCAAGACCGCCGCGCTGGCGGGCACCGGGCTGTGCTGGCTGCCCGATTACATGTGCGTGGCCGAACTGCACGCGGGGCGCCTCGTGCAGGTGCTGCCCGGCTGGCAGCGGCCCAAGGCCATCGTGCACGCGGTGTTCGCCTCGCGCCGCGGCATGTCGCCCGCGGTGCGCAGCTTCCTGGATTTTCTGGGCGAGGCGGTGCCCCGGAACCGGGCACTGGCGAACCAGCGCGCGCGGGCGGCCTGACCTGCTGCCCCGGCTGCAGGGGGACCGGCAAGGCGCCGGCCGGCCTCGCCGCTCATTCGTTCTCCGAAGCGCCCACTTCCAGTGCGAGGGCGGCGAGCTGCTCCAGCGTTTCCCGGAACTGCCGGGCCTTTGCGGGAGACAGGGGGCTCAGGAGTTGTTTTTCCAGCTCGGCCGCGTACGGCACGATGGTCTCGTAGACCGTTCTTCCGGCCGGCGTGAGGCTCAGGGGTTTCACGCGCAGGTCGTGCTGCGATTCGGAGCGGCACACATAGCCCAGGCCCTCCAGGCGCTTGACGGCGCGATGGACCGCGACGGCATCCATCACCGAGCGCTCGACCAGGTCCGACGCCGCGCAGGCATCGCTCTGCCCCACCAGGGCGAGCACGCGCCACTCCGTGCGCGAGATGTCGAACTTGCGCTTGCACACCACCTCCAGCGCCTTGCTCAGGCGGCTGGAAAGCGAGGCCAGCTGATAAGGCACGTAATGCTCCATCAACAGCCTTTTGGGCGGACGAACGGGCATTTTCTGTGGCTCGGTAGAAACCCTAGTTATTTTCATATGAAATCTTTTTAAAATTTCAAATGTAATTTTATCCGAGGCGACCGAGCGGCTCGTACCGGCCGGCCTTCACACCGTCTTTTGCCCTCAAGAAAGTAGTTTCAAGTGAATCCATCCCCAGCATTTTCCACACGTCGCGACCTCCTGAAGCTGTCGCTGGCCCTCGGCGGCTTCGCTTGCGGCGGCGCCTTCGCGCAGTCGGGGCGCCCGGTGAGCCTGGTGGTTCCCGTTCCGCCTGGCGGCGGCATGGACAGCACCGCGCGCATCACCGCCGAGCAACTGCGGCCGGCGCTGGGCAGCGTCATCGTCGACAACCGGCCCGGCGCAGCGCTGAGGATCGCACTGCATGCCGTCAAGAACGCCGTGCCGGACGGTCATACCCTGCTGTTCACGGCCGTATCGCCCTTCACGATCTATCCCTTCGTCTATGCCAAGCCCGGCTACCGCGCCGAGGGCGACCTGCTGCCGGTCGCTCCCGTGGTGTCCTACGAATTCGCGATCGCCGTGGCGGGCAGCAGCCCGGTCAAGTCGCTGGCCGAGTACCTGGCGGCGGCGAAAAAAGACCCTCAGACCTATGGGCTGTATGCGGTGCCCGCCGCGGGATCGGCCGCGCACTTCGCTGGCGCGGCACTGGCCGCTGCGGCGGGCGTACCTTTGAAGTACGTGCCCTACAAGGGTTCGGCACCCGCCATGCAGGATCTGATCGGAGGCCACGTGCCGGCCTGCGCGAACGTGCTGGGCGAATTTCTCCCCTATCGCGGCACGGACAAGGTTCGCGTGCTGGCCACGACGGGGGCCCGCAGGTCCGCCTTCATGCCCGACGTTCCGACGATGCGGGAGCTGGGCTTCAAGGACGTCGTGGCGGACGAGCAGTTCGGCATCTTCGCGCCCGCGGGCACCCCGGTCGCGCTGGTCGACAAGCTCAATGCCGCCATCGTTGCCGCCACGCAGAAGGAGGAAGTGCGCAAGCGTTTCGCCGAACTCGGCTACGACGCCGTCCAGTCGAGCCCGAGCGAATTCGCGGCCAGGCTGCGGGAGGCGCGCGCGTTCTGGGGCCCCGTCGTCAAGTCGACGGGCTTCACCCTCGACGAATGAATCAACTTGCTCAAGAGAAAGAAAGAAATGCTGAAATTCGAACCCCGCTGGCAACAAGCGCTCGATCATCTGTGCGAGCGCATCCTGCAGATTCGCAGCGCCGTCGGCGAGCAGTGGCCCTACCACTGCGACCCGGCGACGGGCGAGTGGGACACCACCGAAGACGGCGACTGGTGCGGCGGTCACTGGGTCGAGTGCCTGCGCATCGTCGGGGAGCTCACGGGCGACCAGCGCCTGATCGACGAGTCGGCCCAGCGCACCGAGCGGCTGCGCCGCTACCTCGAGCGCGACGACATGTTCCGCGGCCACCGCTTCTACTACTCGGCGGCGCGGCAGTTCGCGTGGACGGGCGAGGCCAAATACCGCACCCTGGCGCTGGCCGCGGCCTGGGCCGTGCGGTCGATGGCCATGCCGTCCAACGGCGGGATGCCGATCGGCACGCAGGTCCAGGTCCGCTCGACGACGCTCTCCGGCCGCGACAAGGTGTGCGTGGACAACGTCCACCCCAACCTCATCCTGGACTGGTGGGCGTACCGGCAGACCGGTGACGAGGCCTTCGCGCAGGGCGCGCGCCGGCACCTGGACCTCACCTACCGCGATTTCGTGCTGGCCGACGGCTCGACCATCGAATTCATCGACTACGACGCCGAGTCCGGCCGCAAGCTGCGCCACTACACGCTGCTCGGCGCGCACGACGAGAGCTGCTGGTCGCGCGGCCAGTCCTGGGCCGTCGCGGGCTACCTGCGCGCCTGGGAGGCGCTGAAGGACGAGCGCTACCTGGCCATCGGCAACAAGCTGCTGGACTACTGGATGGCCAACACCGACGAGACCGGCGTGCCGCCCTGGGACTTCAAGGACCCGGCGCTCGAGACCGACCGCGCCTCGGTCCCGCTGGACACCTCGGCCGCCGCGGTGGTGGTGGAACAGCTGGCGCGCATGGCGGTGCTGCCGGATCTGCCACCGGGCGCGCAGGCCGCGGTCGACCGCCTGCAGCCCATGCTCGACGGCTTGCTGCAGCACCTGACGCCGCGGCCCGGCGTGTCCGATCGATCCGCGGGCGTGCTGCTCGATGGCTGCTTCAACCAGCCCCGGCGCTACGCCAACCGCAGCGAGCTGATCTGGGGCAGCGCCTACCTGCTGTTCGCCCTGTACTACCTGAAGACCGGGCGCGTGGTCGAGTGAGCTGCCGCATGCCCGGCACCCCGGAGGCGGCCGTGCTCTGCGAGGGCGCCGTCGTCGAGGTCGTCGTTTTCAATCTGCGCGACACCGGGGCCGCCGGCTTCCTGGCCGTGCTCGAAGAAGCCGCCGCGCTGCTCGCCGGCGCCTCGGGCTACCTCGGCCATCGGATGGGGCCGTGCCTGGAGTCCGGGCAGGAGTTCGTCCTGATGATCTGGTGGGCGTCGGTGGAGGACCACACGATGCGGTTTCGCCAATCGCCCGTGTACGCCCAGTGGCGGCGGCTGATCGATCCGCACGTCCATCGGGCGCCCTGGACCCGGCACTTCCAGCTGGCGCCGGCCGGACGCGCAAGGACGCAGCCGGCCGGCCCCGGCTTTCGCGATCGAAGAGGCGCGTCGATGGATTGAACCGAGCAGGCCACGGTTGCTGCCAGAGCACTCTGGGTACCTCGGCGTCGAGGTTGATGACGCCCTGGAGATTTCCGAGCAGGCAGAGACCTGATCCACCGGCCGGTTGGCCGCCGCTACACCTTTTTCTTTGCCAGAGCGCTGCGTCACCGGCACGTGGGTAGCCTGGCGACGATCAATGCATCGGCCTACCGAGCCGCTGGCTCGCCTTCGATATCGCGTAGTTGACCAGGCAGTAAAGCACCGCGACCACGAGGTACACGAGCACCAGCGCGTGGTAGTTGGCGATGAGCACCTTCGCGTTCTGCATCAGTTCGCCGTAGGTGACGACGTAGCCGAAGGTGGTGTCCTTGACCACGATGACCAGTTGCGCGACCAGGGCCGGTACGATGTAGCGCAGGGCCTGAGGGAAGACGACGGAAAAAAAGACCTGGGCTTCGGTCAACCCCAGGCTGCGCGCCGCATCGGTCTGGCCGCGCGGCACGGCGAGCACGCCCGCGCGGTACACCTCGGCCACCACGGCGGCGGTGCTTAAGGCGATGGGCAGCGTCAGCATCCAGTAGGTGCTCAGCTTGATGCCGAGCTGTGGCAGCACCAGAAAACACACGTAGATGAGCAGCAGCGTCGGCGTGCCGCGCAAGAACTCGATAGCAGCGACGCTCGGCCAGCGCACCAGCCGCACCCGCGCCAGGCGCCCGACCAGCAGCACCAGCCCCAGGGCCAGCGCGATGACGGCGGCCATCGCCGCCGACGCCATGGTGCCGAGCAGGCCCCGGCCCAGGAAGGACCAGGTCGTCGGCCAGGCGAAGAATTCCCAGAACCGGGCGTCGAGCTGCCCTGCGCTGTGGAACCGGAGCACGATGCCCGCGGCCAGCACGAGCAGCACGACCGCCGAGACCGCGCTCATCGCCCGCGTGACGGCCCGGGCCTGGGGACTTGGCGCGCCAAACAGAATGTCTTGCAGCGGACGGCTCATCGCAGGATCCGTGCCTTCTTCTCCAGGGCGGTGCCCGCCCAGGCGATGAGCAGGCCCGTCGCCACATACATAGCCGCGGCCACCGCGAACGCGGGAATGCCGGCGGCGGAGTCGGTGGCGATCTTCGACACGAGCGCGGTCAGCTCCCGGCCCGGAAACGGCACCTGCGACGCCAGCGAGGTCGACAGCATCAGCGCGATGAGCAGCGAGGTCATGGGCTGCACCACCGCGCGCAGCGCCTGCGGCAAGACCACTGCGGTGATGACGCGCAGCGGCCGCAACCCCAGGCTCAGCGCGGCTTCGACCTGGCCGCCGGCGACGGTGTTGATGCCGGCGCGCAGGTAGTCCGCCGTGAAGGCCGAGCAGACCAGCGACAGGGTCAGGATCACGCTGGGCTCATAGTCGATCACGACCTGGAGATCGGGCAGCGCGAACACGATGAAGATCAGCAGCGCCACGCTGGGAATGTTGCGGAAGATCTCGACGTAGCCGGTCAGCACGAAGCGCAGCGGCGGCAGCGGCAGCAGCCGCAGCACCGTCACCAGCACGCCCAGCAGGAAGCCGGGCACGAACGACAAAACGGTGAGCTTCCAGGTCAGCAAAAGGGCCTGCCCGAAGGCAGGCCCGTAGTCGGCCAGGAGCCTGGAAACGTCACCCATGGACCAAGAGGACTAGGGCAGGGCGGGCGGCGCCGGAACGGCGGTGCTGCCGGTGCGCTCGCCAATGGAGATGGTCCACAGCCTGGCCCAGGTGCCGTCGGCTTCCACCTTCTTCAGGAAGGCGTTGACGAAGGCTACGCCGTCCGAGCCCTTGGGCAGACCGATGCCGTACGGGTCCTGCGCACCAAAGGGCGCGCCCGCCAGCTTGGTGTCGCCGGTGCCGAGGCTCAAGGCGTTGAGCAGCAGCGTGTAGTCGGTCACGTAGGCGTCCACGCGCCCCTGGCGCAGCGCATCGAGGGCTTCCTGGTGCGTCTGGAACTCCTGCACCACAGCCTTGGGCGCGACCTGCGCCAGGATCGCAGGCCCCGTGGAGCCAGCTTGCGTGGCGACCTTCTTGCCGGCGAGATCGTTGTACGACTTGATTGCGGTGTTGCTGGCCTTCACCAGCACCCCGGCCTGCGAGGTGTAGTAGGGGCCGGCGAACGAGATCTTCTCGGCGCGGGCGGGGGTGATGGAGTAAGTGGCCAGCACCATGTCCACCTGGTCGTTGATGAGCACCTGTTCGCGCGTGGACGAGGTGACCTGCGTGAACTGGATCCTGGCCCCATCGCCCAGGATGTAGCGCGCGATGAGTTGCGCCAGACCGGCGTCGAAGCCGCGCATCCTGCCGTCCTTCTCGTTGAGCAGCGAGAAGAGATTGGAGGTCTGCGTGCCGCCCAGGCGCAGCGTGCCGGCCTGCTTGATCTTGCTGGCCCAGGTGCTCGAGCGAATAGCCGCGGCGTCGGCGATGGGGCCCTGCGCGACCAGCGCGTCGAACGCCGCGGCGTTGATGGGCGTGCCCTGGGCGAACAGCGGCCCCGCAGCCACGAACGCCAGTGCCGCCACGGTGGATTTCAGAATGGATTGGATCGACATGCGGTGCTCTTGGATAGTGTGTTGCGTGAATCAATATATAGCAGTTATGGAATGCGCGAACTGCCCGCCCGGTCAGTCTACCGTCGTGCACGCGATGCCGCGGTCCACCTGAAAGACCTGATATGGCTCACCCGTTGCGCGCCCGCCGAATTCCAGCGTGACGACAGGAGCCCAGTGCGGATGCCGCGCAGACAATGACCGCAATCCACGGGCACCCCATCCGGTTTACCCCTCGGCTTCAAACGCCCCAGGAAAAGAAAAACGGGTTACTGCATCTCTGCTGTAACCCGTTGATTTTATTTGTAAAAAATGGTCGGCGTGGCGGGATTCGAACTCGCGACCCCTTGCACCCCATGCAAGTGCGCTACCAGGCTGCGCTACACGCCGTAAGCCGGTTATTGTAGCGTGCGCTTCAGCCCAGAATCAGGAGCGCGCGAATTTCTTCGAGTTCGCTGCGCACCTGCGCCGGCGTGAGCGGCGTGCGTGGCTCGGGGGCGGCCTCCGGTGCTGAGGCGCGGACGATACCGCTGCCCGGGCCCGCCGCATGGGCCAGTTCCTGCAGGCGGTTGCGCGCGCCGTTGATGGTGAAGCCCTGGTCGTAGAGCAGCTCGCGGATGCGGCGGATCATCAGCACTTCGTGGTGCTGGTAGTAGCGGCGGTTGCCGCGGCGCTTCATCGGGCGCAGTTGCGTGAATTCCTGCTCCCAGTAGCGCAGCACGTGGGGCTTGACGCTGCACAGCTCGGCCACTTCACCGATGGTGAAGTAGCGTTTGGCCGGGATGGCGGGGAGTGCGGCGTCCATGGCGTTCGGAAGCGGAAGAAGCGGCGGGAACCGGCAAGCGTAGCGTGGATGCGGGTACGCGGCCAGTGGTGCGTGCGCCGAGTGTCGCCGGCGCTACAGGGCGGACGCGTCGGCGTCCGGGTTCTGGATCCGCGCCTTGAGCTTGTTGCTCGCGTGGAAGGTGACCACGCGCCGGGCCTCGATCGGGATGCTCTCGCCGGTGCGCGGGTTGCGGCCGGGGCGGGGTGCCTTGGTGCGGATCTGGAAATTGCCGAAGCTGGAGAGCTTGACGTCCTCGCCCTTGACCAGGCTGCCGACGATCAGGTCGAAGAAGGCGTCGACCATGTCCTTGGCTTCGCGCTTGTTCAGGCCGATGTGCGTGAACAGCAGCTCCGCCAGGTGCGCTTTCGTGAGTGCCGGCGTTTCCAGTGCGTCGACGCTGAGCTCGAGCTCGCGGGCGGGGGTGTTCGTGCTCATCGCAGGCGCGCTCCGGTGTGCCGTGCCAGGGCCTGCACCACCTGCTGCACGGCGGCGTCGATCTCGGCGTCGGTCAGGGTGGCGCTGGCGCTTTCCAGCGTCAGGCGCAGGGCCAGGCTCTTCTCGCCCGCGGCCAGCCCCGCGACGCCCTCTTTTTGCGGGCGGAACACGTCGAACAGCACGCACGAGCGCAGCAGGTCGGCGGGCAGCGCGCCCTGCGCCGCCTGCATGACTTGCGCGTGCGTGACGCGCTCGGCCACCACGACGGCGATGTCGCGCTCCACGTGCTGGCGCCGGGCCACGGCGGTGAAGCCCGGTACCTGCCGCCGGAGCACGGCGTCGAGTTCGAGTTCGAACAGCATGGGCGCGTGCGCCAGGCCCCACGACTGGCGCCAGCGCGGGTGCAGCTCGCCCACGTGGCCCATGGGCACGCCATCGATCAGCACGCGGGCGCAGCGCCCGGGGTGCAGGGCAGGGTGCTCGGCCGGCTCGAAGCTCGGGCGCAGCGGCGCCAGCAGCGCCTGCACGTCGCCCTTGATGTCGTAGAAATCGACGCCGCGCTCCTGCACGCCCCATTGCAGCGGCTGGGCAGCGCCCCAGGCCAGCGCGGCGATGCGCAGGGGTTGCGCATAGCCTTGCACCGTGGCGTCGGTATCCTGGACGGCGGCGTCGCGCCGGTAGATGCGGCCCACCTCGAAGACGCGTACGCGCGCGGCCTTGCGGTCGATGTTGAACTTCAAGACCTGTAGCAAAGAGCCCAGCAGGGAAGAGCGCATTACGCTCATCTGGCTGGCGATGGGGTTGAGCAGGCGGATCGGCTCGGCGTTGCCCGCCAGCTCCCGTTCCCAGCGCTCTTCGACGAAGCTGAAGTTGATGGTTTCCTGGTAGCCCAGCGCCGCCAGTTCGCGGCGCACCGCGTAGCGGCTGCGCTGGCTCTCGGCGCGCAGGCGCGGGGTGATGGAGCCCAGCGGCGCGCTGGCGGGCAGGTTCTGGTAGCCGATGATGCGCGCCACTTCCTCGATCAGGTCTTCTTCCAGGCGCAGGTCGAAGCGGTACGAGGGCGGCAGCACCGTGACCGCGCCGTCTTCCTGCGTCACGGCCAGGCCCAGGCGCTCGAGCGCGTCGACGCACTGCGCCTGCGTGAGCGGCATGCCGATGACCTTGCCCGCGCGCGCCACGCGCAGGCGCACCGGGGCCGCCTTGGGCATGTGGGCCTGCTGGTCCACGATGGGGCCGCAGGTGGTCTGCGGCGTGCCGCAAATCTCGAGCACCAGGCGGGTGATGCGCTCGATGTGCTCCACGGTGAGATCGGGATCGACGCCGCGTTCGAAGCGGTGGCCGGCGTCGGTCGAGAAGTTGAAGCGGCGCGAGCGTCCGGCGATCGCGTCGGGCCACCAGAAGGCGGCCTCGATGAAGATGTGCCGCGTGTCGTCGGATACCGCCGTGGCGTCGCCGCCCATGATGCCCGCGAGCGACTCGAGCGCGCGCTCGTCGGCGATCACGCCGACCTTTTCATCGACGCCGACGGTGCTGCCGTTGAGCAGCTTGAGCTCCTCGCCCGCACGGCCCCAGCGCACGGTGAGGCCGCCCTCGATCTTGTCCAGGTCGAAGATGTGCGAGGGGCGGCCGAGCTCGAACATCACGTAGTTGGAGATGTCCACCAGCGGCGAGATGCTGCGCTGGCCGCAGCGCGCCAGGCGCTCGACCATCCATGCCGGCGTGGTGGCGCGCGGGTCGATGTGGCGCACGATGCGTCCCGAAAAGCGGCCGCACAGGTCGGGCGCGTCGATGCGCACCGGCAGGCGATCGGCGCTGGTGGCGGCAACGGCGGGAAACGCCGGGTGCTGGAGCGGCGCGCCGGTGAGCGCCGCCACTTCGCGCGCCACGCCGTATACGCTGAGCGCATGCGCCAGGTTGGGTGTGAGCTTGAGCGTGAACAGCGTGTCGTCCAGTTGCAGGTGCTCGCGGATGTCCTGGCCCACGGGGGCGTCGGCCGCTAGTTCCAGCAGGCCGGCGTGGTCTTCGGAGAGCTTGAGCTCGCGCGCCGAGCACAGCATGCCGTGGCTCTCCACGCCGCGCAGCTTGCCGACCTTGATCTGGAAGGGCTTGCCGTCCTCGCCCGGCGGCAGCTCGGCGCCGACGAGCGCGCACGGCACCCTGATGCCGGCGCGGGCGTTGGGCGCGCCGCAGACGATGGTGAGCGGCGCGGCCTGGCCGGCGTCCACCTGGCATACGCGCAGCCGGTCGGCGTTGGGGTGCGGCTCGGCGCCGAGGATTTCGCCCACGACGATGCGGGAAAAGGGCGGGGCGACGGGCGCGAGCTCCTCGACTTCGAGCCCGGCCATCGTGAGCGTGTCGGCCAGTTGCTGCGTCGTCAGGGGCGGGTTGCAGAATTCGCGCAACCAGGATTCGGGGAATTGCATGTTCGGGTTCTCGGGCGTGTTCTTGTTCTGCTACTGGAATTGCGACAGGAAGCGGATGTCGCCGTCGAAGAACAGCCGCAGGTCGTTCACGCCGTAGCGCAGCATCGTGAGGCGGTCGGGGCCCATGCCGAAGGCAAAGCCGATGTAGCACTCCGGGTCCAGCCCCATGTTGCGCACCACGTTGGGGTGCACCTGGCCCGAGCCCGACACCTCCAGCCAGCGGCCGGCCAGCGGCCCGGAGGGGAACTGGATGTCGATCTCGGCGCTCGGCTCGGTGAACGGGAAGAAGCTCGGGCGAAAGCGCAGCACCAGGTCGTCGTTCTCGAAGAAGGTCTTGCAGAACGCGGTGAAGACCACCTTCAGGTCCTTGAAGCTGACGTTCTCGCCCAGCCACAGGCCTTCGCACTGGTGGAACATGGGCGAGTGCGTGGCATCGGAGTCGACGCGGTAGGTGCGCCCCGGCGCGATCACGCGGATGTCGGGCATCGGGCCGCCGTAGAGCTGGCCGGAGCGCGGGTCGAACCCGTTGCCGTATTTGCGGATGTGGGCGT
Source organism: Pseudomonadota bacterium (assembly GCA_963205335.1). Classification (GTDB taxonomy): domain Bacteria; phylum Pseudomonadota; class Gammaproteobacteria; order Burkholderiales; family Burkholderiaceae_C; genus Comamonas_C. The sequence continues at coordinate 24,380 of CAUJIM010000047.1, forward strand.
GGGCGTAGCGCACCTGCATCGGGCTGGTGTGCGGGCGCAGGTTCAGCGGCAGGCCGTCGGCGCTGGTGCCGTCGATGTAGAAGGTGTCCTGCATCGAACGCGCCGGGTGGTTGGGCGGGTTGTTCAGCGAGGTGAAGCTGAACCAGTCGGTCTCGATCTCGGGGCCGTCGGCCACGTCGAAGCCCATGGAGCCGAAGATGCCCTCGATGCGCTCCATGGTGAGCGTCACCGGGTGCAGGCCGCCCCGCCCGTGCTGGCGGCCCGGCAGGGTCACGTCCAGCGCCTCGGCCTTCAGGTGCTGCTCGAGCTCGGCGTCGGCCAGCGCCTGGCGGCGCTGCGCCAGCGCCGCTTCGACGGCCTGTTTGGCGGCATTGATGGCGGCGCCGCGGGTGCGCTTGTCCTCGGGCGAGAGCTGGGCCATGCCTTTCATCAGCTCGGTCAGCCGCCCCGACTTGCCGACGAACTGCGCCTTGGCGTTTTCCAGCTCGGCGGGGGTGTGGGCCGTGGCGAATCGTTGGCGGGCGCTTTCGACGAGGGTGTCCAGATCGTTCATGACAAGGTTCGAGCAAAAAGAAACAGGGGCCAGTGCCTTTTCAAGCCCTGGCCCCCGTGGGTAGTGCGCGAGCAGCTATCAAGGCGATAGCTGCTGCCCGCAAGTTCAGGCCGCCAGCTTGGCCTTGACCTGCTCCACGATGCTGCCGAAGGCCGCCGAGTCGTGCACCGCGAGGTCGGCCAGCATCTTGCGGTCGATCTCGATCGCGGCCTTCTTCAGGCCGTTGGTGAACTGGCTGTAGGTCAACCCCTGCGCGCGCACGGCGGCGTTGATGCGGGTGATCCACAGGCGGCGGAACACGCGCTTCTTGGCACGGCGGTCGCGGTAGGCGTACTGGCCCGCCTTCATCACCGCCTGCTTGGCGATGCGGAAGACGTTGCCGCGGCGGCCGCGGTAGCCCTTGGCCAGGGCGAGAACCTTCTTGTGGCGGGCTCGAGCCGTGACACCACGTTTGACGCGAGGCATGTGTTTTCTCCTTGTTCGTCAGTGAATTACAGGCCGGCCATGGGCATCATCTTGGCGATGGAGCCCATGTCACCGTCGTGCACCGCGACCATGCCGCGCAACTGGCGCTTGTTCTTGGTGCTCTTCTTGGTCAGGATGTGGCGCTTGAACGCCTGGCCCCGCTTGACGGTGCCCCCTGGACGAACGCGGAAGCGCTTCTTCGCGCCGCTCTTGGTCTTCATCTTGGGCATTTGCATGCTCCTTTTCATTTGTGCTCGCGAGGCGTCTGCACACCGTTGTGCATCCTTGCAGGCCCCGAGCCACTTTTCAGCCGCCGGGCCCTGGGGCCCGCCGGTTCGGCGCCGCTCGCGCGGCGCCTGCTGGCCTGCCGGCACGCCGGCAGGCCACGTTCTTCATCACCTCAACCCGCCGCCTGCGCCGCCTGCGCCGCCTTGGCCGTGCCGGGCTTCTTGCGCGCCGGCGCGATCATCATCACCATCTGCCGGCCTTCGAGCTTGGGGAACTGCTCCACCTGGATCGTGTCGGCGAGGTCGTCGCGCAGCCGGTTGAGCAAGGCCAGTCCCAGGTCCTGGTGGGTGATCTCGCGGCCGCGAAAGCGCAGCGTGACCTTGACCTTGTCGCCATCGGCGAGGAAGCGGCGGATGTTGCGCAGTTTGATGTTGTAGTCGCCATCGTCCGTGCCAGGGCGGAACTTCACTTCCTTGATGTCGATGACGGTCTGCTTGGCCTTGGCCTCCGCAGCCTTCTTCTGCTCCTGGTACTTGAACTTGCCGTAGTCCATCAGGCGGCACACCGGCGGGTTGGCCGTGGCCACGATTTCGACCAGGTCCACGTCCAACTCGCCCGCCATGTGCAGGGCTTCCTGCAGGCTCACGATGCCCATGGCCTCGTTGTTCGGCCCGGAAAGGCGCACTTCGGGCGCCATGATTTCACGGTTGAGCCGGTGCTTGCGCTCCTCCCGGTGTCGGCGGTCACGGAATTCAGTAGCGATGGTTTTCACCTCTGTGGTATTTAACTACGAAAAGCGTAGCTGCTCACGCACTATTGGAGCGCGCCAAAGCACTATTTGGTGGTCAAACCTCAGGCTTTGGAAGTGATGTCCCGTGCGATCCGTTCGACGAAAGCGTCGAGAGACATCACGCCCAGGTCCACGTTCCCCCGGGCGCGCACTGCGACGCTGCCTGCCGCCTTCTCCTTGTCGCCCGCGACGAGGATGTAGGGCGGCTTTTGCATCGCAAACTCGCGTATTTTATACGTAATCTTCTGGCTCCCCAGGCCGGTCACTACCCTAAGGTCTTGATTCGGCAATGCTTTTTGCAGCTTTGCGGCAATTTCGCGACAGTAGTCGGCCTGCGCATCGGTAATATTGAGCACTGCCACCTGCACTGGCGCGAGCCAGGTGGGCAGCGCGCCCGCGTGCTGCTCGATCAGGATGCCGATGAAGCGCTCCAGGCTGCCGACGATGGCGCGGTGCAGCATCACCGGGCGGTGGCGCGCGCCGTCTTCGCCCACGTATTCGGCGTCCAGCCGCTCCGGCATCGAGAAGTCCACCTGGATGGTGCCGCACTGCCACTGGCGCCCGATGGCGTCCTTGAGCGTGTATTCGATCTTGGGGCCGTAGAACGCGCCCTCGCCGGGCGAGATTTCATACGCGCAGCCCGAGGCCTGCAGGCTGTGGATCAGCGCCGCCTCGGCCTTGTCCCAGCTCTCGTCCGAGCCGATGCGCGCGTCCGGGCGCGTGGCCACCTTGTAGATGATGTCGCTGAAGCCGAAGTCCTTGTAGACCTTCTGTAGGAGCGCCGTGTAGGCTGTGCATTCGGGCAGGATCTGGTCCTCGGTGCAGAAGATGTGGCCGTCGTCCTGCGTGAACGCGCGCACGCGCATGATGCCGTGCAGGCCGCCCGTGGGCTCGTTCCTGTGGCACTGGCCGAATTCGCCGTAGCGCAGCGGCAGGTCGCGGTAGCTTTTCACGCCCTGCTTGAAGATCAGGATGTGGCCGGGACAGTTCATCGGCTTCAGGGCGTAGTCGCGCTTCTCGCTCTCGGTGGTGAACATGTTCTCGCGGTACTTGTCCCAGTGGCCGGTCTTTTCCCAGAGCGTCTTGTCCAGGATCTGCGGCGCCTTGACCTCCTGGTAGCCGTTGTCACGGTAGACCTGCCGCATGTACTGTTCCACCTCCTGCCAGACGGCCCAGCCGCGCGGGTGCCAGAACACCGTGCCCGGCGAGTGCTCGTCGATGTGGAACAGGTCGAGCTCGCGCCCGAGCCTGCGGTGGTCGCGCTTTTCCGCCTCTTCGAGCATCGTCAGGTACTGCTGCAGGTCTTCCTTGCTCGCCCAGGCGGTGCCGTAGATGCGCTGCAGCATCTCGTTGCGGTGGTCGCCCCGCCAGTAGGCGCCGGCCACCTTCATCAGCTTGAAGTGCCTGAGCTTGCCCGTGCTGGGTACGTGCGGGCCGCGGCACAGATCCTCGAAGCCGCCCTCGCGGTACAGGCTGACTTCCTGGTCCTGCGGGATGCTCTGGATGATCTCGGCCTTGTAGTGTTCGCCGATGCCCTTGAAGTGCGCGACGGCTTCGTCGCGCGGCAGCACGCGGCGCAGCACCGGCTCGTCCCTGGCGGCGAGTTCCGCCATGCGCTTCTCGATCGCCGCGAGATCGTCGGGCGTGAACGGGCGCCTGTAGGCGAAGTCGTAATAGAAGCCGTTCTCGATCACCGGGCCGATGGTCACCTGCGCGTCGGGGAACAGTTCCTTGACCGCATAGGCCAGCAGGTGGGCGGTGGAGTGGCGGATCACCTCCAGCCCTTCCGCGTCCTTGGCAGTCAGGATGGAGAGTTCGCTGTCCCTGGCGATGGAAAAGGAGGTATCGACGACCTTGCCATCGACCTTGCCCGCGACCGCGGCCTTGGCCAGGCCGGAACCGATCGACGCGGCCACCTCGGCGACCGTGACCGGGCCGGGAAATGGACGTTTGGAGCCGTCGGGGAGGGTGATCTGAATCATGGCGGGATCCTTGCGAAGAGCGGGCAGACAAGACAACAAAAAAGCGCGGCACTCGGTCCGCGCTGGCTGGGGTGGAAAGGCAAGGCTTTCGAGCAGGCGCGAACCACCGGCCTCAGCGGCCGGAATCCATCCCCGTGGTAGTTCGCGGTGTCATAACCCGTGGTGCCTTTCTTGCCCTTGTTGGCCTGTTGCCCGGCCGATTTTACCCGCGGGCGTTTTCACGCCACGCAGTCGGCGTAATAGCGCGTCACGCCGTCCTTGTCCTCGATTTCCACGAGTCCGTGGATGTCGGACTCGAATCCCGGGCAGACGCGCGCGAATTCGCGTGCGAACTTCAGGTAATCGACGATTCTCTTGTTGAACACCTCGCCCGGGATCAACAGCGGGATGCCCGGCGGGTAGGGCGTGATCAGGCTGGTTGTCACGCGGCCTTCCAGGTGGTCGATCTCCACGCGCTCGGTCTTGCGCGCGGCGATGTGGGCGAACGCGTCGCTCGGCTTCATCGCCGGGGTGAGCGGCGAGAGGTACATCTCGGTCGTCAGGCGCGCGATGTCGTAGCGCGCGTAGAGCTCGTGCACGTGCTGGCACAGGTCCTTCAGGCCCATGTGCTCGTAGCGCCGGTGCTGCTGGCAGAACTCGGGCAGGATGCGCCACATCGGGTGGTTCTTCTCGTAGTCGTCCTTGAACTGCTGCAGCGCCGTCAGCATGGTGTTCCAGCGGCCCTTGGTGATGCCGATGGTGAACATGATGAAGAAGCTGTAGAGCCCGGTCTTTTCCACCACCACGCCGTGCTCGGCCAGGTATTTGGTGACGATGCTCGCTGGGATGCCCACCTTGTGGAACTTGCCGTCCAGATCCAGCCCCGGCGTGACGATGGTGGACTTGATCGGGTCGAGCATGTTGAAACCGTCGGCCAGGTCGCCGAAGCCGTGCCACTTGCGCGCCGGCGTGCGGCCCTTGCCGTTGGCGCGGATGATCCAGTCCTCGGCGCTGCCTATGCCCTCGGCGGCGATCTTTTCCGGCCCCCAGACCTTGAACCACCAGTCGCCCTTGCCGAATTCCTCTTCCACCTTGCGCATGGCGCGGCGGAAGTTGAGCGCCTCGATGATGGATTCCTCCACCAGCGCGGTGCCGCCCGGCGGCTCCATCATCGCCGCGGCCACGTCGCAGCTGGCGATGATGCTGTACTGCGGGCTGGTCGAGGTGTGCATCAGATACGCCTCGTTGAACAGGTGGCGGTCGAGCTTGGTCGTCTGGCTGTCCTGCACCAGCACGTGCGAGGCCTGGCTGATGCCGGCGAGCAGCTTGTGGATGGATTGCGTGGAATAGACCACCGACTTCTTCGGCCGCGCGCGCTTCTTGCCCATCGCGTGGTAGCTGCCATAGAACGGGTGGAACGCGGCGTGCGGCAGCCAGGCCTCGTCGAAGTGCAGGTTGTCGACGTAGCCATCGAGCATCTGCTTGATGGTCTCGGTGTTGTAGAGCACGCCGTCGTAGGTGGACTGCGTGAGCGTGAGGATGCGCGGGCGCACCTTCTTGGCGTCCACGCCCTTGAGCAGCGGGTTGGCGCGGATCTTGGCCTGGATCGCCGCGGGCTCGAACTCGCTTTGCGGGATCGGGCCGATGATGCCGAAATGGTTGCGCGTGGGCTTGAGGAAGACCGGGATCGCCCCCGTCATGATGATCGAGTGCAGGATCGACTTGTGGCAGTTGCGGTCGACCACCACCACGTCGCCCGGCGCCACGGTGTGGTGCCAGACCATCTTGTTGCTGGTGCTGGTGCCGTTGGTCACGAAGAAGCAGTGGTCGGCGTTGAAGATGCGCGCGGCGTTGCGCTCGCTCTCGCCGATGGCGCCGTCGTGGTCCAGCAGCTGGCCCAGCTCCTCGACCGCGTTGCACACGTCGGCGCGCAGCATGTTCTCGCCGTAGAACTGGTGGTACATCTGCCCGATCGGGCTCTTGAGGAAGGCCACGCCGCCGGAGTGCCCGGGGCAGTGCCACGAATAGGAGCCGTCCTCGGCGTAGTCGAGCAGCGCCTTGAAGAAAGGCGGCTGGATAGTCTCCAGGTAGCCCTTGGCCTCGCGGATGATGTGGCGCGCGACGAATTCCGGCGTGTCCTCGAACATGTGGATGAAGCCGTGCAGCTCGCGCAGGATGTCGTTGGGCAGGTGGCGGCTGGTCTTGGTTTCGCCATAGATGTAGATCGGCACGTCCGGGTTCTTGCGCCGCACCTCGCCGATGAAGGCGCGCAGGCTGTGCACGATCGGGTCTTGTCCCGAGCCCAGCGTGAATTCCTCGTCGTCGATCGACAGGATGAACGCGCTGGCACGGCTTTGCTGCTGCGCGAACTGGCTCAGGTCGCCATAGCTCGTCACGCCGAGGACCTCGAACCCCTCCTGCTCGATGGCTTGCGCCAGCGCGCGGATGCCGAGCCCGGAGGTATTGTCAGAACGATAGTCCTCGTCGATGATGACGATGGGAAAGCGGAATTTCATGCGCTGCCTCCGGCAAGCCTTGGGTTGGCCAAACAGGCGCGAAGTGTATGAAAACCGCGGCGCCGTCTGGGAAAGTCTGACCAATCGGCACAAAATCGGCATGTTCGGGCGGATTTCAAGAGAAGGGGGTTGTTGCCATGGACCTGAATGCATCCACGCTCTGGTGGCTGATGACCGGTGTGGTGGTCATCGTCGAGCTGCTCAGCGGGACGTTCTATTTGCTGATGCTGGCGATCGGCCTGGCGGCCGGGGCCCTCGCTGCGCATGCGGGGCTGGCGCCGATGGCGCAGATCGCGATCAGCGCCGTGGTGGGGGCGGGCGCGGTACTGGTGGCCTACTACGCCAAGCGCAAGCGCCCCGGAGATCCGTCGGTGCGCGCGGACCGGAGCGTCAACCTGGACGTGGGCGAGACGGTGTATGTCGACGCCTGGCAGGCCGATGGCACGGCCGTGGTGAAATACCGCGGTGCGAGCTGGACGGCGGTGCACCGCGAAGGCGTGGCTCCGGTGACTGGCGCGCACCGCGTGGCCGAGCTGGTCGGCAGTCGCCTGCTGGTGGATCCGGTCTGAGGCCGTGCGCCTGCCCATGCGGGGCCGGCATTGTTTTACCCATCATTGAAAGTTGACATGGAAGTTGCCATAGCCGTTTTCATCATCGCGGTGGTCTTCATCGTGCGTGCCGTCCAGATCGTGCCCCAGCAGCACGCCTGGGTCATCGAGCGGCTGGGCAAGTACGCCGGCACGCTCGCGCCGGGACCGAAATTCATCATCCCGTTCATCGACCGCGTGGCCTACAAGCACAGCCTCAAGGAAATCCCGCTCGACGTGCCCAGCCAGGTCTGCATTACGCGCGACAACACGCAGCTGCAGGTCGACGGCGTGCTGTACTTCCAGGTGACCGACCCGATGCGCGCGAGCTACGGCTCGAGCAACTACGTCGTCGCCATCACCCAGCTGGCGCAAACCTCGCTGCGCAGCGTGATCGGCAAGCTCGAACTCGACAAGACCTTCGAAGAGCGCGACCTGATCAACGCGAAGGTGGTGGAGGCCATCGACGAAGCGGCGCTCAACTGGGGCGTCAAGGTGCTGCGCTACGAAATCAAGGACCTCACGCCGCCGGCCGAGATCCTGCGCGCGATGCAGGCGCAAATCACCGCCGAGCGCGAAAAGCGCGCGGTGATCGCCACCTCCGAGGGCAAACGCCAGGAGGAGATCAACCTCGCCGACGGCCAGAAGCAGGCCGCGATCGCCCGCTCCGAGGGCGAGAAGCAGGCGGCCATCAACAACGCGCAAGGCGAGGCGGCGGCGATCACGGCCGTGGCCGTGGCCAATGCCGAGGCGATCGAGCGCGTGGCGGCGGCCATACGCCTGCCTGCCGGCGACCAGGCGGTGCAGCTCAAGGTGGCGGAAAAGGCCGTCGATGCCTACAGCCGTGTGGCGTCGGACGCCACCACCACGCTGGTGGTGCCGAGCAACATGACGGAAGTCTCGACCCTGATCGCCTCGGCCATGAAGATGGTCCAGTCGGGGCAGCGGCCCGCCGGAGGCTGATGGGGCGCGGACCCGGTGCCGTGTATTGCGCTCAAGGCCTGCCAAGACGATGTTTTTGACGATTCCCACCCTCATGACCTGGGCGCGCATCGTCGCGATCCCGCTGATCGTCGGGGTGTTCTACCTGCCGCTGGAGCCCGTGACGTGCAATTGGGTCGCGACGGTGTTGTTCGTGGTGTTCGCCGCGACCGATTGGCTCGACGGCTTTCTGGCGCGCAAGCTCAATCAGACCTCGGCGTTTGGCGCGTTTCTCGATCCGGTGGCCGACAAGTTCCTGGTGTGCGCGTCGCTGCTGGTGCTGGTGCATCTCGGACGGGTGGACGTGTTTGTGGCGCTCATCATCATCGGGCGTGAAATTGCCATCAGCGCGCTGCGCGAGTGGATGGCGCACATCGGCGCGAGCAAGAGCGTGGCGGTGCACATGCTGGGCAAGCTCAAGACGACGGTGCAGATGCTCGCGATTCCTTTCCTGCTCTACGACGGCCACCTGTTCGGTGTCGTCGACACCGGCGTCTGGGGCACCTGGCTGATCTGGCTCGCCGCGGTGCTCACCGTCTGGTCGATGGTCTATTACCTGCGGCGTGCCTTGCCCGAAATCAGGGCCCGATCCGCATGAGGTGCCCGTTGGTTCGCGTGGTGCGGATCGCGGGTCCGGATTCGTGCCGGAGGCGGGCAAATGCGACTAGAATTTGGCCCGGACGCGGCTCGGTAGTGCGACTGATTGACACCCGAAAACGCTGCGGCTCTAATGACGCGGCTGCCCAGTGCAGCCGTCCCTGTTTCACCGCCAGGCGTCAGTGGGCAGCCCTTGGGCCGTGCGCGTGAGAGTGCGACAGATACCAGACATTTCATCCACCCTTCCATGAGAGGCACCCTGTGAACAAAACCGAACTGATTGAGCACATTGCGAACCATGCAGACATCTCCAAGGCCGCAGCCACGCGCGCGCTGGAGTCGACGATCGACGCGGTCAAGAAAACTTTGAAAAAGGGCGGTACGGTGTCGCTCGTGGGGTTCGGCACTTTCGCGGTGGGCAAGCGTGCGGCGCGCACGGGTCGCAATCCTCGTACCGGCGCCACGATTAAAATCAAGGCCGCCAAGGTGCCAAAGTTCCGTCCGGGCAAGGCGTTGAAGGACGCCTTGAATTGACAGGTGAGCAATAGTGGGTGCTTAGCTCAGTTGGTAGAGCGGCGCCCTTACAAGGCGTAGGTCGGCGGTTCGAGACCGTCAGCACCCACCACCCGCAATGAAGGCGAACGTCGAGTTCGCCTTTTCTTTTGTTGCCGTTGAGAGAATCCGTCCATGTTCGAAGCCATCCGCAAGCACTCCAAGGTCGTCATGGGGGTCTTGTTTTTGCTGATCATCCCCTCGTTCGTGCTCTTCGGTATCGACGGCAATTATTTCTCCGAGAAGAGCCCGGTGGTGGCGAGCGTCGATGGCAAGGACATCACGCAAAACGAATGGGACAACGCGCATCGGCTGGAGAGCGATCGCATCCGCGCACAGACGCCGGGCATCGATGGCAAATTGCTCGATTCGCCCCAGGCGCGCTATGCGGCGCTGGAGCGCCTGGTGCGCGATCGCGTCTTGCGCGCGGCGGCGCAGGACATGCACCTGGCGGTCAGCGATGCGCGGCTGGCGCACGAACTGCAGTCGATTCCCGCGATCGCGGCGCTCAGGAATCCCGACGGTAGCCTGGATGCGCAGGCCTACCGCAGCCTCGTCGGAGCCCAGGGCCTGACCCCCGAGGGCTTCGAGGCGCAGATGCGTGCCGATCTGTCGGTGGGCCAGGTATTGGGGGGCGTGGTCTCCACGGCCTTCGCGAGTCCGGCGGAAAGCGATCTTGGCATGGATGCATTGCTGCAGCGCCGTGAAATCCAGGTGGCGCGGTTCGATGCCGGCGATTATGCGGGCAAGGTGGTCGCCACCGATGCCGACCTGCAGGCTTTCTACCAGGCCAACACCAGAGTCTTTCGCCAGACCGAGGAGGCCTCGATCGAGTACGTCGTGCTGGATGTGGATGCGCTCAAGGCAGGCATTTCCGTCAACGAGGACGATCTGCGTACCTACTACAAGGAAAACCAGGATCGCCTCGTGGGCAAGGAGGAGCGCCGTGCGAGCCACATCCTGATCAATGCGCCCAAAGGCGAACCGGCCGCGGCACGGGAGAAAGCGAAGAAGCAGGCGGATGAACTGCTCGCCCAGGTGCGCCAGAACCCGTCGAGCTTCGCCACCGTGGCGAAAAAATACTCCCAGGATCCGGGATCCGCGCCCAACGGCGGCGACCTGGGCTTTTTCACGCGCGACGCGATGGTCAAACCGTTCGAGGAGGCGGTGTTTTCCATGCGCAAGGGCGAGATCAGCGACGTGGTGGAAACCGATTTCGGCTACCACATCATCATGCTGACCGATATCAAGAAGCCGCGGGCACCGAGTTTCGACGAAGTGCGCCCCACGCTGGAGGCGGAGGTACGCCAGCAGCAGGCACAGCGCAAGTTTGCCGAGGTGGCGGAGACCTTCTCCAACATCGTCTACGAGCAGCCCGACAGCCTGCAGCCGGTGGCCGACAAACTCAAGCTGAAGATCCAGACCGCGCAAGGGGTGATGCGCACGCCCCAGCCGGATGCCAAGGGGGCCCTGGCCAATCCGCGTTTCCTCGAAGCCTTGTTCTCCCCGGACTCGCTGCAGAAGAAGCGCAACACCGAGGCGGTGGAAATCGGAAGCAACATGCTGGTGGCCGGCCGGGTAACGGCCTACCAGGCGGCGGAAACCTTGCCGTTCGACAAGGCCAGGGACCGCGTGCGCGATGCCTATGTCGCCAGGAAGTCGGCGGAGCTCGCGCGTGCGCAAGGGGAGGCCAGGCTCGCCGCCTGGCAGAAGGCACCGGACAGCGCCTCCGGCCTGGGCGCTACGATTACCGTTTCGCGCGACCAGATGAACGGGCAGCCCCAGGCGCTGGTGGATGCCGTATTGCGCGCACCGGCGGACCATCTGCCGACCTGGGCGGGCGTCGATTTGGCTGCCCGGGGTTATGCGGTGGTGAAGATCGGGCGCATCGTCGCACGTGACGCCGGCGACGTGGCGGCGCTCAAGGCGCAGCAACAGCAGCAATACCTGGGGGCCTGGGCGCAGGCGGAGGCGTTGGCGTACTACGACGTGCTCAAGCAGCGTTTCAAGGCGCAAATCAAGGTCCCGCGTCCGTCGGCCGATGCCGTGGCGCAGGACTGAAAGCGCGCCCGAAGAGGGCCGGGAAGCCCCTATAATCTCAGGTCGCGGTGGCTGTAGCTCAGTTGGTAGAGTCCAGGATTGTGATTCCTGTTGTCGTGGGTTCGAGCCCCATCAGCCACCCCATCAATACTAAGTTTATTGCTACATAGTTTGTAGCCGTGGGAAATATAAAGGCCTCCGTGGGAAATCACGGGGGCTTTTTCATAGGGAATTTCGCTTGGAAACCCGGCTGCGCTCGTACACGCGAGCTGTTGTTGCTGGGTCGGCGTGCAACTCCGGCAGGGTGTCGTATCGGCGTTTGTAGTAGGTGGTGTAGTGCGCGCGCAGGTCGTGGAAGGTGAACCGCTGCTCGATCACTTTGGCCTGCAGCGCAGCATCCATCAGGCGACCCCACATGGTCTTGAAACCAGACTCTGAATACGGGTTATTGGTCTTTGGTGCACGGAACACGGCGCCCATGGGGTTGTATCCGGGCAGCGCTTTCATGCGGTCAAGCACTTCGCGCAGCGCCTCGC
>CAUJIM010000048.1 GCA_963205335.1 Pseudomonadota bacterium
CCTGGTTGTTCCCGCCAGCGTACCGCGCCTGGTGGCCGGGGACGCCGACGACGATCACGTCATCGCTGCCGCAGTCGCTGCACGTGCCGAGCTGATCGTCACCGGCGATCGAAAACACCTGCTGCCCCTGGGTGCCCACCAAGGCATCGCCATCATCACGGCACGCAAGGCTGTCGAGCGCCTGGAGGCGCAGCGCACCCGCTGAGGCCGATCGCCGCTTCGGCGGGCATGGCCTCGATCGAGCGCACCATCACTTGCGGGAAGGCGTGCCCAAGCCCGCGGTTGCGTATCTGCACGGCAGGGGCGGTGAAGCCCGGGACCTGCAGCGGCTCAAGACGCAGAGGCGCCGCTACATGGCGCGGAACAAGTGGTGGTTGGACGTGGACACCTTGAGCCGTTCGTCGCGGCCCCTGACCTCGATTTCGAGCGACTCGCCGCGGCGGTGCACGCTGCGGATGAAGCGACGGTTGACGACCACGCTCCGGTGCGTCTGCAGGAATGCCCCCGGCAGCGTGGATTCGCAGGCCTCGATCAGGTCCTTGAGCGGTACGCGCACGAGACCGTCGCAGTCGGGCCCGACGACACGCGTGTACTTGGTATCGGACTCGAAATAGATCACGTCCTCCAGGTGAAGCATGCGGACCTGCTGACCGACGGCAACCTGCAGCCACTGCATCGCCTGGCCCGCCTCGGGCCCGACGATGCCTCGCGTGGGATTCGGCATCCGGCATCGATCCGCGGCGTCGGCCTGCCGGATCAAGCCCGATGACATCTGAGGCGGCAAGCCTGCGCCAGCGAAGGCCCGGGCGCCTCGCTGCTGATCGATCGCGGTCGCCTGGCGAAGACGGGCCACCGAGCGGGCAAGGCGTGCCGGCTCGAGCGGCTTCAGCACATAGTCGATCGCGCGGGTCTCGAAGGCCTCGACCGCATGCGCGTCGTAGGCGGTCACGAAGACGACGCGGGTCGTCACGGTCAGCGCGCGCGCCACATCCAGCCCGCTCATGCCCGGCATGCGGACGTCCAGGAAGGCGATGTCGGGCGACAGCGACTCGATCGTGCGCAAGGCCGCGGGGCCGTCCTCGGCATCGCCGACGATCTGCAACTCGGGCCACAGCGCCGCGAGCTGTTCGCGCAAGGCATCGCGCATCAGCGGTTCATCGTCGGCGAGGATGGCAGTTGGCATGTTCTCGGGTTCGGAGTTGGCGAAGGTCAGCCCTTCAGCGGCTCTGCGAGCGGCTGCGGGACGAGGGTCGAAGCACTGGCGCCTGTGCACACTTCGGGGGGCAGCGATTCGCCGCTCACGGGCAAATGTGGCCCTGCCACTTTGCTTGACCCCCGCGGGGGGCGGGCTGGGCTCGGCCCGGCCCTGGGGGCGCTCAGGAGGACGCAAGCGCGCACGCCGCCGCTGCCGAGCTTGTCGACGCGCAGTTGCGCCTGGTCGCCGTAGATGGTCGCCAGTCGTTCGCGGATGTTTGCCAGGCCCGTTCCGCTGCCGGCGGTGGCCGGGCTTGCGTGCAGGCCGACGCCGTTGTCTTCGACGATGACTTCGAGTCCGCCTTGCGACCGTTGCGCGCTCACGCTGATCGCGACCGCACCCACCTTGGGCTCGACGCCGTGCTTGAGGGCGTTCTCCACCAGGGTCTGCAGCACCAGGGGCGGGAAGGGTAGCTCGTGCAGCGATTGCTGCAGCTCGACGCTCACGCTCAGCCGGGCACCCATGCGGACACGGGCGATCTGAAGGTAGGCGTCGGCAAGCTCGAACTCCTGCGCCAGCGTCGACATCGTCGCGCGCAGGCGCGGCATGGCGTGGCGAAGATAGCGGATGAGCTGGGTCAGCAGGTAGTCGGCCGCCTTGGCGTCCTTGCGCACGAGTTGCTGCACGCTGGCCAGGGTGTTGTAGAGGAAGTGCGGCTCGATCTGCGCCTGGAGCATCGCGAGCTGCGATTCCGCAAGATTCTTCGCATGGACCGCGAGGCCGACCTCCAGGGCCTGGATCGATCGATGGGATCTCTGTCCCGATGAGATTCCGTGCGCAGCGATCAGGGTGACGAAGGCGGTGAGGCCCAGGATCTCGGGCACCCACTGCAGGGGCGACGTGTCGCCGCTGATTGCCGCCAAAGCCGGAACGAACGAGGCCAGCGCGCTCAGAAGCAGATGCCCCACGTCGACGATCAGGAGCGCGCTGATGAACGCATAGCCCACCATGACCTCCGCGCGTGGGGATCGGCCATGTCGATGCACGACCGGGATGGCAAGCAGCATGGCCACCAGGCCCGCCGCGAAGACCATCGAAAGCCAGGCGCCTGCCCAGATCGCGCCCAGCGCCGACTCGTGGTCGATGATGTTCGGTGCGAATCGCGGCGCGGCCAGTAGAAGGCAGGAGGCGGCAAACGCCGCAAGCCACCACGGTAGGACGCGCAGCGCCTGGCGTGGTGTGGCCGGGGCAAAGTGCAGGACGCCGCTTCGTGCGCGCTGCGTCGCGCGCAGGCGCCCGTGCCAGCGGAGGAAGCGCGGCGACGATCGCAGGGGGGCGAACAGGGCGAGCACCAAGCCCGTCGAGATCAGGGCCGTGGTGAAGGCCGGCGTTCGCCCGAAGGCCAGCGAACCCAGCCATGCCAGCGCCAGGATGCCGATCAAGGTCCAGTGGTGCCTGCCGGTCCGGCCACCGCGCGCTGGGGCTGATGCATCGTTCGTCGTGGCACGGCCTTGCGGGTGGAACCGCTGGACCGTCGGCGTCGGCGCCGGATCCGCCCGGTCAAGCAGCGAGTTCATGCGCGCGTTCCTTGGCCTGGATGGCGTAGATCGCCGTCGTGATCAACAGGTCGGCAGGGTTCATTGTGTTCTCCGGGGGTGATGCACTTCGTGGCCGTGAAGGCATGTTCGGAGAAAGGGCGCATGCCCGCGAGCAGGATCCGATGAACGCCCTCGCCCGTGCGACGAGCGCCGCTTCGGTCGGAGCGAACATCGGGCGGGCATCGGGGCTGGCAGCAAGGCAGGGGGGCGGGCGAATGCGACGCGCCCCCTCAACGCACCTTCGCCGCCTCCTGCTCCATGCGGGTCACCAGCTCGTCCATCTGGTCGATCACCGCCTGGATCGGGGCGCGCTGGGTGAGGTCGACGCCGGCCTTCTTCAATTGCGTCATGGGGTGGTCGTTGCCGCCGCTGGACAGCAGTTCGAGGTAGCGGGCGGTGGCGGCCTTGCGCTGGGCTTCGGGGCCGCTGCTCATGGCCTTGAAGAGTTGGGCGCTGGAGGCGAAGCAGGTCGCGTACTGGTAGACGTAGTAGGGCGAGTTGAAGAAGTGGCTGATGCGCGCCCAGGTGTGCTTGTAGAAGTCGTCGATCGTCAGCGCATCGCCGTAGTAGTCCTTCAGCAGCTGCAGGTAGATGCCGTTCAGCACCTCGGCGATGACCGGCTGGCCCTGCTCGACGAGGCGGTGCGCCTGCAGCTCGAAGTCGGCGAACATCACCTGCGTGTAGAAGGTCTGCATGATCTGGTCGGCGGCGTGCTGCAGCAGCAGGAAGCGCTCCTTGGGGTCGCTGGTCTTGCCCAGCAGGTGCTCGAGCAGGAAGCGCTCGTTGGTCGTGCTCGCGACCTCGGCGACGAAGATCGTGTAGTCGGCGGTGACGAAGGGCTGACCCTCG
>CAUJIM010000049.1 GCA_963205335.1 Pseudomonadota bacterium
CCCCAACCAGAGCGTGCTGCTGCACCGCCAGGCCGACAACGTCTGGCGCATCGACTTCCAGCTCGGCTGGCAGGCCGACCCGGTGGAGGAGAAAAAGCCCGAGAACGTGATCCCGCGCATCAAGGCCATGCTGGGCGACGAGCGCGAGTTCGAGCTGGAATGGGTCAGCGTCTACACCTTCCAGTGCCGGCGCATGAACCGCTTCAACCACGGGCGCGTGCTGTTCGTCGGCGACGCGGCGCACCAGGTCTCGCCCTTCGGCGCGCGCGGCGCCAACAGCGGCATCCAGGACACCGACAACCTGATCTGGAAGCTCAAGCTGGTGATGGACGGCAAGGCTCCGGCCACGCTGCTCGACACCTACAGCGAGGAGCGCGGCTTCGCGGCCGACGAGAACATCCAGAACTCGACCCGCTCGACCGACTTCATTACGCCCAAGAGCGCGGTCAGCAAGACCTTCCGCAACGCAGTGCTCGAACTGGCCGAGCACTACCCGTTCGCCCGGACCCTCGTCAACTCCGGGCGCCTGTCGGTGCCCAGCTGGCTGACCGAATCGCGCCTGAACACGCCCGACACCGAGGCCTTCGCGGGCGACATGATCCCCGGTGCGCCGATGGCCGATGCGCCGGTGCAGGCTGCTGGCGGCGATGGTTCGGGCGGCGAATGGCTGCTGCAGCACCTGGGCAACCGCTTCCAGGCACTGATCTACGTCGACGACGCGGGCACGCTCGACGGCGCCACGGCGCAGGCGCTCGCGGGCCTGAACGCCGGGCCGATCCCGGTCGAGCCGCTGGTCATCGCGAAAAAGGGCAGCGCCCCCGGCGGCATCGCCACGCTGATCGACGCCAGGGGCCGCGTGGCCGAGCGCTACGACATGAAGAGCGGCACCGTCTACCTGGCGCGCCCCGACCAGCACGTGGCCGGCCGCTGGCGCTGGCTCGACGCCGCCAGCGTCAGGGCCGCCGTGGCCCGCGCCACCTGCAACGCTTGAGAAGCGGAGATACGCCATGCCCCTGAACACCCAGCCCAACTTCAACGAAACCGGCCGCCGCTACTTCCAGGACTACACGCCGGGCGACGATTTCTACGAGGCGCTGATCGAGATGCACCGCGACCTCTCGGACGAGCAGAGCGCCAGGGCCAATGCCCGCCTGATCCTGCTGCTGGCCAACCACATCGGCGACATCGCCACGCTGCGCGAGGCGATGCAGATCGCGCGCGCTGGCGTCTGAACAGGTTCTTACCAGGTCTCGTTCAGCACGTCGTCGTGGGCGTGGCGGGAGATCTGGCGCTGGGCCGCGGGCGTGATGTAGACCGGGTCGGCGAACATGTAGGTGCTCGGGTCGGCGCCGCTCACCAGCGTGGCGCTGGTGCACAGCGCCGAGTTCACCTGGTTCGTGCCGATGCCGATGCCCGGCCCCGGGTCGACCGAGGTGCAGACCGGCGTGGTGTTGTTGGCGAAGGCGATGTAGTTGTACGGGCGGTGCACGGTATCGTCCGGCGGGTTCACCCAGCCGGTGATCTCGATGTAGCGCACGAGCTTGCCCAGGGGTTCGATGCGCAGCAGCAGGCCGGTGTTGAACTCCAGGCTGGCGGCCGACAGCAGCGTCTGCTGGCCGAGCGCGGTGGCCCAGGGCGTGCGGCCCAGGTCGTACACGCCGGTGACCACCACGTGGCTGCCCGCGTCGTACAGGCGCTTGATCTGCAGGCCCAGCGCGTCGCCCGCGGCGCGAGCCTGCGCCTTGAACGCATCGGCCGCCAGCGTGCCTGCCTGCACCTGCTGCATGCCGGCGATCAGGTCGGCGGTGCCGGCGCCGATCAGCACCATGTCGCTCTCCGCCGGGGTCTGCGTCGCGAGGAACTGGTCCACCTGCTGCTGCACCGAGGGCGCGGCGCCGCCCGCGGCGTCGGGCGTGGCGGTGATGCGGGCGTTGCCCTGGGCGTAGCTCAGGCCCCCTGCCGACGCGGGCTTGAGCGTGAGGCCGTAGCGCTGCACCAGGTCGAGCGTCCAGTTGTTGGTGTTGCCGTCGTTGACCGTGTAGGCCATGCCGCCCACCTGCCCGATGTCGGTGAAGCCGTCGCCGAAGGCGATCGCGCGCAGGGGTGTGAACGGGGATTCGACGCTGGAGCCGCAGGCAGCGAGCCATGCGGTCGATGCGCAGACCGCGGCCAGCAGGCCGCGGCGCATCCATTGAGCTGCCATGGAAAATTTCTCCGATTGATTGGGGAGCGAGTGTAAACCGGGTGCCTCGCGGCCTCGCGCTCAGCGTGTCGCTGCGGCCCGCTGCAGGCGGTCGCGCACGCCGTCCCATTCGGGCTGCGCCGGCGGGGTTTCCACCCAGATCAGGCGCGCGCCCGCGTCGTCGAAGGCGCGCAGCTGGGCGAAGAGCTCGTGCGCCGCCGCCGCCGCGTCGTCCGGCATGCGCCGCAGCAGGATGCGCTCGCTGCCCAAGCGCAGCGGTGCGCGCGCCCAGATGGCGACGTGCGCCGCGTCCGCCCCCAGCACGTCGAGCCCCGCCTGCAGTTGCCTGGCGTCCATCAGGCGTACCGGTGCATTCGGTGCATAGTGGGTCGAAAGCGTGCCGGACGCCCGTGGTTCTTGCGCTGAAAGCTCCTCTTTGGAGAGCACACGCCGGCCGCAGGCGTGTTCCAGCCGGGCGCGCGCGAGCACGCCCGGGCGCAGCAGCACGGGCGCCCCGCGCGTGCAGTCGACGATGGTCGACTCGATGCCCACGTCGCAGGCGCCGCCGTCGAGCACCAGCAGCGCGTCGCCCAGCTCCTCCTGCACGTGCCGCGCGGTGGTGGGGCTCACGCGGCCGAAGCGGTTGGCGCTGGGCGCGGCCAGGCCGTGGATCGGCGGCTGGTGCGCCGCGCAGGCCGCCAGCACCCGCTGCGCCACCGGGTGCGACGGGCAGCGCAGGCCCACGCTGTCCTGCCCGCCGGTGGCGGCGCGCGCGGCCTCGGGGCGCCGCGGCAGGATGAGCGTGAGCGGGCCGGGCCAGAAGGCGTCCATCAGGCGCCGGGCGAAGTCGGGCACGCTGCGGGCGTAGTGCGCCACGCCGGCGCGGTCCGCCAGGTGCACGATCAGCGGGTGGTCGGTCGGCCGGCCCTTGGCGGCGAAGATGTGCGCCACGGCCGCGTCGTCGTCGGCGTTGGCGGCCAGGCCGTAGACCGTCTCGGTCGGCAGGCCGATCGGTTCGCCGCGCGCCAGCGCCTGCACGGCCGCCTGCACCGAGGCATCGAGCGTGCCGTCCAGGACCATGGCGTCAGAACGGCGCGATGCCCAGCAGCGCCGCGGCCCGCAGCGCGGTGGCGCGCGCGGCCTCGGGCGTGGCGGCGGTCACGGTCAGGTGCCCCATCTTGCGGCCGGGCCGCGCCTCGCGCTTGCCGTACAGGTGCAGGTGGCAGCCCGGCAGCGCCAGCACCTGCTCCCACGGCGGGGCGGCAGGCTCGGCGCCGCGCGCGAACCACAGCTCGCCCAGCAGGTTGAGCAGGAGGGCCGGGCTGTGCTGGCGCGGCGGCGTGAGCGGCAGCCCGGCCATGGCGCGCACCTGCAGCTCGAACTGCGACACATCGGCGCCGTCGATGCTCCAGTGCCCGCTGTTGTGCGGGCGCGGCGCGATCTCGTTGACCACCAGCGAGCCGTCCTGCAGCACGAAGAACTCGACGCACAGCACGCCCGTGTAGTCCAGCCCCTGCGCTACGGATTCAGCAGCTGCTACCGCTTGCCTGGCAAGCGCTGGAGGCATGTTTTGTTCATGAACTTCGGTCACCGCGAGGATGCCGCCGCGGTGCAGGTTGCGCTGCACCGGCAGGTGCACCACGGCGCCGTCGCGGCCGCGCGCGAGCACCACCGAGCATTCGAAGGCGAGCGGCAGGCGCTGCTCGAGCACGCAGGGCACGCGCCCGAGCCGCTCCCAGGCGCTCGCCAGCCCGGCCGGCGTGCCCACCTGCGCCTGGCCCTTGCCGTCGTAGCCCAGCGTGGAGGTCTTGAGGATGCCGGGCAGCAGTGCGGCGGGCGCGGCCGCGAGCTGTTCGGGCGTCGCGATCACCGCGTGCGGCGCCACCGGCACGCCGCAGGCGACGAAGTGCGCCTTCTCGCGCGCGCGGTGCTGCGCTACGGCCACGGCGTCGGCCGCCGGGGAGACGGCGGTGGCGCGCGCCAGCGCCGCCAGCGCGCTGGCGGGCACGTTCTCGAACTCGGTCGTCACGGCGGCGGCCAGGCGCGCCAGCTCGGCCAGGCCCTGCGGGTCTTCGTAGCCGGTGCGGATGTGGTGGTGGCTCACGCGACCGGCGGGGCTGGCGGGGTCCGGGTCGAGCACGGCGGTGCAATAGCCCATGGCCTGGGCCGCGTGCACGAACATGCGCCCGATCTGCCCGCCGCCGAGCACGCCCAGCGTCGCGCCGGGCAGGATCACCGGGCGCGTCATGGCGTGGCGGGCGGCAGCGCCATCGCCCGCGCCGCCGCGGTCTGCTCGGCGCGGAAGGCTTCCAGCTTCTGGCGCAGCGCCGGGCGCTCGTTGGCCAGCAGCGCGACGGCGAACAGCGCCGCGTTGGCCGCGCCCGCGCTGCCGATGGCGAAGGTGGCCACTGGCACGCCCCTGGGCATCTGCACGATGGAGTACAGCGAATCGACGCCCTGCAGGTGGCGGCTGGCCACCGGCACGCCGAGCACCGGCACGCAGGTCTTGGCCGCGAGCATGCCGGGCAGGTGGGCCGCGCCGCCCGCGCCCGCGATGATGGCCTTCAGGCCCCGGCCCGCCGCGCTGTCGGCGTAGGCGAAGAGGTCGTCCGGCATGCGGTGCGCCGAGACCACGCGCGCCTCGTGCGCGACGGCGAACTGTTCGAGGATGGCGACGGCGTGCTGCAGGGTCTCCCAGTCGCTGGAAGAGCCCATGACGACGCCGATGTCGATGGAATTCATGGCAGGGGCGCCGGTGCGGCGCCAGTGTGCGGTGCAAGACCCTTGATTTTAGTGACCCGTGCCTGCATCTTGTGCGTTTGCCAGACAATCGGGCGCATAGCGCCTCTCAGGATGAATTGCCATGGACGTCACTACCCAGAATTTTGAAGCCGAGGTCATCGCCGCGTCGATGACCACTCCCGTACTCGTCGATTTCTGGGCGCCGTGGTGCGGCCCGTGCAAGACGCTGGGCCCGATCCTCGAAAAGCTCGAGGTCGATTACGGCGGCCGCTTCAAGCTCGCCAAGATCGATTCCGACCAGGAGCAGCAGCTCGCGGCGATGTTCGGCGTGCGCAGCATCCCCACCGTGGTGCTGATGATGAACGGCCAGCCGGTCGACGGCTTCATGGGCGCGCTGCCCGAGAGCCAGGTGCGCGCCTTCCTCGACAAGCACCTGCCCAGCGCCGAGGAACAGCAGGCGCAGGAGGAACAGGAGGCGGCGCAGGAGGCGCTCGACGAGGGCGACGCCGAAGGCGCGCTCGAGCGGCTGCAAGGCGCGGTGGCGGCCGACCCCGACAACGACGACGCGCGCTTCGACTACGTCAAGCTGCTGCTGCAGGCGGCCCGCTTGGACGACGCCAAGGCGGCGTTCGCGCCGGTCGCGGCCAAGGTCGAGATCTCGCGGCGCCTGGCGGCGCTGCAGTTCTGGATCAATGCCATCGATTTCGTAGCTGGCAGCGCAGGCGGGGCAAGCGCCATCGTCGGATTCGATGGTCAGATCGCGGCCAACAAGCGCGACTTCGCCGCCCGCTTTTCACGCGCCCGCTGCCTGGTGGCCGAGCAGCGCTGGACGGACGCGATGGACGAGCTGCTCGAAATCCTGATGCGCGACAAGGCGTGGAACGAAGACGCCGCGCGCAAGGCCTACGTCGCGGTGCTCGACCTGATCGAGCCGCCCAAGGCCAAGGTGGCCGACGGCCAGATCCCGCCCGAGGACCCGGTGGTGGCGAGCTACCGCAGGCGCCTGTCGAGCGTGGTACTCAGCTGAAACTCAGGCGCCCGCGCCCGTCAGCCGCTCGAAGGCCTCGCGGTACTTGGCGGTGGTCTGCTCTATCACCGCCTGCGGCAGCCGGGGCGCGGGCGCGGTCTTGTCCCAGGGCTTGCCGTCCACGCGCGCCTGCTCCAGCCAGTCGCGCACGAACTGCTTGTCGAAGCTCGGCGGGTTTTCGCCCCGGGCCAGCGCCTGCTCGTAGCCCTCGACGGGCCAGTAGCGCGAGCTGTCGGGCGTGAGCACCTCGTCCATCAGCACCAGCGTGCCGTCGGCATTCAGTCCGAACTCGAACTTGGTGTCGGCGATGATCATGCCCCTGGCCAGGGCCAGCGCGGCGGCGGCCTGGTACAGCGCAATGCTGGTGTCGCGGATCTGCGCGGCCAGCCTGGGGCCCACCATGGCCACCGTCGCCTCGTAGGTGATGTTCTCGTCGTGCCCCGACGACGCCTTGGCCGCAGGCGTGTAGATGGGCTGCGGCAGGCGTGCGGCATTGGACAGGCCCGGCGGCAGCGCCACGCCGCAGACCGAGCGCGAGGCCTGGTATTCCTTCCAGCCGCTGCCCGCCAGGTAGCCGCGCACCACGGCCTCGATCGCGATCGGCCGCAGGCGCTTGACCAGCATGGCGCGGCCCCGCACCTGCGCCACCTCGGCGGGCGTGACGACGCTTTCGGGCGCCTGCCCCGTCAGGTGGTTGGGCACGATGTGCCCGAGCTTGTCGAACCAGAACAGCGCCATCTGCGTGAGCAGCGCGCCCTTGCCCGGGATCGGCTCGCCCATGATCACGTCGAAGGCCGAGAGCCGGTCGCTCGCCACCATGAGGATGCGGTCCTCGCCCACGGCGTAGTTGTCGCGCACCTTGCCGCGCGCCAGCAGCGGCAGCGAGGTGATGGTCGAGGTATGCAGGGCGGGGGGTGTGGGTGCGGTCATGGGGCAGGGGCGCGGGCGGTGTGCGCCGGGTCGGATCGGCCGATTGTGCAGCGTTTTGGATTTGCCTTCGACGGCCGGTCGGTGCATAGTGGCTGCAGGATACGAGACAGGTTCGCCGGCCACCGGGGCGCGTGCCGCGGTGGCGTTCTTCAACCCTGAGTCGCAGGAGATTCCCATGAATTTGACGATCAGTGGCCACCATCTCGAAGTGACGCCCGCCTTGCGCGGCTACGTGACTTCCAAGCTCGACCGCCTCACGCGGCACTTCGACCAGGTGGTCGACATCAAGGTCCTGCTCACCGTCGAGAAGCAGAAGGAGAAGGAAAAGCGCCAGCGCGCCGAGTGCAAGGTGTGCGTCAAGGGCTCCGAGCTGTTTGCCGAGGCCAGCCACTTCGACCTCTATGCCGCGATCGATGCGCTGATGGACAAGCTCGACCGCCAGGTGGTGCGCTACAAGACCCGCGTGCAGGACCACCAGGCCGAGCTGCGCCGCAGCACCCTGCAGATGGCCGGGACCTGACGCCGCGATCCCTCGCGCGACGACCGCCCTTCGGGGCGGTTTTTCGTGCGCCGGGCTCGCCGCGGCCCTGCGCGGCGTCCTTGACGGCCGTTGGTGGCCGCGAGGGAAGTTACTAGGGTTTACACCAGTTGTGCATAATTGCACCCCATCCACCATGAACCGACTCGCTTCCATACTGCCTGCCGCGCAAGTGCTCGTTGGCGTCGACGCCACCAGCAAGAAACGCGCGTTCGAAGAGGCCGGCCTGCTTTTCGAGACCCAGCACGGACTGTCGCGCGCCCTGATCACCGACAGCCTGTTCGCGCGCGAGCGCCTGGGCTCGACCGGGCTGGGCCACGGCGTGGCGATCCCGCACGGGCGCATCAAGGGGCTCAAGTCGCCGATGGCGGCGGTGTTCCAGCTGGCGCAGCCGATCGGCTTCGACGCGCCCGACGAGCAGCCGGTCATCCTGCTGATCTTTCTGCTGGTGCCCGAGGCGGCGACGCAGAAGCACCTGGAGATCCTCTCGGAAATCGCCGAGCTGCTGGCCGACGCCTCGCTGCGCGAGCGCATCAAGACCAGCACCGACGCGACCGCGCTGCACGAGCTGATTGCCGGCTGGCAAAGCGCGCAGGGCGCCTGACGCCGGCCGTTCACGCCTGGCGCTGCCCACCATGAAAGCCAACGTCGTCAGCGCCGACACCCTGTTCGAGGAATTCCGCACGCTGCTGCGCTGGCAGTGGGTCGCGGGGCAGGGCGCGCCGCAGCGGCGGTTCGAAGACGTCGCGGTGCGCACCGCGCGCTCGGCCGCCGACCTGATCGGCTACCTCAACTACATCCACCCCTACCGCGCGCAGATCATCGGCAAGCGCGAGATCGACTACCTGCTGCGCGGCAGCGCCGAGGACCTGCAGCGGCGCCTGTCGCGCATCGTCGCGCTCGAGCCGCCGATGCTGATCCTGGCCGACGCGCAGGCCGCGCCCCAGGCGATGCTGCAGATGTGCGAGCGCGCGCAGATTCCGCTGTTTTCGACGCAGGAGTCCGCGGCCTACGTGATCGACGTGCTGCGCGCCTATCTGTCCAAGCACTTCGCCGAACGCGCCACGATGCACGGCGTGTTCATGGACATCCTGGGCATGGGCGTCCTGATCACCGGCGAATCGGGCCTGGGCAAGAGCGAGCTCGGGCTGGAACTGATCACGCGCGGCAACGGCCTGGTGGCCGACGACGTGGTCGACCTGTACCGCATCAACCAGAGCACGATCGAGGGCAAGTGCCCGGAGCTGCTGCAAAACCTGATGGAGGTGCGCGGCATCGGCCTGCTGGACATCCGCGCCATCTTCGGCGAGAACGCGGTGCGCCGGCGCATGCGGCTGCGCCTGATCGTGCACCTGGTGCGCAAGGAGACGCTCGAGCGCGACTACGAGCGCCTGCCGGGCGAGCCCCTGACGCAGGACGTGCTCGGCGTGCCGGTGCGCAAGGTCATCGTCGAGGTGGTGGCCGGGCGCAACATCGCCGTGCTGGTCGAGGCGGCGGTGCGCAACACCATCCTGCAGCTGCGCGGCATCGACACCTACCGCGAATTCGTCGCGCGCCACCGCAACGCCATGGAGCGCGGCGAAGAGCTGTAGCCGCGCCTCAGTCTCAGTGCTTGGCGGCGCACTCGGCGCACAGGCCGTAGAGCGCCATCGCGTGGTCATGCACCACCCAGCCCTTGGTCTTGGCCACGAGCTGCTGGCGTTTCTCGATCTCGGGGTCGAAGAACTCCTCCACCTTGCCGCAGCCGGTGCAGACGAAGTGGTCGTGGTGGTGGCCCTCGTCGAGTTCGTACACCGCCTTGCCGCCCTCGAAGTTGCTGCGGATCAGGATGCCGGCCTGCTCGAACTGCGTGAGCACGCGGTACACCGTGGCCAGGCCGATGTCCGAGTGCTCCACGAGCAGCACGCGGAACACGTCCTCGGCCGTCATGTGGCGCTGCGTGCCCTTCTGGAAGATCTCCAGGATCTTCAGGCGCGGCAGCGTGGCTTTCAGGCCGGTGCTCTTGAGTTCGTCGATATTGGTGGTCATCTCGGGCATGGGGCGAGGGTCGGCGCGGGGCCTGCCGCTACAATGAAACCGATCATAGACCGTATGCAAAAAACCATGTCAGCCATTGCCCTCTGGGGCGCCCGGTGCGGCGCCATCGCCCTGCTCGCGGCCGCCGTGGCGGGCTGCGCCGGCAGCGGCGAGCGCATCGCCAGCATGGTCACGCCCTACCGCCCCGACGTGGTGCAGGGCAACTTCGTCGCGCGCGAGCAGGTGCAGGCGCTGCAGCCCGGCATGAGCCGCCAGCAGGTGCGCGAGATCCTGGGCACGCCCCTGGTCACCGACCTGTTCCACGCCAACCGCTGGGACTACGTCTTCGCGCTCCGGCGCCCCGGGGTCGAGCCGCAGATGCGGCGGCTGACGGTGTTTTTCGCGGGCGACCGCTTCGAGCGCGTCGAAGGCGACGAAATGCCCACCGAGGAAGAATTCGTCGCCTCGCTCACGTCCAAGGTGTCCAACCCCAAGGTGCCGCAGCTGCAGGCGAGCGAGGAGCAGCTGGCGCGCTTTCCCAAGGCGGGTGCCGACGCCGCAGCCGCCGCGCCGCCCGCCGCGCCCGCGCCCGGCACGCAGTACCCGCCGCTCGAATCCGCGAGCCGCTGAGCCCGGGCGGGCGCACGCCGCGGGCGCGCCTTCCCCTCGTCTTCCAGGATGGTGAACGCATGACTTCTGCAACTCCTCGCCGCGTGGCCGTCGCCGGTGCCGGCGGCCGCATGGGCCACATGCTGATCGAGGCCGTCTGCGCCAGCGACGATTGCGTGCTGGCGGGCGCGCTCGATGTGGCGGCGAGCCCGTCGATCGGGCAGGACGCCGCGGCCTTCCTCGGCCGCGCCAGCGGCGTGGCCGTCACCGCCGACCTGCGCGCCGGCCTGGCCGGCGCCGACGTGCTGATCGACTTCACCCGCCCCGAGGGCACGCTGGCGCATGCCGCGCTGTGCGCCGAGCTGGGCGTGCAGATGGTGATCGGCACGACCGGCTTCAGCGAGGCGCAGAAGGCCGAGCTCGCCGCCGCCGCGCGCAAGGTGGCCATCGTGCTCGCGCCCAACATGAGCGTGGGCGTGAACGTCACGCTCAAGCTGCTGGAGATGGCGGCCAGGGCGCTGGCCGACGGCTACGACATCGAGATCATCGAGGCGCACCACAAGCACAAGGTCGATGCCCCCTCGGGCACGGCGATCCAGATGGGCGAGGTGATCGCCGCCGCGCAGGGCACGCGCCTGGCCGATCGCGCGGTCTACGAACGCCACGGCCACACCGGCGAGCGCAGGCCGGACGCGATCGGCTTCGCCACGGTGCGCGGGGGCGACATCGTGGGCGACCACACCGTGCTGTTCGCCGGCACCGGCGAGCGCGTGGAAATTACCCACCGCTCCAACAGCCGCGCCGGCTACGCCCAGGGCAGCCTGCGCGCGGTGCGCTTCCTCGCGGGCCAGCGCCAGGGCCTGTTCGGCATGGCCGACGTGCTCGGCCTGCGCTGAGCAGGCAGGCGGGCCGCGCATGAACGCCCTGCAGTGGCTGCGCGAGGCGGACGCCGTGATCCAGGCGTGCGCGCTGGTGCTGCTGGCCATGTCGGTCGCCAGCTGGGTGCTCATCCTCTGGAAGCTGCGCCTGATGGCGCGCGCGCGCGCCGACGTGGCGCGCTGCACCGAGGTGCTTTGGGCGGCCCCGGCGCTGGACCTGGCCGCGGCGCAGCTGCAGCCGCTGGACCGCCAGCGCCTGGTCTTGCCGCTGGTGCAGGCCGCCCTGCGTGCGGGCAGCGGCGCGCAGGGCCTGGCGCGGCAGGGCGGGGCGCAGCAGCGCGCCACGCGCGGGATACGCCAGGCGCTGCACGCGGCGCTCGCGCGGCTGCACTACGGGCAGGTGCTGCTCGCCACCGTCGGCGCCACGGCGCCCTTCGTCGGGCTGCTCGGCACCGTCTGGGGCATACAGCACGCGCTCACCGCGCTCGCGGGCAGCGGCCAGATCAGCATCGAACGCCTGGCCGGCCCGGTGGGCGAGGCGCTCGTCATGACCGCCGCGGGCCTGGCGGCGGCGATCCCGGCGGTGCTGGCCTACAACGGCTTCGGGCGCTCGATCGCCGACGTCGAGGCCGACCTGGAAGGCCTGGCGCACGACCTGCGCGCGCTGGTGCTCGACGCACCGGCGGCGGCGTGAGGCGCCATGGCCTTCGGTCGCATGCCGCACGCCGCGCCGGCCCGGCCGATGGGCGAGATCAACGTCACGCCGCTGGTGGACGTGATGCTGGTGCTCGTCGTCGTCTTCATCCTGGCCGCGCCGCTGCTCGCGGGCAGCATCCGGCTCGAGCTGCCGCAGGCCGGCCAGGGCCAGCCGGCCGCGGCGGCGCGCGCCGTGCGGCTGGCCCTGGACGCGGACGGCGCCGTCTACCTGGACGACGTGGCGCTGCCCGCGCCGGCGCTGGCCCAGCGGCTGCGCCGGATCGCCATCGAGACGCCCGAGGCTGAAATCCAGCTGCGCGCCGACGCGCGCGTGCCCTACGGCCGCGTGGTCGAGCTGATCGACGCCGCGCAGACGGCCGGGCTGCAGCGCATCGCCTTCGCCACCGTGCCCAGGGGCGGCGGCGCCGATTGGGCGCCGCCGCCCTAGACCTAGAATTACCCGGCCATAGCGTCGCGATGCCGCGGCGTTTCGTTTTTCCAGCATCCATGCAAGACAAATACGACCCCACCGCCGTGGAGCGCGCCGCGCACGCCCACTGGACCGCGACCGACGCCTACCGCGTCACCGAAGACGCGGGCAGGAAGAAGTTCTACGCCTGCTCCATGCTGCCCTACCCCAGCGGCAAGCTGCACATGGGCCACGTGCGCAACTACACCATCAACGACATGCTCGCGCGCCAGCTGCGCATGCAGGGGTTCAACGTGCTCATGCCCATGGGCTGGGACGCTTTCGGCCTGCCGGCGGAGAACGCCGCGCTCAAGAACAAGGTGCCGCCCGCGCAGTGGACCTGGGACAACATCGCCTATATGAAAGGCCAGATGCAGGCCATGGGCCTGGCCATCGACTGGAGCCGCGAGGTCGCCACCTGCGACCCGGCGTACTACAAGTGGAACCAGTGGCTGTTCCTGAGGATGCTGGAAAAAGGCATCGCCTACCGCAAGACCCAGGTGGTCAACTGGGACCCGGTGGACCAGACGGTGCTGGCCAACGAGCAGGTGATCGACGGGCGCGGCTGGCGCACCGGCGCGCCGGTCGAGAAGCGCGAGATCCCGGGCTACTACCTCAAGATCACCGACTACGCGCAGGAGCTGCTCGACCACGTGCAGCTCGGCGGCGAGAAGGCCAGCCTGACCGGCTGGCCCGACAAGGTGCGGCTGATGCAGGAGAACTGGATCGGCAAATCGAGTGGCGTGCGCTTCGCGTTCCCGCACGAGATCAGGGGCGCCGATGGCGAACTGATCCAGGGCGGGAAGATGTACGTCTTCACCACCCGCGCCGACACCATCATGGGCGTGACCTTCTGCGCCGTCGCGCCCGAGCACCCGCTGGCCGCGCACGCCGCCGCCAGCAACCCCAGGCTGGCCGAATTCATCCAGCACTGCAAGGAAGGCGGCACCACCGAGGCCGAGCTGGCGCTCAAGGAAAAAGAGGGCATGCCCACGGGCCTCACGGTGACGCACCCGCTCACCGGCGAGCCGGTGGCGGTGTGGGTGGGCAACTACGTCCTGATGAGCTATGGCGACGGCGCCGTCATGGGCGTGCCGGCGCACGACGAGCGCGACTTC
Source organism: Pseudomonadota bacterium (assembly GCA_963205335.1). GTDB lineage: Bacteria > Pseudomonadota > Gammaproteobacteria > Burkholderiales > Burkholderiaceae_C > Comamonas_C. Next base: position 13,206 of record CAUJIM010000049.1, read on the forward strand.
GCCTTCGCCCAGAAGTACGGCCTGCCCATCCGGCAGGTGGTGGCCGTCGAGGGCGAAACCTTCTCGCTCGACGCCTGGCAGGAGTGGTATGGCGACAAGCTCAAGTGCGTGTGCGTGAACTCCGGCGCGCTCGACGGCCTGCCGTACGCGCAGGCGGTGGACCGGGTGGCCGCCCTGCTGGCCGCCAAGGGCCTGGGCGAGAAGAAGACCACCTGGCGCCTGCGCGACTGGGGCATCTCGCGCCAGCGCTACTGGGGCACGCCGATCCCCATCATCCACTGCGCCAGCTGCGGCGTGGTGCCGGTGCCCGAGAAGGACCTGCCCGTGGTGCTCCCCGAAGGCCTGGTGCCCGACGGCAGCGGCAACCCGCTCAACAAGTGCGAAGCCTTCCTCAAGGTGGCCTGCCCCTGCTGCGGCAAGGAGGCGCGGCGCGAGACCGACACCATGGACACCTTCGTGGACAGCTCGTGGTACTTCATGCGCTACTGCGACGCGCGCAACCACGACGCCATGGTGGCCGGCGGCACCGGGTACTGGATGCCGATGGACCAGTACATCGGCGGCATCGAGCACGCCATCCTGCACCTGCTGTACGCGCGCTTCTGGACCAAGGTGATGCGCGACCTGGGCCTGGTGAAGGTCGACGAGCCCTTCACGCGCCTGCTCACGCAGGGCATGGTGCTCAACCACATCTACAGCCGCCGCACCGCCAAGGGCGGCAAGGACTATTTCTGGCCCAAGGACGTGGAGCACGTGCTCGACGCGGGCGGCAAGATCGTCGGCGCGAAGCTCAGGAACCCGGCCGAGAGCGGCGACGGCCTGCTTCCCGCCGGCACGGCGATCGACTACGAGGGCGTGGGCACCATGTCCAAGTCCAAGAACAACGGCGTCGACCCGCAGGAGCTGATCGAGAAATACGGCGCCGACACCGCGCGCCTGTACACCATGTTCACCTCGCCGCCCGAGCTGACGCTGGAGTGGAACGACTCGGCGGTGGAGGGCAGCAGCCGCTTCCTGCGCCGGGTCTGGGGCCTGGGCGTGAAGCTGTCTGCTATGGATAAGGAAGCTGCTATCGCAAGCGTGGCGGGCGCTAGCGGCCTGAAAGACGTGCATTTTGGCAAGGCGGCCAAGGCCCTGCGGCTGGAGATCCACGGCGTGCTCAAGCAGGTGGAGTACGACTACCAGCGCATGCAGTACAACACCGTGGTCTCGGGCGCGATGAAGATGCTCAACGCGCTGGAGGGCTTCAAGGCGCTGCAGGATGCGGGCGCGCAGGTGGCGCTGATCGAGGGCTACGGCATCCTGCTGCGCGCGCTCTACCCGGCCACGCCGCACATCACGCACGCGCTCTGGAGCGGGCTGGGCTACGCCGGCGTGCTCGGCGACCTGCTGGACGCGCCCTGGCCGCAGGTCGATCCCGACGCGCTGCGCCAAGACGAGATCGAGCTCATGCTGCAGGTCAACGGCAAGCTGCGCGGCGCCATCCACGTGCCCTCGGGGGCCGACAAGGCGGCGATCGAGCAGGCGGCGCTGGCCAGCGCCGACGCGCAGAAGTTCATGCAGGGCGCGCCGGCCAGGAAGGTCGTCGTCGTGCCCGGCCGGCTGGTCAACATCGTCGTCTGACCGCGATGCAGCGCCGCACCCTGTTCGCCGTGCTTGCCGCCGCGCCGCTGGCGGGCTGCGGCTTTCACCTGCGCGGCGCGCCGGACTTCGCGTTCCGGTCGCTCTACGTGCCCGCAAGCGGCACCTCGCTCAACCAGGCGCTGATCCGCACGCTGCAGGGCTCGGGTGGCAACCTGACCCTGATCACCGACGCCGCGCGGATGGCCCAGGCCGAGGCCCGGCTCGAGCTGTACGGCGAGCAGCGCGACCGGGTCGTCGTCGGCATGACCAGCGCCGGCCAGGTGCGCGAGCTGCAGCTGCGGCTGAAGGTGCGCTTTCGCCTGCGCGGCCCGCAGGGGCAGGAGTGGATCGCCGACACCGGCCTGGAGCGCAGCGCCGACGTGAGCTACAACGAATCGGTTTCGCTCGCCAAGGAGTCTGAAGAGGCGCTGCTCTACCGCGACATGCAGACCGACCTGGTGCAGCAGATCGTGCGCCGCCTGGCGGCCGTCAAGGCGCCTGCGCTGCCCTGAACGCCCCATGCAACTGGCCCTCCAACAGCTTGACGCCCACCTGAGGCAAGGTCTGCAGCCGCTGTACGTGCTGCACGGCGACGAGCCGCTGCTGCAGCAGGAGGCGCAGGACGCCGTCCGCGCCGCCGCCCGCGCGCAGGGCTACACCGAGCGCAGCAGCTTCACCGTGAGCGGCGCGCACTTCGACTGGAGCGCGGTGCTCGCCGCCGGCGGGTCGCTGAGCCTGTTCGCCGACAAGCAGATCATCGAGCTGCGCATCCCCGGCGGCAAGCCCGGCAAGGACGGCAGCGCCGCGCTGCAGCAGATCGCCGCCGCCGCCAGGGGCAACGACGGCGTGCTCACGCTCGTCAGCTTGCCGCGCCTCGATAAAGCCACGCGCACCGGCGCCTGGTTCACGGCGCTGGAAGCAGCGGGCGTGGGCATCGCCATCGAACCCGTCGCGCGCGAGCGCCTGCCCGGCTGGATCGCCGAGCGCCTGGCCGCGCAGGGCCAGCGCGTGGCGCCGGGCGCCGAGGGCCAGCACACGCTGCAGTTCTTTGCCGACCGGGTCGAGGGCAACCTGCTCGCCGCGCACCAGGAAATCCAGAAGCTCGTGCTGCTGTACCCGCCGGGCGAGCTCTCGGCCGGACAGGTCGAATCCAGCGTGCTCAACGTCGCGCGCTACGACGTCTTCCAGCTCTCCGAGGCCGTGCTCGCCGGACAGTCGGCGCGCGTGCAGCGCATGCTCGACGGCCTGCGCGCCGAGGGCGAGGCCGAGGTGCTGGTGCACTGGGCGCTGGCCGAGGACATCCGCCAGCTCGCCCGCGCGCGCGCCGCCATGGACGCCGGCAAGCCCTTGCCCATGGCGCTGCGCGAGGCGCGCGTCTGGGGCAGGAAAGAGCGCCTGTACGAACGCCTGCTGCCGCAACTGAGCGCGCGGCGCCTGGCGCAGCTCCTGATGTCCGCGCACCGCGTGGATGGCATCGTCAAGGGCCTGAAGGCGCCCAATTGGCCGAGCGAGCCCTGGCAGGCGCTCTCGCGCCTGGCGCAGCAGGTGTGCGCGCTGGCGCGCTGAAGGCGTTGGAGAGGGCGGGGGGCGAGGGCCGCATTTGCTGCATCATGAGCGCGCCATGCCTGCCGATGTGCCCGAACTGGTTGAATTCATCCAGCGCCACCCGCGCCTCGTGGTGCTGACCGGCGCGGGCTGCAGCACCGAGAGCGGCATTCCCGACTACCGCGACGCCGACGGGCAATGGAAGCGCCCCGCGCCCATGAGCTGGCAGGCGTTCACCGCGGCGGAGGCCGCGCGCCAGCGCTACTGGGCGCGCAGCATGGTCGGCTGGCCGCGCATGGCGGCGAGCCGGCCCGGCCCGGCGCACCGGGCGCTGGCGCAACTGGAGGTGGCGGGCCGCGTGGCGCTGCTCGTCACGCAGAACGTCGACGGCCTGCACGGCGCGGCGGGCAGCCGGCGCGTGATCGACCTGCACGGGCGGCTCGACACCGTGCGCTGCCTCGCTTGCGAGGCGCGCCTGCCGCGCACCGCGATGCAGCGGATGCTGCAGGGCGGCAACGCCGGCTGGCTGCGCGCGCACCTGCCCGCCGACATCGGCACCGCGCCCGACGGCGATGCCTGCCTCGACGGGCTGGACTTCTCCGGCTTCCGGGTGCCCGCCTGCCCGGCCTGCGGCGGCGGCCTGCTCAAGCCCGACGTGGTGTTCTTCGGTGAAAACGTGCCGCGCGAGCGCGTCGACGCCGCCATGGCCGCGCTGCGCGAGGCCGACGCGCTGCTCGTCGCCGGCTCCTCGCTCATGGTCTATTCCGGCTACCGCTTCGCGCGCGCGGCGGCGGAGCTGGGCAAGCCGGTGGCTGCCGTGAACCTGGGCTGCACGCGCGCCGACGCCATGCTGGCGCTCAAGGTGGCACAGCCCGTGGGCGAGGTGCTCTCGTGCATCGCCCGTCTGCTGGCGGCGCGGGGGTGAACGCCATCCGGCCAACCATGGGTGCACGCAGGCCGCACCCGGTTCAGTTGCTGTGGATGCGCAGGGTGAGCCGGTCGCAGACGACGAGCAGCGGCGGGTTGGACAGCGCCAGGCCGTATTGCAGGAGCTGGCGCAGCGCGGCGTCGAGGTTCTTGCCGGGGGCCTTGTTCTCCCAGGCGAAGTGGTCGCGGTAGAACACGTCGGCGTAGCCGCGCGCCTCGCCCAGCACCAGCGAGCGGCGCTCGAACAGGTACTCGCCCGCCACGCCGGGGCTGCCGGGCTTGGGCACGTCCAGCAGCTCGCACAAGTCGAGGAAGTGGCTTTGCGCGCCCTGCTCCTCGTTCAGGTGCGCGGCCGGGCCGCCGGGGCCCCATTTGGCGATGAAGTCGGTGGGGGTCATGCAGAGGTGTTCCTTAATTGGTAGCTGTCAGCGCTTGTGGGGCGGGCGTTGTGGATGGATTTGGCATCAAGAAGATTCCGCATCCGACTCGGGTGCGTTGACGAACAGGTCCACGTAGGGTTCGAAGCGAAAGCGCCGATTGCGTGCGTGCCCGGTCATCTCGCGCAGCACGCCCAGGGCAGCGAGGCGCCGCACCAGGGTGTTGGCGGCGGCGTAGGTGGTGCCGGTCAGGGGCACGACGTCGGCCACGCGGATGATGGGACGGTCGAACAGGGTTTCGAGCACGCGGTGTCCGTTGCCGGCGGCGCGCCCCAGGTGTTCGGTGATGGCCTGCCGGTAGCGCTCGCGCAGCAGCTGGATGCGCCGCGCCGTCTCGGCCGCCTCGGTGGCAACCTCGACCACGCCTTGCAGAAAGAACTTGAGCCAGCCCTCCCAGTCGCCGTGGTCGCGCACGGCTTGCAGTAATTCGTAATAGCGCTGGCGGTGGCGCTTGAAGTAGTGCGACAGGTATAGCACCGGCTTGTGCAGGATGTGCTGCTCGGTCAGCAAAAACGTGATGAGCAGCCGCCCGACCCGTCCGTTGCCGTCGAGAAAGGGGTGGATGGTTTCGAACTGCACGTGGGCCAGCGCGATGCGTATCAGCGGCGGCAGCGCGTCGCCCTGGTGCAGGTAGTGCTCGAGCTCGCCCAGGGCCCGCGGCACCTCGTGCGGTGGTGGCGGCACGTAGCCGGCCGTCGCCAGCGTGCAGCCGGCCGGGCCGATCCAGTTCTGGCTGGTGCGCAGCTCGCCCGGCTGCAGGCGTCCGCCGCGCACGCCCTGCATCAGTTCGGCATGGATTTCGCGGATCAGCCGCACCGAGACCGGCAGCTCCGGCAGGCGGGCCAGGCCGTGCTTCATGGCCCGCACGTAGTTCACCACCTCGTCCACGTCGCGCGGCAGGGTCTCGTCGAACAGTTCGGCCTCGGCCGCCAGCAGGTCTTGCAGCGAGCTTTGCGTGCCCTCGATCTGGCTGGACAGCACCGCTTCCTTGCGCACGTACATGAAGACGAACAGGTCGGGGTTGGGCAGCGTCAGCACCGAGCCATCCAGCCGCCCGAGCGCGCGATCGGCCTGCGACAGCAGGTGCTGCAGTTCGGCATCGAACTGCACCGGGGGTGACGGTGGCAAAGGCTCCGGCATGAAAGCGCGGTAACCCGTGGGCTGCCGGACATAGCGCCCCGCGCGGTGCGGCGTTTTCCCTGGTGGTGAATCAGGCGCTGGGACCATGCGAAAGGCTTCCTTGCATATGGGGGTTGCGGGGCTGCATATGATAGTCACGCTATTGCATGGAAGGAAACCAGGGCGGTGTGATTGTCAGACGATCACAGTGGCACAGGATTCACGGAAGATCTGCAAAACCCATGGCGGCGCGGGGATTGCCGAGGTGATGGAGCGGTGGTGTTGCAATCAAGCAAGATCGGGCCCATGCCAGACACAGCCACTGCGCCCAGACGCCTGTTCACCGCGCTCTTTCCGGACGCGCCGGGCTGCGCCGCGATCGATGCCGCGCGCCGGGGCTGGGGCGGGCTGCCCCGGCGTCTGCGCCCGGTGCCCGAGCGCATGCACGTCACGCTGCAGTTCTTCGGCGCGGTGGACGCCGCGCAGGAGGCAGCGTGGCGGGCGGCGCTGGCGGGCCTGCGCTTCGCACCGTTCGATCTCGCGCTCACGCGCGCCGAGCTGTGGCACGCGCCGCGCGGCACGATCGCGGTGCTGCGCGCCGAGCCTTCGCCCGCGCTCGTCGAGCTGCACGCCGCCACCGACGCGCTGGCACGCGCCGCAGCCCTGGCGCCGGACGGCCGGCCGTACAAGCCGCACCTCACCGCGCTGCGCCAGGCCGGGCAGGTGGCGCTCGCGCGGCTGCCCGCGCCCATCGTCTGGCGGGTGCGGGCGTTGCGGCTGGTGTGGTCGGACCTGGCGGCCGCGCCGCCGCGCTATCGCGTGCTGGGAGAGTACGGCGGCGGCCGAGTCTGACTTTTCCGCCCCTGCAGCGGCCGGCGCGCGGTGCCACAATGGCCGGCGCCGCCTTGTGGCGCGCGTCGCGCCGCAGCGGCGCTTTCGGGAGGCCCCGCATGCCGTCCACCGTTCTCATCACCGGCTGTTCATCGGGCATAGGCGCCGCCGCCGTACGCCACTTCGCCGCGCAGGGCTGGAACGTGGCGGCGACGCTGCGCCACCCGGCCCAGGCGCGCTTCGAGCAGGGCGCGGGGTGCGTGCAGGCGTTTGCGCTGGACGTGACCGACCAGGCGTCGGTGGATGCGGCGGTGGCGCAGGCGCTGGCGCGCTTCGGCCGCATCGACGTGCTGATCAACAACGCGGGCTACGGGTTGTTCGGCCCGTTCGAGACCGCCGCGCCCGAAGTCATCCGCCGCCAGTTCGCGACCAACGTGGAGGGGGTGTTCGGCGTCACGCGCGCGGTGCTGCCGGGCATGCGCGCGCAGGGCGGCGGGGTGATCATCAACGTGGCCTCGCTCACCGGGCTGGTGGCGATGCCGCTGTACTCGGTGTACGCGGCGTCCAAGTACGCGGTGGTGGGGTTTTCCGAGTCGCTGAGCCATGAGCTGGCGCCGCTGGGCATCCGCGTGAAGGTGTTCGCGCCGGGCGCGGTGAACACCGATTTCTCGGGCCGGTCGCTGGTGCGCACCTTCGAGGGCGACGGCGGGCCGTACGCTGCCTCCATCGCCAAGGCGCAGGCGGCCTTTGCCGGCAACCGCGGCGACGGCGGTGCCGCCTCGTCGCCCGAGGCCCTGGCGCAGGCGCTCTTCGGCGCGGCCACCGACGGCAGCGCGCAGGTGCGCTACGTGGTGGGCGCGGATGCGCAGGAGGTGATGCGCATGCGCCAGCAGATCGGCGAGGAGGCGCTGCTCGCGGGCGTGCGCCAGCGCTTCGGGCTCGCGGCCTGATGCGGCGGTTTGCGCGCGACCGGGGCGTGCGCGGCCCGGTTGCGTCAGAATCCGCCCCATGAACGCGCTTGACATCGCCACTTACACGCAGACGCTGGGTTTGCAGGCAAAAACGGCTGCAGCGCTGATGGCGTGCGCGCCGGCAGCTATCAAAAACAAGGCGTTGCTGGCCCTGGCCCGGCGCCTGCGCGAGAGCGGGCCGCGGCTGGCCGAGGCCAATGCGCTCGATCTGGCGCGCGCCGGGGCCGCGGGGCTGTCGGCGCCGATGGTCGACCGCCTGCGCCTCACGCCCAAGGTGGTCGAGACCTGCGCCCAGGGCTGCGAGCAGCTCGCCGCCATGCCCGACATCATCGGGGAGGTGCTGGGCATGCGCCAGCAGCCCAGCGGCATCCGCGTGGGGCAGATGCGGGTGCCGATCGGCGTCTTCTGCATGGTCTACGAGAGCCGCCCGAACGTGACCGTCGAGGCCGCCAGCCTGTCGATCAAGAGCGGCAACGCGGCCATCCTGCGCGGCGGCTCGGAGGCGATCGAGTCCAACCGGGCGCTGGCCGATCTGGTGGTGCAGGCGCTTGCCGAGGCGGGCCTGCCCGGGCACGGCGTGCAGCTGGTGCAGACGACCGACCGCGCCGCGGTGGGCCAGCTGATCGCCATGCCCGGGTACGTGGACCTGGTGATTCCGCGCGGCGGCAAGGGGCTGATCGAGCGCATCAGCGCGGAGGCCAAGGTGCCGGTGATCAAGCACCTGGACGGCAACTGCCACAGCTACGTGGACGACCCCTGCGACCTGGACCTGGCGCTCAAGGTGGTGGACAACGCCAAGACGCAAAAGTACAGCCCCTGCAACGCGACCGAGAGCCTGCTGGTGGCGCGCGGCGTGGCGCGGGACTTCCTGCCGCGCATCGCGGCGGTGTTCGCGGCCAAGGGGGTGCAGATGCGCTGCGACGAGGCAGCCTTGAAAATCATCGAACAAAATCGGCCTCCAGCGCTTGCCGGGCAAGCGCAAGCAGCTATCGATTCAGGAGAATGGCTGCGGCCGGCGCAGGAGGCCGACTGGTCCGAGGAGTACCTCGCGCCCATCATCAGCGTGAAGGTGGTGGACGGCCTTCAGGAAGCCATCGCCCACATCAACCGCTACGGCAGCCACCACACCGACGCCATCCTCACCACCGACCACCGCCACGCGCAGCGCTTCCTGCGCGAGGTGGATTCGGCCAGCGTGATGGTCAACGCCAGCACGCGCTTCGCCGATGGCTTCGAGTACGGGCTGGGCGCGGAGATCGGCATCAGCACCGACAAGTTCCACGCGCGCGGGCCGGTCGGCATCGAGGGGCTGACCTCGCTCAAGTGGGTGGTGCTGGGCGAAGGGGAAGTCCGCGGCTGAAGGGCGCGGCGCGCGGTCACGCCATGAAAATCATCATCATCGGTGCCGGGCGCGTGGGGCTGGGCGTGGCCGAGAGCCTGGTGTCGGAGAAGAACGACATCACGGTGATCGACAACGACGCCGAGTGCCTGCGCGACCTGCAATCGCGCCTGGACCTGCGCGGCGTGGTCGGCAGCGGCACCGACCCGCGCGTGCTGGCCGAGGCGGGCGCCAAGGACACCGACCTGCTCATCGCCTGCGCCTCGCAGGACGAGGTCAACCTGGTGTGCTGCAAGCTCGCCTGGATGCAGTTCGCCATCCCCACGCGCATCGCGCGGGTGCGCGCGCAGGGCTTCGAGGACGGCAGCGCGCTGCTGTCCAAGGAGGGCTTCGCGGTCGACCACATCCTGTGCCCCGAGAACTCGATGACGCGCTACATCGGCCTGCTGGTGCAGTACCCCGAGGCGCTGCAGGTGCGCGAGTTCGCCGGCGGCAGGGCCTGCCTGGTGTCGGCGCGCGCGCGCCTGGGTGCCCCGGCGGTGGGCATGCAGATCCGGGAGCTGCGCGAGCGCATGCCCGAGGTGGCGATGCGCATGGTGGCGATCTACCGGCGCTTCACCGACGGCCCCGACCGCTTCGTGCCGTGCGACGGCGACACGCGCATCGAGCCGGGCGACGAGGTCTTCGTGCTCGCCGGGCGCCAGCGCATCGCGCAGGTGCTGGCCGCGCTGCACCGGCCCGAAGGCCAGCCCGCGCGCCCGGTGCGCCGTATCATGGTGGCGGGCGGCTCCACCGTGGGCGAGCGCCTGGCGCAGGAGCTCTCGCACCAGACCGGGCGCTTTCTCATCAAGATCATCGAGGAAGACGCCGGGCGCTGCGAGCAGCTCGCCGCGCGCGTGCCCGAGGGCGTGCTGGTGCTGCACGGCGAGGCGTCGGACCAGGACCTGCTGGGCGAGGAGGGTATCGAGGAGGTCGACCTCTTCCTCTCGCTGTCGGACGACGACGAGGACAACATCATGTCCAGCCTGCTGGCCAAGCGCATGGGCGCGCGCCGCGTGCTGGCGCTGATCGACCGCCACACCTACGCCGACCTGATGCACGGCACGCAGATCGACATCGCCCTCTCGCCCGCGCAGACCATCCTGGGCGAACTGCTCGCCTACGTGCGCCGCGGCGACGTGCAGGCGGTGCACAGCCTGCGCCGAGGCGTGGCCGAGGCGCTGGAGGTGGTGGTGCGCGGCGACCGGAAGAATTCGCGCGTGGTCGGGCGCCGGGTGCAGGACCTGCCGCTGCCGCCCGCGGTGCACATCGGCCTGATCGTGCGCGGCCTGCCCGACCCCGAGGCGCCGCCCGCGCCCGAAGGCGCGCCGGCGCGCGCGCCCAATGCGGGCGAGCCCGAGATCATCATCCCGCGCAGCCACACGGTGCTCGAGAGCAACGACCACGTGGTCTTCTTCCTGCCGCGCAAGAGCCTGGTCAAGGAGGTCGAGGAGCTGTTCCGTGTGCGCGCCACGTTCTTCTGACACGCCCGGCGCCGCATGAAGGACCTGGCCCCCGTCGCGCGCGTGCTGGGCATGCTGCTGTGCCTGTTCTCGGTCGCGCTGCTGCTGCCGCTGGGCATCTCGCTCGCCTGGCGGGATGGCCTGTGGCGGCTCTATGCCTTCTCCGGCCTGGCCATCGCCGCGCTGGGCGCCGCGCTGTGGCGGGGGCTGCGCGGCCAGCGGCGCGAGCTGCTGCCGCGCCACGGCGTGATCCTGGTCACGCTCGCCTGGCTGCTGCTGCCGCTGGCTGCGGCGCTGCCCCTGTGGCTGGCGCTGGCCTTCGCCGGGCAGCAGCTGTCGTTCACGCACGTGTACTTCGAGGCGGTTTCGGCGCTCACCACCACCGGCGCGACGGTGCTCGATGGGGCCGACCGGCTCCCGCTCTCGCTCAACGTCTGGCGCACCTTCCTGCAGTGGGTCGGCGGCATGGGCATCCTGATCATGGCCATGGCGGTGCTGCCCATGCTGGGCGTGGGCGGCAGCCAGCTGTTCCGCGCCGAGGCGGCGGGCCCGATCAAGGACGCCAAGCTCACCCCGCGCATCACCGAGACGGCCAATGGCATGTGGAGCGTCTACGTGGTGGTGTCCGCCGCCTGCGCGCTGGCGTTCTGGGCCGGCGGCATGCGGCCGATGGATGCGCTCATGCACATGTTCACCACCATGAGCCTGGGCGGCCTGTCGCCGCACGACGCGAGCTTCGGCTACTTCGACTCGCCGCTGCTGGAGGGCATCGCGGTGCTCTTCATGGTGCTGGCCAGCTGCAACTTCACGCTGTACTTCGTGGCGCTGCGCAAGGGCAAGTGGCGTGGCCTGTGGCGCGACCCCGAGGCCCGCGCCACGGTGCTCGCGCTGCTGGGCGGCGGGCTGGTGGTGTCGTTGCTGCTCTGGGCCAAGGGCACCTACGACGATCCGTGGCAGGCGCTGCGCTACGGCATGTTCCACGCGGTGTCGGTGGCGACCACCACCGGATTCACCAGCGCCGACTACCCGCACTGGCCGGCGTTCGTGCCGGTGTTCCTGCTGCTGCTCTCGGGCGTGGCCACCAGCGCGGGCTCGACCGGCGGCGGCATCAAGATGGTGCGCATGCTGATCCTCGTCAAGCAGGCGCGGCGCGAGCTCACCCGCCTGGTGCACCCGCACGCGATGCAGCCGGTGCTGCTGGGCGGCAGCGTGGTGGACCACCGCATGATCTTCTCGGTGCTGGCCTTCATGCTGGTGTACGGCGCGACCATCATCGTGCTGTGCATGGCGCTGCTGCTGACCGAGCTCGATCCGCTGACGGCGTTTTCCGCCGTGATGGCCAGCGTCAACTGCACCGGCACCGGGCCGGGGACGCTGGGCTCGGGCACGACGTATGCGCAGCTGGGCGATTTCCAGATCTGGGTCTGCACGCTGGGCATGCTGCTCGGGCGGCTGGAGATATTGAGTTTCGTCGCCTTGCTCTCACCTGCGTTCTGGAGACGCTGAACCGCTCCCTACAATGGCCCGCTGACCCGTATTAGTCGACAGGAAAAGACACACGCATGGTCCCCCACCTCATCACAGCGCTGACAGGTCCGATCAACGAACTGGAGCAGCGCATGCTCGATGCGATGTCCGCGATCGAGCGCTGGTTCCGCCTGGAATGGATGGAGCACACGCCGCCGTTCTACTCCTCGGTCGATTTGCGCAACGCCGGCTTCAAGCTGGCCCCGGTCGAGACCGACCTGTTCCCGCAGGGCTGGCACAACCTCACGCCCGAGATGCTGCCGCTGGCGGTGCAGGCGGCGATGGCGGCGATCGAGAAGATCTGCCCCGAGGCGCGCAACCTCCTGATCGTGCCGGAGAACCACGTGCAGGGCAGCTCCTCCTACCTGGCGGACGTGGCGCAGCTGCAGCGCATCTTCAACCTGGCGGGCCTGAACGTGCGCGTGGGCTCGATCGACCCGGAGATCAGGAAGAGCACCCCGTTCACCCTGCCTGACGGGCAGACGGTGGTGCTCGAGCCGGTGGTGCGCACGCGCCGGCGCCTGGGGCTGAAGAATTTCGACCCCTGCACCATCTTGCTCAACAACGACCTGGCGGCGGGCGCGCCCGGCATCCTGGAAGAAATCTACGAACAGTACCTGCTGCCGCCGGTGCACGCGGGCTGGACGGTGCGCCGCCGGAGCCGCCATTTCCAGAGCTACGAAGAGGTGGCCAAGCGTTTCGGCAAGATGCTGGGGATCGATCACTGGCTGATCCACCCGATCTGCGCGCTGGCGCAGGGCGCGCATTCGGGCAGCGCCGCCGGGCTCGAGCCCCTGCGCGTGGCGGTCGACACGGTGCTCGCCAAGGTGCGGCGCAAGTACAAGGAGTACGGCATCGCCGAGAAGCCCTTCGTCGTGGTCAGGGCCGACAACGGCGACGATGGCGATGTCGTGCTCACGCTGCGCGACACCCACGACCTGCAGGCACAGCTGCGCGAGGCCGAGGCCAGGGCCCCGAAGGCCGCCGCGCCCGCCGCCCAGGACTGGCTGGTGCAGGAAGGGGTGCTCACGCAGGAGCGCCTGCACGACGCGGTGGCCGAGCCGGTGGTGTACATGATGGACCGCTACGTCGTCGGCGGCGTCTACCGCGTGCACGCGGCCAGCGCCTCGGGCGGCGGCGCGCGCGCGCCGGGCAGCAGCTACGTGCCGCTGGCGTTCGAGCACAGCACCCACCTGCCCCAGCCCGGCGTGCGCCCCGGCGCCAGCGCGCCCAACCGCTTCTACATGTACGGCGTCGTGGCGCGGGTGGCCATGCTGGCGGCGAGCTACGAGCTCGAGGCGACGGACCCAGAGATGCGCGAACTGGTCTGAGGGACCGCGGAAAAGGGGGGCTGCCCGGGGCACAATGGCGCCCCCAGGACCACCGGCGATCCGCATGCCCGAGTCACGCACCTCTTTGCCCACGCTGATGGTGGGCGCCATCGGCGTGGTGTTCGGCGACATCGGCACCAGCGTGCTCTACACCGTCAAGGAGGTGTTCGGCGCGGGCCACGTGCAGTTCACGCCGGGCAACGTCTATGGCGTGCTGTCGCTGATCTTCTGGACCCTCACCATCATCGTCTCGGTCAAGTACGTGGTGCTGGTGCTGCGTGCCGACAACAATGGCGAGGGCGGGCTGGTGGCGATGCTGACGCTGGCCTCGGGCGCCGTGGCCGACCGGCCCGCGCTGCGCAAGGCGATGCTGCTGGTCGGCATTTTCGGCACCTGCCTGTTCTACGGCGACGGCGTCATCACGCCGGCGATCACCACCCTGGGCGCCATGGAGGGCCTGAAGGTGGTCTCGCCCGCACTCGCCGAATACGTGATCCCGCTGACGCTGGTGGTCCTGCTCGCGCTCTTCATGGTGCAGAAAAAGGGCACGGGCGGCATCGGGCGCTTCTTCGGCCCGGTCATGATGGCGTGGTTCATCGTGATCGCCCTGCTGGGCGTGCGGCAGATCGCCAGCCACCCGCAAATCCTGTGGGCCGTGTCGCCGCTGCACGCGTTCAGGTTCGCGCTGCACAGCCCCGGCGTCACCTTCATCGTCCTGGGCGCCGTGGTGCTGTGCGTGACCGGCTGCGAGGCGCTGTACGCCGACATGGGGCACTTCGGCAAGCGGCCGATCCGCCTGGCCTGGTTCTGGATCGCGATGCCGGCGCTGGTGCTCAATTATTTCGGCCAGGGCGCGCTCTTGCTGGCCAAGGGCCAGGCGGTGGTCGACAACCCGTTCTTCCACCTGGCGCCGGACTGGGCCGCGCTGCCGCTGGTGGGGCTGGCGACGGTGGCGGCGGTGATCGCCTCGCAGGCGCTGATCTCGGGCGCCTACAGCGTGACCAAGCAGGTCATCCAGCTGGGGTTCCTGCCGCACCTGAAGATGGAGCACACCAGCGTGCGCGACCTTGGCCAGATCTACATGCCGCTGGTGAACTGGGGGCTGTTCGTGCTGATCGTGCTGGCGGTGGCCATGTTCCGCTCGTCGAACAACCTCGCCGCGGCCTACGGCATCGCGGTCACGACCGACATGCTGATTACCACGGTGCTGACGTTTTTCGTCGTGCGCTACGCCTGGAAGGTGTCGCTGCTGCTGTCGCTCGTCGCCACCGGCGTGTTCCTCACGGTGGACCTGCTGTTCTGGAGCTCCAACCTGCTCAAGCTGATACACGGCGGCTGGTTCCCCCTGGCGATCGCCGGCGCCGTCTTCGTCCTCATGGTCACCTGGCGCGACGGCCGCGTGCTGCTGCACCAGGCGTTGCAGGAGACCGCCCTGACGCTCGAGGACTTCCTCGAGTCGCTGTTCCTCGCGCCGCCGACGCGGGTGGAAGGCACGGCCGTGTTTCTCAGCGCCGACCCCAGCATCGTGCCCAACGCGCTGCTGCACAACCTCAAGCACAACAAGGTGCTGCACCAGCAAAACCTGTTCGTCAGCGTGCGCCAGCACGAGGTGCCGTGGATCGGCATGGACAAGCGCCTGCAGGTGCAGGCGCTGGGCCATGACTGCTGGCAGGTGGTGCTGCACTACGGTTTCAAGAACGACCCGGACCTGCCCAAGGCGCTGAGCCTGCTGGCGGGGCGCGGCGTGGACCTGAACCCGATGAGCACCAGCTATTTCCTGTCGCGCCACATCGTCGCGCCCAGCATGGCGACCGGCCTCGCGCCGTGGCGCGAGAAGCTGTTCGCCTACATGCACCACTCCGCCACCGCCGCGGCCGAGTACCTGAATCTGCCGAGCAACGCCGTCGTGGAATTGGGCTCCAAGGTCGAGATCTGAGCGACGGGTGCGCCATGGGGCCGGTGCCACAATCGCCCGCCATGCAGTTGATCAAAGACGCGAGCCTGTCCGCGCTCGTCGCCGGCTTCGTCGCGGTGCTGGTGGGCTTCACCAGTTCCGTCGCCCTCGTTTTCCAGGCGGCCCAGGCTTTCGGCGCCACGCCTGCCCAGATCACGTCCTGGATGTGGGCGCTCGGCTGGGGCATGGGGCTGTGCACCCTGGTGCCCTCGCTCATCCTGCGCCAGCCGGTGATGATCGCCTGGTCCACGCCGGGCGCGGCGGTGCTCGCGGCGGCGGGTCTGGCGGGCGGCTTCACCATGCCCGAGGCCATAGGCGCGTTCCTGGTGAGCGCGCTGCTCATCACGCTCGCGGGCGCCACGGGCTGGTTCGAGCGCGTCATGAACCGCATCCCCGACGAGATCGCGTCGGCGCTGCTCGCCGGGGTGCTGGCGCGCTTCGGCATGCAGGCCTTCAGCGCGCTGCAGACGGCGCTCGCCCTCGTGCTCGCGATGCTGGCCGCCTACCTGCTGGCCCGGCGCATCCTGCCGCGCTACGCGGTGGTGCTGACGCTCCTCGTGGGCGTGGCTGTCGCGGCCTGGGGCGGGCAGATGCGCTGGTCGGCCGTCGAATTCGAACTCGCCCGGCCGGTGTTCACCGCGCCGCGATTCACCTGGCAGGCGACGATGAGCCTGGCGCTGCCGCTGTTCATCGTCACCATGGCGTCGCAAAACCTGCCGGGCGTGGCGGTGATGCGCGCCACCGGCTACCCCCGCATGCCGGTCTCGCGCCTCATCACCCTCACTGGCGTGGCCACGGCGGCGCTCGCCCCGTTCGGCGGCTTCGCGCTCAACTTCAGCGCCATTACCGCCGCGATCTGCATGGGCCCCGAGGCGCACCCCGACCCCGCCAGGCGCTACGTCGCGTCGGCCGCCTGCGGCGTGTTCTACATCGTCGCCGGCATTTTCGGCGCCGTCGTCACCGGCCTGCTGCTGGCCTTTCCGCAGGAGCTGGTGGTAGCCATCGCGGGCCTGGCGCTGCTCGGCGCCATCGGCGGCGGCCTGGCCTCGTCGCTGCGCGACGAGCGCCACCGCGAAGCCGCGCTCATCACCTTCCTCGTCACGCTCAGCGGCGTGGTGATCGCCGGGGTGGGCTCGGCATTCTGGGGCGTGGTCGCGGGCAGCGCGGCGCTGTTTGTGCAACAGTACGGACGTTCCCGCGCAGCCAGCGCACGCCAGTGACACCGGGCCACACCACATGCACCTTCTCTTCGTCGCCGACCCGCTCGAGCATTTCAAGATCCACAAGGACACGACTTTCGCGATGATGCGCGAAGCCCAGCGTCGCGGCCACCGGTTGAGCGCCTGCGGTCCCGAGCACCTGCACTGGCAGCGCGGCGGCCGCGTCATGGGGCACGTGCGCCAGATCGCGCTCACCGGCGATAAAGACGCATGGTTCACCGCCACCGGGGTGGCCGACAAAGCCCTCGCGGACTTCGACGCCGTCGTCATGCGCAAGGATCCGCCGTTCGACGACGAGTACTTCTATGCCACGCATATGCTCGAGCAGGCGGAGCGCGAAGGCGCGCGCGTTTTCAACAAGCCCAGGGCCTTGCGCGACCATCCGGAAAAGCTCGCGATCATGGAGTTCCCCGAATTCATCGGCCCCACGCTCGTGACGCGCAGCGGCGAGGCGATCCGGCAATTCCACGCCGAGCACCGCGACATCATTCTCAAGCCGCTCGACGGCATGGGCGGCATGGGCATCTTCCGGGTGAAGGCCGATGGCATGAACCTGGGCAGCATCATCGAGACGCTCAACCAGGGCGGCAACCGAAGCGTCATGGTGCAGCGCTTTCTTCCCGAGATCGCCGACGGCGACAAGCGCGTGCTCATCATCGGCGGCAAACCCGTGCCCTATTGCCTCGCCCGCATCCCGCAGGGCAACGAGGTGCGCGGCAATCTCGCCGCGGGCGGCGTCGGCGTGGCCCGGCCGTTGACGGCAGGCGACAAGGCGATCGCCGACGCGCTCGGCCCGGTGCTGAACCGGCGCGGCTTGTTGCTGGTGGGGGTGGACGTGATCGGAGAGCACGTCACCGAGATCAACGTGACCAGCCCCACGTGCTTCCAGGAAATCTTCGAGCAGACCGGGTGCGATGTCGCAGGGCTCTTCCAGGATGCGCTGGAGGCGGCCTTGGCGGCATCGCCATAAATTTCTCCGCTGACTTGCCCATCTCCCGAAACTTGATATACAATGCAAGGCTTCGCTGATCGAAGTGAAGAGCTTTCTTGGGGGTTCTGGCGGTTGCTGGGTGCAGCCGGTTGGGGCTTTTCTGGGCAGGTGATGATGGTTCGTTAAAAACACACAGCCGATAAGCG
>CAUJIM010000050.1 GCA_963205335.1 Pseudomonadota bacterium
CACCACCACACCTCAATACGTCAGGGCCCGCATGCGGGCCCTGATCTTCTTGGGCCTTCACAACATCACCGCAAGCAAACGCCGGCAGGCATATCCGACACCTCGCCAGCGAATAGACGCGGATCTACACCAGCGCCAACAGCAGCAGCGCGGATAGCTCCTCGTCGGCGCGGTTCTCCGGGGCTTCGTGCCCCGGCCTCATTGAAGCGTGAAGGTCAGCGTCTGGGACGCCGCCTGCCCCACCTGGTTCTCCGGGGCTTCGTGCCCCGGCCTCATTGACGCCGCGTATCGCCGGCCAACGGCCGCTCGGACAATGAAGTTCTCCGGGGCTTCGTGCCCCGGCCTCATTGAAGCCAGCGACGGCAGCGCGTCGTCAGGTACGGCACGCCGAGGTTCTCCGCGGCTTCGGGCCCCGGCCTCATTGACGCGCCAGCGCCGTGATCTGCCCCTGGCTCGTGCCCGCGTTCTCCGGGGCTTCGTGCCCCGGCCTCATTGAAGCGAGGCTGTCGCCGCGGACGGGCGACGCCGCCGCGTGGTTCTCCGGGGCTTCGTGCCCCGGCCTCATTGAAGCGGCAGGGCGGCGGCTCCGCCAGCAAGGCCAACGACTCGTTCTCCGGGGCTTCGTGCCCCGGCCTCATTGAAGCAGCACGTCGTCGATGCCGCGAAAGGCGTAGCCCTGCGTTCTCCGGGGCTTCGTGCCCCGGCCTCATTGAAGCTCCCTCATCCTCGCCATCGTCTCCGTTGCGCTCATCGTTCTCCGGGGCTTCGTGCCCCGGCCTCATTGAAGCAACAGAACACCACACCTCCTGCCCTTCCGTCCCTGTTGTTCTCCGGGGCTTCGTGCCCCGGCCTCATTGAAGCGACGCCAGCGTCTATCCCGTTGGATCCGATCTCTCGGTTCTCCGGGGCTTCGTGCCCCGGCCTCATTGAAGCGCGAGCCGATGCGCACGCCCTCGCACTTCGAGAAAGTTCTCCGGGGCTTCGTGCCCCGGCCTCATTGAAGCGGCCAGCTTGCGCTGTCGCCCAAGACGGTGGGCGCCAACGTTCTCCGGGGCTTCGTTCCCCGGTTGCGGATTGCCGCTCGTATGCCGGCTCGGTCAAGCCTGAATCGGGCGCGCGCAAGAAGGCCGCCGTGCACATTGGGCACCGAAGATCTCTCCAGCCAGCCGCAGCGCCGGCTGGACGAAGCCGCGCGCGGCCGGGCCTCGTCGAGCACGCGCGAAGGCCATTCAACCGGTGTTGCCGGCCATTCCGCTGGCGGCCGGCGTCGACACGAGCGACACGACCGCGGTGCGCCTCGAACCGGCGGCACGGCGGCCCGACAGTGAAGCGCCGGCTCGCCGGCGGGCATGATGCGGGTCGTGCCGCGCCGGCACGCCCCTCGCCCTGTGTCACGATGGGCGCTTCCTGGCCGTCGTGGAGGATGGGTCCATGGGATGGGGAATGCGAGCCATCGGCTGGTACGTGCGCCGCACGCGCAAGCCGCTGTGGGCCGACGCCGGGCGCTTTCACGCGCATGCGCACGGGCCCAAGGCCTCGCCGCAGCCGCCGGCCTCGCTGCACCGGCGTCATCGGGTGCAGCAGCGCCAGATCCAGGGCTTTGCGCACTACAGCGTCGCGCCGCGGCAGGGCGAGGCCGCGCGCGTGGTGCTCTACCTGCACGGCGGCGGCTACGTCAACGAGATCGCGCCCCAGCACTGGCAGCTCGTCTCGCGCATGGCCGACGCCGGCCTGCGCGTGGAAGTGCCCATCTACGGCCTGGCGCCCCAGCACGGCTTCGAGCAAGCCTATGCCATGCTGGGCGCGCTCCACGCCGAACTGGTGTCGACACCGAAGGCCCAGCTCTTCATCGTCGGCGACTCCGCCGGCGGCGGCCTCGCCCTGGGCCTGGCCCAGACCCTGCAGGCGCAAGGCCTGCCGCCGCCGCTCGGACTCACGCTGATCTCGCCCTGGCTCGACATCACCTGCGCCAACCCCGAGATCGACGCGCTGGAGCCGCGCGACCCCTGGCTGGCCAAGCCCGGCGCGCTGCTGGCCGGCGCGCTGTGGGCGCGCGGCGCCGATCCCGCCGACCCGCGCCTGAGTCCGCTCAACGGCCCCCTGCACGGCCTGCCGGCGATGGAGGTGTACATCGGCACGCACGACATCCTCTACCCCGACGTGCGACGGCTGCACGAACGCGTGCAAGGCCTGGGTCCAGCGGCGCCGCACCTGCGGCTGCACGTCTGCCCCGGCGCCTGCCACGTCTACCCGCTGCTGCCCGTGCGCGAAGGCCGCGAGGCGGCGCGGCAACTGGTGCGGCATCTGGCGTCGGCGCGCTCGAGATAGTTGTCGACCACCAGCACCCTGCAGGACCGCGTGGACGACCTCGTGCGCGCCCTGCGCGCGCTCCATCCCCTCACCTGACCACGAGCCCTGGGAGGATCGATGCACTACTGCGCGCTGCCCGACGAGGCGCTCGAGTCGAGCAGGCCGATCACCCCTTGGGCGCCTTGGCCGCCAGCAGCGGCGCGGCCCGCGTCTGCCAGCCTGGCCCGCTGGCGCGCCAGCGGGCCAGCGCCTGCGGGTCCAGGCGGATGGTCAGACGCTCCTTCACGACGGCAGCCTTGGGCCGTCCACGAGCCTTCAGGGTGGACTGCAACGACGTGGGCAGATCGGAAAACCGCTTTGCGCGGCTGACCTCATCGGCCGTCCACTCCGGGTTCTCGTCGTCGATCAGCTCAGGATCGGGTCGCTTGCTCATACCGTTACACCTCTCGTGCATTGGCCTTGCAAGAGCCGATGACGCGGATGCCGGCGGCAGTCTCCACGAACACCAGCGCGTGAACTCGCCCATCGAGCAGGCCCAGGGCCCGCATGCGGCACTCGCCCTAGTCGCGCCGCTGGTCCTGCGAGAAGACGGCCGTCTCGAAGTCGAACTCCGCCGCACGGCCAAACGGCAGCCCGCGGTCGCGGATGTTCGTGTCGTTCTTGCGCGCGTCGAAGGTGATTTTCGCAGTAGTTACTGTGCTGACGTTTCGCGGTGCGCTGCGAGGCGTGGCACACACCGCCCGTCCCTGTCATGCAGGGATGCGGGCTTGGTCGCTCGCAGCACCCGCGGCGCACAACGCCGCAGTGGCTGCTGCAGCGACTTTCGCGCGCGGATGTGCAAGCGGGTGCAGCGGACGCCGCAGAAGACCTTGCAGCGGAAGACCGCAGCAGAATTGCAGAGGAAGTTGCAGCGGAGTTGCAGAGGAAGTTGCAGCGGAATTGCAGAGGAAGTTGCAGCGGAGTTGCAGTGCAAGTCGCAGCGGACTTCACGGCGGACGTCGCAAGGGCTTCGGTCCCGACTCTGTGATCCGCCGCGATCGGCTGTGCGGACGGGGCTTGCAAGCGCGCCGGCGCGAACTTCCGGCGCGAGAGGCGCGTGCCGCGGCGTGCTGCGGCCCGATGAGTCGCCGCGAAGCGCCAGCCTCGCCGCGGGACCGTGCGCCGCATCGTGGCCACGCGAGCGGCGTCCGCCTTCTCGCCTGCAGCGAGCGCGCGGCAGCGGACTCCACATGGAGGCGAGCGGGCCTCACGTCAGCGACACACCTCGACGACCCAGGGCCGGGCGACGCCCGGCGCGAGTGGCTGCTGCAGCGACTTTCGCGCGCGGATGTGCAAGCGGGTGCAGCGGACGCCGCAGCAGACGCTGCAGCGGCATTGCAGAGGAAGTTGCAGCGGAATTGCAGCTGAACTTGCAAAGGAACTTGCAAAGGAACTTGCAAACGAACTTGCAAAGGAAGTTGCAAAGGAAGTTGCAAAGGAAGTTGGAGCGGAGTTGCAGAGAAAGTTGCAGAGGAAGTTGCAGCGGAGTTGCAATGCAAGTCGCAGCGAACTTCAGGGCGGACGTCGCAAGGGCTTCGGTCCCGGCTCTGTGATCCGCCGCGATCGGCTGGGCGGACGGGGCCTGACGAGCGCGGTGCATCGCGCCTTCCGATGCCTCAACCGACCGCTCGGCGCTGCCCTCATCGGCCTGAGTGAAGGCCTCGTGGGCGGGCCCGCGATTCGCGAGGCCGAGAAGGGTATAGCGCCGTGCCGCTGGCCTGCTCGGGGGTCTGCCGGCGGCAGGATCGACCTCGGGCGGTGGCTCGAGTGGCCGCCTGCGGACATCAGCCCGCCCTGCCGCGCGCCGGTGCGCTTCTTTGTCGCATGGAGCACGTTCCCTGTCGGACGAGCCCCCGAGGCTGCATGACTTACTCTAACGTCGGACGAACTCCCGACCCTAGGCTTCCTGGCGGGTCCCGAAGTGGCCCCGAAGCGGCCCCGCGCGGCCCTTTCCGGGCGCCACCCGGCAGCCCTCGCGGCCATCCCCTGCGGCTCGAGGCGGCTTCCGACAGAGGCCCCAAAAGCAAGGGTAAACACCGATCTGTTTTCGGACTCTCGAAGGCTCGCGTCTCGTCGGCGCCTGCGCTCGCAGACCTTGCCGGCGGGGTCGGCAGTCGCCTGCCATCGCGTCGCCGGCCCTCCAGAAGCCCGCCAAGGCCCTCGGCGTGCGGTTCGGCAGGTGACCCCACCTCCGCGGCCTGCGGCGCGCTCCTGGCGGCTTTGCAGGGCTTTCGGCGGCGTGATTGGCCACGGGCGCTCCCGGCGGCAGCGCCGATGGGTGTTCAGCGCATGGCCGGTGGCGCCTTGGAATCCGTCGGTCAGACCGAGCTCCGGGCGCCCTTGAAGGCGTCCTGCCGGGCACGAACGGGCGGCGCCGAGGCACCCGGAAGGCCGTCTGGGGCGCGCCTCGCCGAGCCGGTCGCGCGTGTTCCCGAAGGCTCGTCCGGGCAGGTCGACGGCCCCTCCCGGGCCTTCGGACCGGTGCTTCGGACGGGGCTTGCGAGCGCGCCGACGCGAGCTTCCGGCTGTTTCAAAGGGCGTTTGCGCCGCATCTTTGACGGGCCTTGGAGGGACCCTCGACGCGGTCGATCGGGCCTTGGGCGGCACCGTCTTGGCCGCGATTCTCACGGTCGCTTCAAGGTCGCCTCGGTGCTTTGAAGGGAGAGCCAGTAGGCCATCTCGTCGCCGGCCAGCCGCGCTTCCTGCGCTCTCTTCGCGTAGAACGGGATGCCGCTATGCGTTTCGCGCAGGCGCTGCGCTGCCTGCAGCCGCTCCTCGTGGGTAACCACGGGGCGCAAGCGGCGGGCAGCCACCTCGGGAAATCGCTCGAGCGTCCGCTGTTCGGCAAGCTCCCAGGCGCGCAAGAGGGCAGGTGATGGCGTCGTCATGGCGCGCATTGTCGAAGGTGTCTGCGCTCGCATCAAGGAGCCCCGGCGCGGCGCGGCGGTGGCCTCTGCCAAACCCCTTGCCGCAATCATTCCTCGCCTGCCGCGAGCCGGATCGCGCCTGCGGCCACCGGCAGGACGAGCCACGATTCGGTGACGGCGCGACCCGTGGCGCGCCCAAGCGCGTCGGCGTAGAGAGCAAGCTGGCCGCCGTGCTCCTGCGCGAGCTGCCCCCAGCGATGCGGGGCCGCGGGGCTGGCCTTGTGGTCCAGCAGCACCCAGCCCTCGGACAGATCCAGCAGCAGGTCGATGCGCCCTTGCACGACCTGGCCTTGCGGGCCGAGCGCCTCGATGGGGACCTCGGCATGCACCTTCGCAGCCGCCCACCGCGTACGGATCCATGCCTGCAAGGCGTCGACCTGGCGCAGCACCGCCCCTGCGTCGACCGCGCCCGCGAGGCCGAAACCCTCGAGGATCCGCGC
This sequence comes from Pseudomonadota bacterium, assembly GCA_963205335.1. Lineage (GTDB taxonomy): Bacteria > Pseudomonadota > Gammaproteobacteria > Burkholderiales > Burkholderiaceae_C > Comamonas_C. The sequence continues at coordinate 5,717 of CAUJIM010000050.1, forward strand.
CACCCGCGGCTCGTCCAGGAGCAGCGCCGCGTCGGTGAAGGCCGTCGCGATGCAGACGTGCAAGGCCACTCCCAGGGCATTCATGTCCACCTGCGGCGCGAGCGCGAGGCGTTCTCCGAGCGTCGTCGACGCCACGATCCTGCTGCGCTGATGCATCGCGGCCGAGGGCCGCAGGATCGCCGCAGGCCGCTGGCTGCATGCCTCGGGCGGCGGGAACCAGTGCAAGGGCGGCGGCTCGGCGGGGGTCGGCACGGCCCCTTGCGAGGGTGGGCGCGAAGGCCTTGCGGCCAGGCCGGGCGGCGGCGCGAAGCCGGCGAACGCGCAGGCCAGGCGCGAGCCGCCTGGCAGTTCGATCGTGCCGTCGACATCGCCGGCGACCTCCGGCGCAAGCCAGGGAGCGTTCAGCGAAGCGAGCCATCCGCCGTCGCCGCGCCTGGCCGGGAAGGCCAGGACGAGCGCATCGCGCGCCCGCGTCATGCTCACGTAGAGCAGGCGTCTGGCCTCGTCGAGCGCTTCGGCGCGCAGGCGCCGGCCCGTGTCGGACCGCGCGATGGCCTCGCCGAGCTCGACCTTGCGCTGCCGCCCGAACGGCCAGGGCCAGTAGCGGATCCAGCGGTCCTTCAGCGGCGCGGCGGCGTCGAACCCGGCCTCCGAGCGCGCGCCGACCGCCCAGAGGCGGTCCTTCACCTCGTCCTCCAGGTCCAGCAGGACGACCACCGGCCACTCCAGGCCCTTGGCCGCGTGGTGGGTCATGACCTGCACCGCATCGACCGGCGCCTTCGCAAGCAGGTCCTGCTGCGCACGCGCCTGCTCGCCGAACCAGAGAATGAGGCCGGCCACGGTCGCCGGCATGGCCTGCGCGCTGCAGACGTCCTCGTAGCGTGCGGCCAGCTCGAGCAGGGCCTGCAGATTGGCCAGGCGCAGCCGCGCGACGAAGGCGTCGCGGCGCCAGCGCAGCACGCGAGCGGGCAGGTCGCACTGCGTGATGACGAGCTCGAGCGCGGCGCGAGGCGCGAGCACAGGCGCGAGCCGGCGCAGCCGCGACAGGCGCGCCAGCAGCGGATGCGCGCCCGTCCCGCGGCCCTGGGCCTCGGGCTGGACGCTGTCGCGCCAGCGCGCAGCCGAGCCGCCGGCCGCGAGGTGGCGCAGGCGGTCGGCGAGCCAGGATTCGGGCGCTTCGCCGTCGCCCAGCATGGCGATCTCGGCGCTGGCCAGCGTGTCGCACGGATCGTTGAAGCGCCGCAGGCAGGCCAGCGCAAGTGCCGCTTCGGGCGTCGAAAGCAGCCCGGCCTGCTGGGTCGCCCAGGGCAGGGCCGCCGCCCGCAGCGCCTGCGCCACCTGCTGCACGCCTGCGTTCGTCTTGCACAGCACGACGATGTCGCCCGGCCGCATGGCGCGGGGTTCCTCGCTCGCGCGGTCGACGACGCGCCGGCCCGAAGCCAGCAGCGCGCGCAGGCCCTGCGCCAGCGCCGCCGCGCGCTCGTCTTCGTTGCGGCCCTGGAGCGCCCACTGCGCAAGCGGCGCCTCGTCGAGCTGCTCCGGGCGCACCGGCTCGAGCTCGACCTGCGCACGCGAGAGCGCGGGCTCGAACGCCGCCCCGAAGGCCGCGTTCACCAGCCGCACCAGATGCGGTCGCGCGCGGCGCGAGTGGGCCAGCACCTCCTGGGTGCCGCCACGCGCCTCGAGCCCGGCAAGCACCGCCTTCATCAGCTCGGCATCGCTGCCCCGGAAGCCGTAGATGGCCTGCTTCACGTCGCCGACCCACACCGTCTCGCGCGCGATACGCGAAAGGCGCACGAAGATCTCCAGCTGGATCGGGCTCGTGTCCTGGAACTCGTCGACGAGCAGCAGTTCGAGCTCCTGCTCCAGCACGTCGACGACCTCGGGCTTGTCCAGCAGCCCGAGGAAGAGGTGCTCCTGGTCCACGAAGTCCAGCACGCCCAGTTCACGCTTGCGCGCTTCGTAGGCCTGCAGCGCGCGCCCGGCAAGCGTGAAGATCGCCCGCAGATAGCACGCCAGGTCCTGCCGCAGCCGCGGGTGGCTCGCGTACTGCGCTGCCACGTCCGCCACCGGCCGGGCCAGGGGCTGGAGCGCCGCCTCCGGGGCCGCCTTGGCCAGCCTGACCCAGTCCGACCACGCGGCGGCGCCATCCCCCACCCGGCGCGCGACCTCGCTCGCCAGCGCGAGGTACTGCTCGGTGTTCTTCTTGCCGGTGGCGCGCGCCCGCAGCGCGGGCAGGGCGGACTCGATGGCCTGCACGAGCTGCTCGTCCAGCCCCTGCGGGCAGGGCGCAGGGAAGTGGGCCAGCAGCTCGCGCGCATTACGTTGCCCGAGAGCGGCCAGCCGCTCAGGCGCGATGTCGTTGGCCCGCGCCTGGGCGAGGATCTCGGCCAGGGCTTCCTCCCAGTGCTCGATGCCCAGGCACCGGGCCAGCTCGACCAGCGTCCGCACGACGGCGGGATCGCCCGCCTCGTCGATCGCCTGGCGCACTAGCGCCGCCGACTGCGCCTCGTCCAGCACGCGCTGCTGGGGTGACAGACCCGCCTCGAAGGCGAAGCGCTCGAGGTAGCCGCCGCAGAGGCTGTTTACCGTGCCGATGCGCGCCTGCGCCACCGCCAGCGCACGCTCGAAGTCGCCGCGCTCGATGAGGGCGCTGCGCACCCGCTCGCGCAACTCCGCGGCCGCCTTGCGCGTGAAGGTCGTGGCCATCACGCCGCCGGGGCTGGCCTGCCCCGAGGCCAGCTTCTCCAGCAGGATCTGCGTCAGCCGGTAGGTCTTGCCGCTGCCCGCCCCCGCGCTCACGAACCGCAAGCTTGCAGTCATTCCTCAGTCCTCCCAGCCGGTGAGCCAGCGGTAGTCGTCCTCGCCCTCGGGGGCGGCCTGCGGCGCCAGCGCGTCCTCGGGCGCCAGCGATTCGGGCGTGGCCTCGATGTCCTTGGCCACGACCTCGATGGCGCCCGCGTCGAGCTGCCCACGCCGCCAGCGCCAGCCTGCGACGAAGCGGCGCCAGAGCAGGGCCGTCGACTCGCCCTCGGGCGGCGGCAACACCCGGGCCTGGGGGAAGAAGCCGGCGTCCGGCGCCATCAGGCACGCGTTCGCAAGGCCGAAATAGGCCACGTCCGGCCACGTCCCCGTCTCCTGCCGCAGCAGCTCGCCGTACACGGCAAGCTGCAGGTGACGGGCCTGGGCCAGCTGCTCCTCGTAGCGGCGGCTGGACCACTTCAAATCGAGGATGGCCAGCTCGCCGCAAGCCTTGCGCAGCACGAGATCGGCGCTGCCTGCGACCGCGCCGCCGACGAAGCTCCCGGCCAGAGCGCGCTCGGGCGTCGCCGCTGCCGCGCCCGCGGCCTCGAACTGCCGCAGGCACTCGGTGATCGCGCGCCAGAGGGTCAGGCGAAGCCGCTCGCGCTCGGCGTGCCGGCCCGGCATGAGGAGGACGGCGCCCTCCTCGGCCAGCACCGTGGCGAAGGCGGCCTCGAACCACGCCCGCAGGGCGTCGCCCTTCAGCGTGAAGGCATCCTCGCGCCGAAAGAGCCGCTCGAAGAGGCGATGCGCCAGGTTGCCGTAGAGCAGGTTCGCGTCGGCCACCGCCAGCAGCCGCGAGGGCTCGAGCCGGGCGGCGTACTTCAGCACCCAGCGGTGCGGCGCATCGAGGAACAGGGCCAGGCTCGAGTAGGACTCGCGCGCTCGCGGCGCGAGCTTCACCTCGGGCGGGAGCTGCCACCAACGCCGGCGCGCAGGCAGCGGCGCATGGGCGAGTGCGGGCAGGCCGTCGCCGCCGTGCAGCAGATCCTCTAGCGCTGCGGGTCGCAGGCCCTCGACGAGGCCCTGGATCTGCTGCCAAAGCGGGTGCGGCTCCTCGTCCTGCGGCGGCAGCACGAGCACGAGCTCGTCCCGCGCGTTCAGGACGGGGCGCAGCCAGTCGTCGCCGCGCCACTGCAGCCTCTTGGCCGGCGAGGGCCATTGCATGCCGGCCCGCGCAAGCAGGGCGAGCTCGCGCGGGCTCCACGGGTCGTGCGCCGGCAGGGCAGCAGCCCCCGGCTGCCACCAGACGACCCGTGAGAACGGCTCCAGCAGCGCCCCCGGATCGGTGACCGCGGGCACGCGCCCGGCCTGTGCCTGCAGCGCAGCGTCCGCTGCGCCCTGGCCCGTGCACTGCGCCAGCACCAGCAGCGCGCGCAGCGCCGTGCGCGCAAGCGTGTGCTGCCCCTGCGCCTGCAGCATCTGCAGCGCCAGCCCCAGTTCGCGCGCATGCGCAAGCGCCGTGGCCGCGGCGGCGCTGCGGCAGGCATCCTCACCCGCAAGCCGCGCAGCGCAGGCGTCCGCGATGACCTGCGTTCGTTGCAGCAGCGCCTGGATCGGCGCGCCGGGCTGCTCCGCATGGCGCGGGCCGTCCACCCACAGGGCCAGCGCGCGCTCGAGCTCGGCGGCGCGCGCGGGCTGCGCAGCCGCAAGCGCCGCCACCGCCTCGCGCCAGCGCGGGCCGCCCACGCCGGGATGCTGCGCGAGGACTTCGGCCAGGCGATGTCGCGCCTCGTGCGGAAACGGCGCGAGCGGGTGCACGAGGAACTGCAGCAGGGCGTGGACGTCCAGCGGCGCCCAGACGGTGGCCAGCGCCAGCGGCAGCAATTGCAGTGCGGGGGCAGCGGCATCCGGCTGCCGAAAGCCCTGGCGCGGCACGTCGGCGGCGTCGAAGCTCGCGTCCAGCAGCGTGCGGTCGCTCCCGGCCACGAGCACCGTGTCTTCCCGCGCCGCCGCGAGTTCGTGCGCCAGCCAGCGCGCACCCAGCAGGCGCGTCTGCGCCCGTACGACACGCAGGCTGCCGTCCTCATGCCATGCCAAGCGCTGGCCGCGCCGCCCCTCGCGCAAGGCCAGCAGGGCGCGCTGCAACTGCCCAAGCGTGCTGCCCGGCCCGGCGCAGGCGCCGCAGGCCGGCATCGCCCGCATCGGCAGGCTGGCCAGGACTTCGCGCCAACGCCCGGGGAAGGCCTCGAGCGGCTCGACGAGTTCGACGCTCTCGATGCCCGCCCGCTGCCGCGTCAGCGCCTTCGCCACGCGGGCCAGCCGCTCACCGACCGAAGGCGCCAGAAGCTCGCGCGCCACCGTCTCGACCGAGGCCATGTCCGCGACCCGCGACCCCGCGGCCTCGGGCGCGGCACCCGTCCATCCGTGCAGATGCCAGGCGTCGCGCCACGCAAGCAGCGTGGCCGCGCTGTGGATCGGGTCGAGGCCAAACGATGCGTGGAAGAAGCGCGACGCGCCGTCCATCCGCGCCAGGCACTCGCGGTACTGCGTGACCCGCAGCACCGGCGCGCACGGGGCCTGCAACAGCCCCAGCCGCGTCTCCAGCAGGTCGAGCAAGCCGAGCGGTCCGCACACCGGCGCGCCCAGCCGATCGGCCGCCCGCCATCCGCGCTCGCCGTCAAGGCACAGGCCCAGGGTGATCTTCATGCGCTTGTCTGTCCTTGCAATCGTTCGTGCGGCGCCAGGCGCCAACCCATCGCGCACGGGCGTCGCCATCGTTCCCATTCGAATCGGCCGCTTCCGGGCCTCGTCGGCCAAGAAGCGGGCGCGAGCACCTCATCCCCAGCGGAATCGCTCGCCCTGATGACCCGCGATCCCACGAGTCGACAGCGGCCATGCCGGGCTGACCTTGGCAACCCCTTCGGTGACAAGGGCGGCCCGCCAACGTTGGCAAGAAAGACCGCCGCCTGGCAGCCGCCGTCTTAATCCCTTCGTTTTCAGGGCAGCCCTTCCAACAGACAGGGAGACGTACTACCGGGTCGGGGCGGGTCTTAATCCCTTCGATTTCAGGGCAGCCCTTCCAACCGGGAGCAGGCGTACCTCGCCGAGGTCTGCCGTCTTAATCCCTTCGATTTCAGGGCAGCCCTTCCAACCAGAGACCACAACGGCCCGTGCAGCACGATCGGTCTTAATCCCTTCGATTTCAGGGCAGCCCTTCCAACGCGAGGCCAAGGTCAAGTCGGTCGCCTCGGTGCGTCTTAATCCCTTCGATTTCAGGGCAGCCCTTCCAACACGTACCCGGCAGACCCGGAGCTGTAATCCGTCTTAATCCCTTCGATTTCAGGGCAGCCCTTCCAACCACTACAACGCAGCGACCGTGATCGAAACCCAGTCTTAATCCCTTCGATTTCAGGGCAGCCCTTCCAACGCCGCAGAAAAGGTGCTGGCGAAGACGTGGAGTCTTAATCCCTTCGATTTCAGGGCAGCCCTTCCAACCGCGACCTGGCCGCCTACGAACTGCCGCCATGTCTTAATCCCGTCGATTTCAGGGCAGCCCTTCCAACTCGCCGTGGTTCATGGGGCGCTTCGGGTTCGGTCTTAATCCCTTCGATTTCAGGGCAGCCCTTCCAACCAAGTACGGATCTTTCTTCGGCCGCATCAACGGTCTTAATCCCTTCGATTTCAGGGCAGCCCTTCCAACGTCCACGTCGACGGCCTGCTGCACGGCGGGCTGTCTTAATCCCTTCGATTTCAGGGCAGCCCTTCCAACGCGACCACACCATGACATGCGCCGAGGCCCGCGGTCTTAATCCCTTCGATTTCAGGGCAGCCCTTCCAACGCAAAGCACGCCGAGTGGCTCCAGCTGGTGGGTCTTAATCCCTTCGATTTCAGGGCAGCCCTTCCAACGAGGGGAACGACAGCGGTGACGGGTTCGAGCGTCTTAATCCCTTCGATTTCAGGGCAGCCCTTCCAACCAATCGGCATTCGGCCAGCCTACGGGATGGCGTCTTAATCCCTTCGATTTCAGGGCAGCCCTTCCAACCGGCCTTTCGGAGGACGAATTCGTCGCGCTCGGTCTTAATCCCTTCGATTTCAGGGCAGCCCTTCCAACATTCGGCCAGCCTACGGGATGGCCTATTACGTCTTAATCCCTTCGATTTCAGGGCAGCCCTTCCAACGGCGGGAACATCACATTCAACGAAGGAGACCAGTCTTAATCCCTTCGATTTCAGGGCAGCCCTTCCAACAGCCAACCAGGCCGACCGGGCGCGAGACATGGGTCTTAATCCCTTCGATTTCAGGGCAGCCCTTCCAACCTGCGCCATGCGCGACCGCTGGCTCGATGCCGTGGTCTTAATCCCTTCGATTTCAGGGCAGCCCTTCCAACAGCGCATCTACCCCATTGCTCACGATTGAGCCGTCTTAATCCCTTCGATTTCAGGGCAGCCCTTCCAACATTTTCCCATGCTGACCAAGACCACGACCAAGGTCTTAATCCCTTCGATTTCAGGGCAGCCCTTCCAACCCACGGCGGGAGAAGTGTTGGCCGGACAAGGACTTGGCGCGGCGGTTGGAGAGGTTTCGGGCATCGCGGGAGCGGATGCAGGGTCGGGGGCTCATCGGCGTTGGGGGCGTGTTCGAGTCTAGGGGATGAGCGGGGTTTTCGGGGCGAGGGAGGCGGCCTGCGGGTCCGCGGCGGGGCTTGTCGGGGCAACTTGTGCCGGGAGGCTGGCGTCCAGCAGAACGCCCTCGGGCAGCGGGGCGCCGCCGAGGCGGGTGCACTCGAGGTCGACGGGCAGGCGGTAGGCGCGGACGTCGTCGGCCTTGGCGTGGATGATCTGGCGCAGTTCGCGCATCAGGGCGTGCATGGCGGCGCCGGTGGCGCTGACGAGGAAGACGCTGTACTGAAGCGGGATGCCGTGCTTCTTCATCAGCTTGAGCACGCGCCCGCCGCGCCGCGGGTCGGCGATGTCGTAGGTGACGAGCCATTGGGCGGGTTCGTGAAGACTCATGGTGTTGGGCGGGGCGGCAGAGGGCTTGGCAAGGTCGGTGATGGGGCGACGGGATTGCGCGGGCGTGCTTCAGGCGCGCAGTTCGCGCGCCGCGAGGGCGCGCAGGCTGGCGAGGTGCATGAAGGCGAAGTCCGCGCAGCGGGTCGACCATTGCTCGAAGAGCGCGGCGGCTTCGCGGGTCTCGCGCATCGCCTCGGCGATGGCGCCGCCGCAGAGGTTGAGCTCGGCCCAGACCAGGCGCGAGACGTCGGCGGCCAGCTCGATGCTGTGCCCATCCAGGCTCCAGTAGCGCAGCGCCAGGCCGCGCTCGGCCAGCAGCGCGGCGACCAACGCGCTGATCATCCCGTGCAGCACCGGCGGCAGGTGCTCGGCGAGCTCGTCGCGGTAGACCCAGGCGCGCTTGGCGCGCTGGGCTTCCTCGCTGCCGACGGCTTGCCCGGCCGCTTCGCGCGCGGCCAGCCAGCGCTGCAGCACGTGCAGGCGCTGGCGGCGCAGCCAGTTGCCGTAGGTCTGCGTCCAGTCGCAGGGCAGGTTCGTCAGCGCCTCGAGCGCATCCGCAAGCTCCACGCGCGGCGTCTGCGCCGGGTACAGATGCCCAAGCGCCCGCCCGTGGGCGCCCAGCCAGGTGACGCTGATGCCGCGTTGCTGGCACAGGACAAGCGCCGGGCCGCTCCAGTGCACGCGCTCGTTGCAGACGACGCGCAGCAGCCTCGTGGCCGGCAGGCGGTGCACCTCGCCATCGGCGCGGCTGGCGACCAGTGCCTCGCCGGTGGAGCTGACGTGCAGCGTCTGCGCCGGCATGAGGTAGAGCGTGCGGGCGTCCGCCGCGCGCGCGCCACGGGCGGCCTTCGCGCGCCCATGCGCTGCGTGCGCACCCTGGGCCTGCCAGCGGTCCGACGCGGCGCCCGGCTCGTGCCGCGCCGGCCAGGGCCGGCGCCCTGGTGCGTCCTCGCGCGCTGCGGGGTCGATCATGGCTCCTCGTCCTCCTCGGGGGCGAGCCGCGCCAGCAGCTGCTCGCCCTGCCCGCGCAGATCGCGCGCGATGCCCGCGGCCACGCGCCGCAGCCAGCGCCGCCAAGGCCGCGAGGCCAGCGCCCATTGCGCGTAGAAGATGCTGCGCCCGGCCTTGCCGAGCAGGCAGGCGCCGCGGTCGTCGCCGAAGTGGTCGGCGCGCAGCGTGCGGTCGCGCGTGAGCTGCCACACCCAGCCGTCGACCTGCGCACGCAGGGGCTCGATGAGGTCGCTGGCCATCGACTCGCGGCCGAAGCTCGGCCGGTGGTAGTAGCCCAGCAGCGGGTCGACGCCGGCCTGGTGGCAAGCCTGCACGGCCTCCACGTGCAGCATCGTGTAGCCCAGCGAGAGCAGGGCGTTGGCCGGGTCGCGCGGCGGGCGGCGGTTGCGGCCGGCAAAGCCGAGGACGGGCGGCAGCACGGCGGCCAGGCCGCCGAAGTGCGCGCGCGCGGCCGCACCCTCGATGCCGCGCAGGCGGGCCAGCGTGGGTGGCGCGTCGGCACCGGCGTCGGCATCATCCAGCAGCGCCAGTGCCTGCTCGACGCCGCGCAGGGCGTCGGTGAGCGGCTTGCGCGCATCGGCGCGCGCGGCCTTCCAGCGCAGGATCATGCGGCGCTGATGCTGCAGCTTGCTGCGCACGAGCTCGTGCGACCAGCGCAGGCAATAGGCCTCGTCGAGCACCCGCTGCGTCTGCGCCAGGCGCAGCGCGGCGTCGTTGTGCGCCGGGCCGAGCACGATGGCCACGCGGCGCTGCATGCGCGGGCTCAGCAGCACGGTGGCCACGCCCGCCTCGGCCAGCTTGAGCAGCACGCCGCTGTCCAGCCGCGTCGATGCGCCCTGGATGACGCAGCGCTCGATCAGCTTCAGCGGCACGCTGCCGCGACGCGCCCCGCCTTCATGCAGGGCAATCGCGTCGCCGTCGCAGCTCAGCTCGAGCCCGGCGCGGTCCAGCAGCAGCATGGCCATGGCGTGGCGTTCCCGTTCAGCCGATGTAGAAGTGGCCCGGATCGGCGGGCGCCTGCGCGCGGCCGGCCAGCAGCGTGGTGCTGCGCGGATCCAGGCGCAGCAGCATGAAGCGGTCGTCCGCGTCGAGCAGGGGTGCGACCTCGGTGAGCAGTTCGCGCTTCTCGCCGCGCGTGAGCCAGACCTCGTAGGCCGACTTCTGCCCGCCGGTGGCGTGGCCGCGCGTCAGCGCCAGCGCGCGGCAGCGGCGGCGGTCGTCGCTGATGTCGTAGGCGGCAAGGTAGAGCTGGCGTTGCATGGCGGGCGTCGGGTCGACAGCCGCCATTCTTCGCGGGCCTGCGCCCTGCGCGCCGTCCTGCAAGCTTGCAGCGGCGCGCGGCCCGCCTGCAGGATCAGCGCTTCATCCAGTCGCGCAGCCAGGCCGGCAGCCGGGCCACGTCGTCGGCGCACAGCACCTCGATGCGGTAGTCGCGCGCGCGTTCGAGCTGCGCGGCGTCGAGCTTCTGCGCGCTCAGGTAGAGCGCGGTGGCCACGCTGCCGCCGAGCTGCTCGCGCAGCTGCGCGAGCTTGTAGAGGGCCGCTGCGGCCTTGTCCTGCCGGCTGGTCTTGCACTCGATGACGAGCGCGCGATTGCGATGCACGACCATGGCGTCGAGCTCGTTGGGGACGCCGCGCTCGGCGCTCTTCACCTGCAGGTTGCTGCTGAAGCGCCCGGCCTTGACCATGCCGCTGAGCTTGAGCAGGACGAACTCCTCGATCCAGCCGCCGGCAAAGTAGGCGGCGGCCTGCGCGTCGGGGAACTGCACGACGATGTCCTCGTCCCAGCTCAGCATGCCGGCGGCCGTGGCTTCGCGCAGCAGTTCCGCGGCCTTTCCGCCCGGGGCGTAGTGGAACTGCTGCAGCAGATCGCGCGGTGAGGCGGCCTTGTCGCAGGCGCGGCTGGCCATCGTCGCCAGGGCGCTCAGGAAGGAGCCGTAGCGGCCGGCGTCCTCGCCCAGGCTGCGCGTGATGCGGGCGCGCGCAGGCGCGGCCGCGCGTTGCTGTGCCGCTTCGTGGCGGTTGTCACCCTCGATGCGGTAGCCCTGCAGCAGCAGCATCTTCTGCAGGTCGATGACGTCGGCCATGGGCTCGCTGCGTGGTTCCTTGCCGAGCCAGTCGACCTGCTGGCGCTGGGTGTCGGCGTAGACGATGTCCAGGCGTCCGCTGCCGGCCTCGACCAGGCGCAGGCCGTCGCGCAGCGCCATCACCATCAGCTTGGTGCCGCCGGTGGCGTGCAGCACGACATGCCGGCCGTCGAGCGCGAGGGCGATCGCCTCGGCGCTGCGCGACAGCGCCGCCGGGTCGCTGTCGTCCAGGGGCCGGAGCTCGATGCGCCGCCCGTCCTGGCGCAGGGCAAGCGCGAGATGGTCGGCGCTGTGCTTCATCGCCGGCGTCTGCAGGATCCAGACCTCCTTCGCGCCGTACTGCTGCAAGGGAATGAAGTTGGCGGCGTTCTGACCGGTGGCGATGCACACGTGCACGGGCGGCAAGCTGGAGTCGGTGTTCATGGTTTCATCCCGAGGAACTCGAACGCGGGCGCGCCGGGCCCGGCTGCTCCGCGATGCTGAACTCGTCCAGGCGCGCGCCGGCCTGTTCGAGTTCGGTTTTGCTGAGCTCGCGCCCGCGCCAGGCCGGCGGCAGCGACAGGCTCAGGTGCAGGTAGCGCGCGCCCTTGGCACAGATGACCGCGGCCATGTGCACGGGCAGGGTGCCGGCGACGACGTCGCCGGGCTGGACGTCCTGCGGCTCGAGGTGCGGCACCCAGCGATCGACGACGAGTGCCTGAGCACGGGCCCACTCGACCGCACCCGGATGCCGCGAGACGAACCAGACCGTCATGCCCCGGGCGCCTCGTCCATGGCGTCCACGGCAAGCACGCGGTAGGCGCCCAGGCCCGCGGTCGCACCCTTGCCCACGTGCAGCCACTGGCCCAGCAGCAGCCAGGGCAGGAGGTCACCCAGCTCGCCACGCCACAGCCATGGCCCGAGCAGGCCGCCCTGCGGGAAGCTGCGGTCCTGGCGGGCCGAGTAGCGACCGAGCTCGACCCAGCGCAGCGCGCGGACATCGTGCTCGACGCGCTCGGCCTGCGCGAGCAGGGCGCGTGCGTCGAAGGGCGCAGGCCGGATGTCCAGGTGCAGGTCCAGCACCAGGTTGAGGCGGCGCAGCAAGGGGGCGAGGAATGCGCGCGGCGTCAGCTCGGCCGGGCGCAGCGGGTTTCCGTCGCGCTGCAGGCGCACGGGGCTCTGCATCTCCAGCCGCAAGGCCTGCGGTGCCGGGTGTTGCGTCGGCCCGTGCGTGGGCCCATGCATGGGCTGCAGCCGCGGCAGCTCCAGCCGCGGCAGTTCATCGGGCCTTGCGCTGAGGCGCCGGTGCGTGTCGTCCAGCAGCGGCTGGATGCGGCCGTCGGCGGTGACGGCGTCGACGGCGACGAGCCGGCCAGGCACGCGCCGCTGCCCAAGGCCGGCGCTCAGCGCGCGCTGCCAGGCGCCGTGCACGAGTGCAAGCCGCTTGAGCGTCGCCTGGCCGAGCAGCACCATGTGAAAGACCAGCGGCGCGCCGGCCCGCAGCCTCATCGGCCCTGCGGGCGGTTCGATGACGTAGGGGTTGGGCACCTGGTCGAAGCGCTGCGCGAACTGTGTGGGTGCAGGCGGCGTCTCGAAGATCGCGGGGTAGGCGCAGCTCGGACGCAAGGGGCACTCGGCGCAGCGCGGCAGCCCGGTGTTGCACACGCCCTGGCGCAAGGCGGCGCCGAACACGCCGCGCAGCAGCGCGCCGCCGTGCGCAGGCCAGTCCAGGGCCTCGCCGAAGACGGCGGTGAAGCGCAGGCGCACGATGGGCAGAGCCCCAAGGCACGCCGTCGCGTCGCCTTGCACCGCGACGGCCGGCAGCTCCTGGGCCAGCGGCGGAGCGGATTGACTCGGTACGGGTGTGAGGCTGCAATACACGGCGCTTGGCGTTGGAATCGCCGGAGTCGTTGGAGGATTCGAGATGGCGGTCCTGCTTAAGCTGCGTTTGAACGATGAGGAAGCACGCCTCATCGACCGGCTGGCGCGCGCCACCGGCAAGTCGCGCAGCCGCTTGTTGCGCGACGTGCTCCGCGCGCAGGTCCTGCGCGAGATGCTTCACCTGCTGCACGAAGACCTGGGCCCGCAGGCGCGTGCCTTGGGTTGGCAAACCGAGCACGACATCCTTCGCGACGTGTCCTGAAGGTAGGCGCGTCGCCCTCCCGCGGCGACCAGCGCGTGCTGGGTTGGAGCACGCCAGGCACGGTGGCCATCGTCTCGCCGCGACAGGCCTGGGGGATGCTGCTCATGCCGCCGTGCCCTGGAGCTGCGTGATGGCGGCCTGCAGTTCGGCCCAGCGGTCCTTGTTCGAAGGACGCCCCCATGCCTTGGTGGCGCTTGCGGCCAGGGCCTCGGCCGCGGCCTTGCGGCTGCGCGGCTCGCTCCAGACCAGTGCGGTCTTCACGAAAGCCTGCCGCGCGTGGTTGAACGGCCCGCCGGGCCTGTAGGGCACGACGCGCACGCGCTCGAACTCGGCCCGGAAAGCGGCGATGACCGGCTGGGCCTCGTCCCAGGCACGGTCCTCGGGGGAGAGCTGCTGCCGCCTCGCTTCTTCGGCCGCCAGCGCCGCTTGGCGAGCGGCCTCGGCACGCTCGGCCTCGCGCCGCGTCCGCGCCTGTTCGTCCTCGGCCATGGCGCCGTAGCCCACCGCCGTCTTGGCGCCGAAGCCCAGCCACTCGAAGGCGAGCTTCAGCGCCGCCTCGACCAGGGCTTGCCAGCGTCCACCCTCGGCCAGCGCCGGGTTCAGCCGCGAAAGGAAGGGCAGGTCGCACTGCACGTGAAACGCGAAGCGCGAACCGGGCGGCACGGTGAGGAAGAGGATGGGATTGGGCGCGCCCGAGTCGTGCGGGTTCTCGCTCTTGCCGCTGCGGTCCTCGCTCCTGTGCTGGTAGTAGTGGCTCTGGTGCGGCGTCATCACCTCGACCTGCAGCGCATCGCCCTCCAGTTCGGGCAGCACGTCCCAGAACATGAGCGCGCCGCGCTGGTGGTTCTTGCCGCCGTTCTCGGACGCCAGGCCGAAGAGATGGGTGATGGCGTCTTCGGTCCAGCCCTGGGCATCGCCCCAGTCGCCGCTGGCCAGCTCGCGCGCAGCCTGGCGGATCACGCCCTTGGAGCCGCTGCCGGCGAGGTAGGGCAGGCCGTAGGGGTTGAGGAAGGCAAAGCCGTTCTCCAGCGGGTGTTCGTTGCCCAGGCCCGTGGTGAAGGGGGCGGTGGACCTCGCCTCCAGGCAGTACAGCAGCCCTTGCGCCAGCAGCGGGGCAGCGAGTGCGCGCTGGCGCAGCCGCAAGGCCTTCGTGCGCTCGCGGTCGGCGGGACGCAACTCACGCACCTGCTTCCAGGCCTCACGCGCCGCAAAGTCGTTCTTCTCCCACAGGCCAGGCAAGGGTCTGCGTTCACGGCTGCGCAGTTGCGCGATGGTCTGGTCCATGCCGCTTCGCTGAAGCAGGCTGTGGACCTCCTCACCTTCGCGGCTGCGCGCCTCTGCACGCTTCCTGACCTCCTGCTCCTGGTCGGCACGCGAGGTCCATACGGCGAGCAGGAGACCAAAGCGCAGCGCCGGCGAGGTTTCGGCAAAGTCACGGCCCAGATAGGCGGGGGCGGCGGCAAATGGCATCGCGCGGCCCTCCTCAGTCCTGGCGTGCGGCAGCCATCTGCCGCAGCCACTTCAGCCACGCGAAGGCTTCGGTCGTGATGGCCTGGAAGCGCCGCGCGTCGTCCATCTTGAAGAGGTGCTCCATGAAAGCCTCGAAGGCCTTGGGCGTGCCGCACTGCTGGGCGAGCCAGTCGCGCAGATGCTGGGCCAGCGTCTCGTGGCGTCCGCCCTTGTCGTGCAGGAAGGCCATCACCTGCATCAGGCCGCTGTTCATGATCAGCGCCGGCAGGCCCTTGGCGTCGTTGACGTAGTCCTTGCCGTGGCGGGCCAGCCCTTCTTCCGCGCGCTTCCACGCGTCCGCGGCCCGCTTCTGTTCCATCGTCTGCGCCATGGCTTCAGCCCTCCACGACTTGGGCGACGACCAGGCCGCGGCCGGTGGTGGCGTCGCCGCCGATCTGGAGCATGCGGCCGTCGCGCAGCACGGCCTTGATTTGCTCCAGCACTTCCACAGCCTGCAGTCGCTCCTGCGCCTTGCCGCTGCGCGTGGCGCTGGCCATGAGTGGCGCCAGCAGCAGCGACTCGGGCGGCAGGTTCTCGGTGTAGAAGAGGCCACCGCCGTCGGCGTCGGCCGTGCCGGTCTCGCTGTTGATGCGCACGTGCGGCTCGACCAGCGTGGCGTGCTCGCTGAAGTAGGCGAAGTCGGTGTCCGACAGCACGACCAGATCCTGCGCGAGCTTGGCGCGGAAGAAGGCATAAGCCTCGTCGGTCGGCAGAGCCTTGCCGGCCAGGTCCTGCGCCAGCGCTGCCAGGGGCTCGCTGGCCTTGGCTTCGTATTCGAAGGCCTCGAGGTGCAGCTTGTTCCCGGTAAGCAGCGCGGGGTTGGCGATCAGGCAGCGCCCTTCGGCGACCTCGAGCATCGGCCACTCGGCCTTGACGCCGACCAGCCGCAGCAGCCGCTGCGCGCGCGCCAGCGCCTGCGGGCAGGTCGCGTAGACGTAGCCGCCGCGCAGGCTGCGCACGGGAAAGGCGACGAGCTGCGCGTCGCCGAAGCTCAGCGCTCCGGCGTGCAGTTCGCCAGACTGCGACTCGGGGCCGAAGAGGCGGGCGATGAACTCCTCATGGCCACCCAGCGCCTTGAAGCCGTGACGCAAGGCGCCCTTGATGCCCGAGCCGGCGAAGCTGGGATGCCCGGTGTGGCGTTCGCGTTGGATGGGGTTGTCGATCACGCCCACGGCGCTGCCGGCGCCCAGGTGTACAGGGCTGACGGCGTAGAGGAAGACGGCGGCTTGTTTCTCGAACATGGTGCGGCTCTCTGAACTCGGATGGAGGTGAGGATCTCGATCTCGTGAAGCGAATGTGTTCGTGCGGCGCAGGCCTACCAGGCGGCAAAGGCGAAGCGGTTGAAGCCTTCGGCGCGGCGCTGGGCATTCTCGGAGTCGGCAAGCCACAGGCCTTGCGCTGCAAGCTTGCAAAGCGCCTCGGGCGTGGCCTCGAGCTCGTCCAGCCAGTAGACGCTGCCGGTGGGCGCCGCCCGTTCGGCCGGCTTGGGCTCGCGTCGCGCCAGATCCCAGCCGCTGATGACCTCGGTACGCGGCACGGCGGCGCAGGCCAGCCGTGCCGACAGCCCCGGCCAGCTCACACGCTGCTGCGCGTCGACACCGGGCAGACGCCAGCCCTGCGCGAAGAGGCCGGGCGTGGTGAGCACGATGCGCGCGCGGCCGGCCTGGGCGATAGCCTGCAGGTCGGCTCCGGGCGCCTGGTGGTCGGCAG
Organism: Pseudomonadota bacterium; assembly: GCA_963205335.1. GTDB lineage: Bacteria > Pseudomonadota > Gammaproteobacteria > Burkholderiales > Burkholderiaceae_C > Comamonas_C. Next base: position 21,913 of record CAUJIM010000050.1, read on the forward strand.
GGCCGAAGGCCGCGGCGCGGCCGTCGCCACCCAGGCGCAGCGTGCCCGCTCCCGGCGGTTGCGCGCCGGTGACGCTGGCAAGGAACCCGACGCCCGGCCGGAACGCCACGGCCTGCACGGTGAAGAGCTGGCCATCCGCGGCGCGGCGCTTCTCGGTGTCCAGACCGACGCCGACGCGGGTGTCCAGGCCCCACAGGACCTTGCTCGCCAGCACCTGCGTGGAGCCCGGCGTGCGACCGGCGAGATAGTCGGCCCAGCCCGCCTGCGTGAGCCACAGGCCGCCCGCGGGCTTGGCGCGTCCGGCCTGCGGCAGCACCGGCCACAGCGCCAGCGGCGCCGAGCTCTGCAGCTCAGGGGCGGGCTCGATTGGTGTCAGGCGCGTGAGTCGCGTCACGCGGTCGGCCTCGTCGGCCTCGGCGATGAGGTCGGCGGGCAGGGCGTGCAGCGACTCGACAGCGCCCTTGGCATCGCGCCGCGCCAGCGTGAAGCCGCTGAGCGCGAACGGCCCGGGCGTCTCGGGCTGGCCGAGCGCGGGGTGGGTGAGCGCCCCGTCCGCGAACTCGGCCGGGTCGACGCCATCCTGCGCCAGCATCGCGCTGCGCAGGGCGCCGGCAGCGACCGAGGGCCAGGGCGGCACCAGGCTCTCGCCGTAGCTGCCCGGGTCACCGAAGAGCTTGTTGCCGCGCAGGAACAGCACGTCCAGCGGTTCGATGAAGCGGTGGGCTGCGGTGTCGGTCATCCCTGGTCTCCCACGCTGGCGCGCGTTTCACGGGCCAGGAACTCGGCCGCGCTCATGAAGTGAGTCAGCCATTCGAGGCGGTGCTCCCCGTTCACGGGTGCTGGCCGAAGCCCGTCGTCGAAGCTCAGTTGCGCCAGGCGACGCGCCAACTGGGGCGCCCGATGCTTGGCCTCGTCGTTGCCGCGGACTTGCCGCGTGAGCTGATAGGCCAGCAGCGAGGCCAGCATCGCAGGGTCGTTGTCGGGCAGGTCCTTGACCCAGTCCAGGCTGTTGTAGACCGCGCGACGCGACACGCCATCCGCGGCCAGGAAGAGGCGCAGATCGCCCAGCAGCGCGACCGGCTCGCCCCACTTGGCGGTGACGGTGAGCGCGCCGCCCGAGCGCTTGACGATGCACAGGCTGAAGGCGTCGCGCCCGCCGGCCTTCTTGGCACGCGCTTCGGCCGCGCGCAGTTCACGCAGCACGGCGCCCAGCGGCGCCTGGTGGTGCGCGACGACGGCGCCGGCGCTGGCGGTGGCGCGCGCGCCCATCATGCGCATGAGGCGGCGCTGGCTGCCCCGATTGAGCAGCGCAAAGCCCTGCCGCAGCACCAGGCCGTCGCGATCGAAGTCACCGACTTCGTGCGCGGGATCGTGGCCGGCGTAAGCCACGCGCAGGCGCTGCAGTGCCGGCAGCAGGTCGGTGACCGGCAGCATCGCCATCACGTCGTCGCCGCCGGCGTAGATCAGGCGCCCCAGGTGTTCGCATTCGACGACGTGCGGGGCGACGACGAGGGAGAAGTCGTTGAGCGCCGACGAGATCGACAGGTGCCGGTTCGGCGAGACGGCGCGCGGTTGCTGCCCGTACTTCTGCAGCAAGGGCTCGCGCCGCGCCTGTGCGTCGAAGCCTTCGCGCACGGAGGGATGGAAGCTCTCGCGGTAGCTGATCGCATAGTCGTCACCGCCGGCCAGCCAGGCGCCCATGCGGTCGCCGTCCATGAGCAGCAGGCCGTAGTAGGTTTCGAGCTTGCCGCCCTCGCCGCCGAGGGTTCGCCGCACAAGCTGCTTGAGTTCACGCGCCGTCGACTCGTCGTTTGACTCGTCGGCCGCGTCGAGCACAGCCGGCAGCCGGCGCGCAAGGTCGAGTGCGTCCGCGTTGCGGCCATGGGCGAACATCAACCGGCGCGGCAGTGCGACGGCTTCGTACTTCTCGAGGGCGGTTCTCAGTTCATCGGGAACCCGGCCGTCGTGCTGCAGCCACTGGTCGAGCTGGTGCGCGAGCGACATGGTGTGCGTCGAGACGACGAAGCGGCGCGCGCCGGCTGCATCATCGTCTTCGTGCACCAGGCGTCCGACTTCCTTGGCAAACAGCGTCGGCCACAGGCGCTTGATCGCCGGCAGCGCGCCCAGGTGCTCGCCGGCCTTGGCCCAGGCGCGGCGCTCGCCGGCCACCTTGGCCCAGAGCGTGTCCTTGCGCTGGCCGGGCGGCTGTTGCAGGTGGGCAGGGTCGTGCGTCAGCCACTCGGTTTCGCCGGTCAGCGAACAGCGCCAACCCTGCTGCGTGCTGCCGTCGAAGGCGCGCGTCGCCTTGGCGGCGGCCAGGGCCCGCTCGGCCAGGTCGTGCACCGCCGGGTAGAGCGCGCCGGGGTTGGGCTCGAAGAAGACGGTGTTGCCGTCCCAGCGCGTCGTGCCCTGCAGCACCTTCCACGCCGTGCTGTCGAGGAAGCCGGGTTCGTGCCCGTCCTTGGCCGCGAGGAAGGGCGCCATCGCCGCGCTGAGCGCTGTGGTGTCGAGATCGGTCTGTTTCTTCTCGTTGCGTGCACGCACGAGCGAGAACGGCACCGCGGCCCAGTGCACTTCCGGGAAGCCTTCGAGCTGCCGGCGCATCTGGCGATAGGCGTAGGACGAGTCGTCCACGGGAAGGTCGGCGGCCTCCAGCAGCCGCTCGACGACCGTCTTGCCCAGCGTCTGCAGCCAGCCGCGCACGGCGCGCTCGACTTCCTGGGCCAGCGCGCGCGCCCTGGACGCCGGCACGAGGGCCACGAAGCGGTTGGGCAGCGCCGCGGCAAAGAGCGGGTTGGCGTCGGTGGACTTCTGCGTCCACAGGGCGTCCGCGAAGAGCTCGGCGGGCAGTTCCAGATCCTCGCGCAGCCAGGCGTCGACCTGCGGCACGCCGCGCAGGCGGGGGAAGAGGATGGCGTCGGGCCCAAGCGCCTCGCACACCGGCTTCATCGCCTCCCAGGCCAGGCGGGCCAGCAGATGCGAACCGGCCCACAGGTCGGAGCTGCTGCGTGCCGCAGCGATGAAGCTCTGCACCGGGCCGATGGCAAGCGTCAGCAGTGCAACCTCGCCCTTGGGGTCGTCCGCGAAGGCGCCGGCAAAGGCCGAGGTCAGGTCCAGGTGATCCCAGATGCTGTGGTCGGGCACGCGGGTGTCGGCCGGCAGCAGCGGCCACAGGGCGCCCAGGCTGCCGTTGCCGGCGTCCTCGCGCAGCTCGGGGCCGAAGCGCCACATCGCGAAGAGCGTGCGGAACCAGTCGACTTCGCCATCGACGGTCTTCTGCACCAGGCGCTCGAAGTGCGCGAAGCTGCGCGACTTCAGGTCCTCGAGCTCGGTGTCCTTCAGCCCGCCGAAGCGGCTCATGTCGAGCATCGCGCCGGTGAGCGGGTGGATCAGCACGGGTGACTTCGTCCAGCGCACCTGCGCGCCCTTGGTGACCCTTATCGCGATCGGCTTGCCCTCGCGGGGTGCGAGTTCCAGCCGCTCCATGGGCCACTGCGGCCGGTCAGCGGCCGCGGCCCACCAGTCGGCTCGCTTGACCGTCTCGTAGGTCTTGCGCGGCAGCCCGTTCTTGAACACCGTGCAGTGCAGGACCTGGGCGTTGTCCGGGTCGACGTGGGTGGAGGTCTCGCTCGTCTCCCAGCCCAGCAGGCGGGCCAGCGAGCGGCAGGTGCCGCCTTCGTGGCCTTCGGGGTCGCGCAGCAGCACGAGCGCCTTCTCGGCCGGATCGTGCAGCCGGGCGTGCAGCTTGGTCTGCCAGAGATCGTCTTTCGTGGTCATGGGGTGTCTCAGCCGGGGATGCGCTGCAGGGTGGAGTCGCGGTCCAGGTGCTCGTGCACCCGCTTCCAGACCTGCCTGATCGCGTTGTCGTCGGGGCGGAAAGCCGGCGGCGGCTTGCAAGGTACGTGGAAGACCAGACCGCGCAGCTTTCCTTCGGCGTCGGCGCGGACCTTGAAGCGCAGAGCGTTCGGTAGGCGGGCGTTGCCTCCCCAGTCGCGTACCGAGTGGTTCGTCACGGGATAGCTCAGCCAGTGACGCTCGCGCACCTCGCCGTCGGGCCGTCCCTCTGGAAAGTGGAACTGCGTGCGCAGGTCGATCTTCAGTTGCGCGAGGGCGCGCATCGCGGCCTTCCAGTCGCTGGCTGCCTCGGTGAACTGCCACACCAGCGGGCCACGGGCGTCGCTGCCGATGGCGTGCGGCCAATCGAGCTCGAGGGCCTTGGACCATGGGCGCACGCAGTCGGGGTCCAACTCCCCCGCCAGGGCCGGGGTTTGGCCTTCGGGGGTGAGGACGAAGGAGCCCCAGCCGTTGCGGCTGCGCCCGCCCAGCGTGCCGAAGCAGTTCATGAGGGAGAGCGCGCGCAGCAGCGTCGGTGCCGCGTCGTCCGGTGCCGCGAGGCTGAAGCCTGCCTCTTCGCCGGCCTGGATGGCCGCACCGGCCTTCAGTGTCGGCGCACGTTGCCTGCGCGGCAGGACGACCGGACCGTAGCCGAGGTAGAGATCGGCGGGAACGGCCTGCGTGACTTCGGGATGGCGCACTGTCGGCAGCGCCTCCCAGCGGCCGGCAGCGAGCTTGCCTTGGGTCCACGCGCTCAGCCGCAGTCGTACCTGGCTGCGGCGCGCCGCAACCTTGTCTCCTTTTCGGCTCCGGTCGTTCTCGAGCCAGGCATGGCCGAAGAGCCGTCCCTCGGCCTCGCGCATGGCCGCCACCGTGGCGCCCGGGTGCTCGGCCCAGTAGACGACGCGCCACCACTGCCGCAGCAGCGCCTTGAGAGGCGGCGTGCGCCATTGCGCCGTAAGCGTTCCGCAAACCCACCTTGCACCTCGCGACGAACCGAGGCAGACGCGCCTACGCGGCCAGGTGTTGGCGGGTCGGCATGGCGGCGTCGGCCAAGGCCGGCGGCTTCCAGTTGTGCGGCAGCAGCGTTGCCAGG
>CAUJIM010000051.1 GCA_963205335.1 Pseudomonadota bacterium
TCGTACAGCGGCGTGAAGTCCCCCTCGGTCAGGTCGAACAGCTGCTGGAAGCTGTCGATCACGAAGTAGGTTTGCTGGTAGCTGTCGATCTTGTAGCGCGTGCGCATGGTGCGCAGCAGCTCGACGGGGCGGCGCTGCGGCTCGGGGCTGTTGACCGAGTAGGGCAGCTCGCCGGCCGAGCTCAGGATGCCGGCGCCGTAGGCGCGCAGGCCGCCGCTCTCCCGGATCAGCCCGAATTCGATGGTGTACCAGTACAGCCGCGAGAGCATCTCGCAGGCGCCCAGGCGCGCGGCCTTCAGGCCGCCCTCGCCGTAGCGCTGCACGTAGTCCGCGAGCTGCGGGTTGAACAGCATGGGCACGTGGCCGTAGAGGTCGTGGAACACGTCGGGCTCGACGATGTACTCGAACTCCTCGGGCTTGCGGATCCAGTCGGTCACCGGGAACTTGCGCTCGGCCAGCAGCGAGAAGAACGGCACCTCGGGGATCAGCCCGGGCACGGCGACGAGCTGCCAGCGCGTGGCTCGGTAGAGCTGTTCGTTGATGTCGTCGAAGCGCGGGATGCGCTCCTTCGCGCCCAGCCTGGGCAGGGCCTCGATGAAGGCGCTGCAGGCCAGGCCCGGCAGCTGCGCGGTCTGGCGCTGGTACAGGCGGTGGTAGGTGTCGTGGTCCTGCGCGGTGTAGGCGGCCCAGTTCTGCGCGCAGGTGTAGTCGTCGTTGGCGCGCGCGTAGTCGCCGCGCGGCGGGCGCGCGCCTTCGCCGTAGACCACGGGCTGGACGGCCATCTCAGGCCTCCTTCTTGCCGACGACGCCGCGCTGCACCTGGTCGCGCTCGATCGACTCGAACAGGGCCTTGAAGTTGCCTTCGCCGAAGCCTTCGTCGCCCTGGCGCTGGATGAACTCGAAGAACACCGGCCCGAGCATGGGCGTGGAGAAGATCTGCAGCAGCAGGCGCGGCGTGCCGCCCGCGGTGGTGCCGTCGAGCAGGATGCCGCGCGCCTGCAGCTCGGCCACCGGCTGGCCGTGGCCCGGCAGGCGGGTGTCCAGCATCTGGTAGTACGCCGCGTTGGGCGCGGGCGGCGTGGGCACGCCGGCCATGCCGAGGCGGTCCACCACCTCGATCAGGTTGTCGCAGCTCATGGCGATGTGCTGGATGCCTTCGCCGTTGAACTGCATCAGGAATTCCTCGATCTGGCCGCCGCCCTGGCGCGCTTCCTCGTTGAGCGGGATGCGGATCTTGCCGTCGGGCGCGGTCATGGCCTTGCTGGTGAGGCCCGTGTACTCGCCCTGGATGTCGAAGTAGCGGATCTCGCGGAAGTTGAACAGCTTTTCGTAGAAGTTCGCCCAGAAGCCCATGCGGCCGCGGTAGACGTTGTGCGTCAGGTGGTCGATCTCGCGCAGGCCGTGGCCGTAGGGGCGCGGATCGACGCCGGGCAGCCACTCGAAGTCGATGTCGTAGATCGACTCGCCGTCGCGGAAGCGGTCGATCAGGTACAGCGGCGCGCCGCCGATGCCCTTGATCGCGGGCAGGCGCAGCTCCATCGGGCCGGTGGGAATCTCGACCGGCTGCGCGCCCAGCTCCAGCGCACGCTTGTAGGCGCGCGGCGCGTTCTCCACGCGGAACGCCATGCCGCAGGCCGAGGGGCCGTGCTCGGCGGCGAAGTACGCGGCCTGGCTCCTGGGCTCGCGGTTGAGGATGAAGTTGATGCCGCCCTGGCGGTACAGCACCACGTCCTTGGAGCGATGCCGGGCCACCACGGAGAAGCCCAGCTTCTCGAACAGCGGTTCGATCACGCCGGGCGTGGGCGAGGCGAATTCGACGAACTCGAAGCCTGCCAGGCCCATGGGGTTCTCCCGGGTGGCGGTTTCATGGGCGGCTTGCGCAGGCATTGCGGCGGTCATGCGTGTCTCCTGGTCGGTGTCGGTGGTTGCCAAACTTCGGGACTGTAGGCGCCTTCCCCGTCATGTTGCATGCGAACGGTGCAGGTTATCGCCGGCCGGATGCAATAAAGTTGCGCAAAATGACCGGCATACGCATGCAACACCAGGGAGTCCACGCATGATGGATCAGCCGCCCCCGCTCGACAAGCTCGACCGCGCCATCCTGCGGCGCCTGCAGGCCAACGGCCGCGAGACCTACGAGGTGATCGGTGAGCAGGTGGGCCTGTCGGCCAGTGCGGTGCTGCGCCGCGTCAAGCGCATGGAGGACGCGGGGACCATCGCGCGCTACGTGGCGCTGGTGAGCCCCGAGTCGGTGGGGCTGGCGCTCACCGCCTACCTCAACGTGCGGCTGGAGAAGAACACCGAGACGCACAAGCGCAACCCGATGGACGCGTTTCGCGCGGCGGTGCAGACCTGGCCCGAGGTGGTCGAGTGCGCCTCGCTCACGGGCGAGATGGACTACCTGCTGCGCGTGGTCGTGCGCGACATGGGGCACTACAGCCGCTTCGTGCTCGAGACGCTGCTCAAGCACCCGAGCGTGCAGGACTGCAAGACCAGCTTCGTGCTCGACACCGTCAAGAGCACCACGGCGATGCCGGTGTAGCCGGGCAATCCGCTATCCTTGGGATCCCATTGACTCCTGCACGCCCTACGTGTCAGATCCCAACCCCGCGCGCGCCGCCGACAAGGACGACAAGCGCACGCTGCTGCAGCGCCTGGTGGAGTTCCTCCACCCCGGCCCCGACTCCACCGACGAGCTGATCGCCACGCTCGCCGAGGCCGAGGACAACGAGGTCATCCACACCGACTCGCGCGTCATGCTCGAACGCGTGCTGCACATGGCGGAGATGACCGCCGCCGACGTGCTGGTGCCGGTGACGCGCATCGACATGCTCGACATCGACGCCGAGCGCGAGGAGCTGGTCAACCAGGTGATACGCACCGCGCACTCGCGCTTCCCGGTGGTGCAGGGCGCGCGCGACAACATCATCGGCATCCTGCTGGCCAAGGACCTGCTCAAGCTGCAGCGCGTGCCCGAGCTGAGCCTGCGCACGCTGGTGCGCCCGGCGCTGTTCGTGCCCGAGAACAAGGACCTGCAGGCGCTGCTGCGCGAGTTCCGCGCCACGCGCAACCACATGGCCATCGTGGTCGACGAGTTCGGCCGCATCGCCGGGCTGGTCACCTTCGAGGACGTGATCGAGCAGATCGTCGGCGAGATCGAGGACGAGTTCGACACCGAGGACGAGCCCGAGGGCGACATCTTCGCGCTGGCCGACGACACCTGGCGCGTGAGCGGCGACACGCCGGTCGAGCGCGTGGCCGAGAGCTTCGGCTGCACGCTGGCCGGCAGCGACGGCACGGAGCCCTTCGACACCATCGGCGGCCTGATCGCGCACGAGATGGGCCACATGCCGCGCCGCGGCGAGTCGCTGGTGCTCGGCGGCCTGCGCTTCAGCGTGCTGCACAACAAGGGCGGTGCGGTGCGCTGGTTCAAGGTCACGCCGGTGCCGGCCGGCGCGGCGCCCGACGACGCCGGCTGATGCGGCCGGCGCGGCGGCTCATGGCGTCGTGGGCGCTGCTGCCCGCGGCGCTGCTCGCCGGGCTGGCGCAGGCGGTCTCGATCGCCGCGCCCTGGAGCGGCGAGCCGCTGTGGTGGCTGCAGGTCGCGTCGCTCGCGCTGTTCGCGCGCCTGCTGCTGGCGGCGCCCGGCTGGCGCGGCGCCGCCCTGCTGGGCTGGGTGTTCGCCACCGCCTGGCTCGCCGGCACCTTCTGGTGGCTCTTCATCTCCATGCACACCTACGGCGGGCTCGCGGCCCCGCTGGCCGGCGCCGCGGTGCTGGGCCTGGCCATGTTCCTCGGCAGCTACTACGCGCTGGTTTCGGGGTTGTTTCGGGCCCTGGCGCCCGCGCATCAAGCGCTGGCAGCTCTCTTTTTTGCACTTTTGTGGCTGCTTGCGGAACTGGCGCGCGGACAGTGGTGGACCGGCTTCCCCTGGGGCGCGGGCGGCTATGCCCACGTCGACGGGCCGCTGGCGGTGCTCGCGCCCTTCGTCGGCGTCTATGGGCTGGGCGCCGTCGCGGCGGCGCTGGCCATGGCGCTGGCGCACTGGCGCGCGGGCGCCCTGCGGCGCCCGCGGTGGTGGCTGGCGGTGGCGTTGCTGGCCGCGGCGTGGCAGGGGCTGGCGTGGCAGCAGGAGCGGCTGGCGGCGCAGGCCCGGGTCCACCCGCCCCTGTCGCTCGCGCTCCTGCAGGGCAACATCCCGCAGGACGAGAAATTCCAGCCCGGCAGCGGCGTGCCGCTGGCCCTGGACTGGTACGGCGAGCGGCTGCGCCAGGCCAGCGCGCGGCTCGTCGTCGCGCCCGAGACGGCCATTCCGCTGCTGCCGCAGGAGCTGGCCCCCGGCTACCTCGAGCGCATCACCGCGCGCTACACCGCGGGCGGGCAGGCGCTGCTGCTCGGCCTGCCGCTGGGCGACGCGCGCGAGGGCTACACCAATTCGGTCTGGGGCTTCGCGCCGGGCGAGCCGCGGCCCTACCGCTACGACAAGCACCACCTGGTGCCGTTCGGCGAATTCATCCCGCCGCTGTTCCGCTGGTTCACCGAGATGCTGCGCATTCCGCTGGGCGACTTCAACCGCGGCGCCGTGGGGCAGCCGTCGTTCGCCTGGGCGGGAGAGCGCATCGCGCCCAACGTCTGCTACGAGGACCTCTTCGGCGAGGAGCTCGCCGTGCGCTTTCGCGATGCGGCGCAGGCCCCCACCATCATGGTCAACCTGAGCAACATCGGCTGGTTCGGCGACACCGTGGCCGTGGCCCAGCACCTGGCGATCAGCCGCATGCGCGCGCTCGAATTCCAGCGCCCCATGGTGCGCGCCACCAATACCGGCGCCACGGCGGTGATCGACCACCGCGCCCGCGTGCGCGCGCGGCTGGCGCCCTTCGAGCGCGCGGTGCTCGACACCGAGGTGCGCGGCGTGGCCGGGCCGGTGACGCCCTACGCCTGGTGGGCCGCGCGCTGGGGCCTGGCGCCGCTGTGGGCGCTGGGGCTCGCCGCCGCCCTGCTGGCCCTCGTGCGGCGGGTGCGCCGCGACAACGGATAATCCACCTTTTGTCGGTACGAGGCGTCCGCCCGGCGCCCTGGCCGCACACCACTATTGACAATGGCCGAATCCTTCACCTACGACCAGCTCATCGCCTCCGGCGAAGGGCGCCTGTTTGGCCCCGATGCCGGCCGCCTGCCGCTGCCGCCGATGCTGATGTTCGACCGCATCACCTCGATCGACAACGAGGGCGGCATGCACAACCAGGGCAAGATCGTCGCCGAGCTGGACGTGCGGCCCGACCTGTGGTTCTTCGCCTGCCACTTCCGCGGCGACCCGGTGATGCCCGGCTGCCTCGGGCTGGACGCGATGTGGCAGCTGATCGGCTTCTACCTCACCTGGCTGCGGCTGCCGGGGCGCGGGCGCGCGCTGGGCGCGGGCGAGGTCAAGTTCACCGGCGAGGTCGGCCCCGAAGTGAAACTGGTGCGCTACGAGATCGACATCAAGCGCGTCATCAAGCGCAAGCTGAACATGGCGATCGGCGATGCGCGGCTGCTGGCCGACGGCAAGGAGATTTACGTGGCCCACGACCTGCGTGTAGGCTTGTTCCTGCGCGGAGGGGGCGACAAGGACGCAGCATGAACACGAAGCGGGTGGTGATCACCGGCGCGGGCATCGTCTCGTGCATCGGCAATGACCTGGCGGCGGTCGAGGCGTCGCTGCGCGAGGGCAGGAGCGGCATCCGCGCGGTGCCCGAGTTCACCGCCCTCGGCCTGCGCAGCCAGGTCGCGGGCGTGCCCGAGATCGACATCGGGGCGCGCATCGACCGCAAGCAGTTGCGCTTCATGGGCGACGCGGCCGCCTACGCCCAGATCGCGCTCGAGGACGCCATCGCGCAGTCCGGCCTCGCGCCGGAGCAGGTCAGCCACCCGCGCACCGGCCTCATCATGGGCTCGGGCGGCGGCTCGCCGGCCAACCAGATCGAGGCCGCCGACACGCTGCGCGAGAAGGGCATCCGCCGCGTCGGGCCCTACCAGGTCACGCGCTGCATGAGCTCCACCGTCTCGGCGTGCCTGGCGACCAACTTCAAGGTCAAGGGCATCAACTACTCCATCACCTCGGCCTGCTCCACCTCGGCGCACTGCATCGGCGCGGCGGCGCAGCAGATCGCCTGGGGCATGCAGGACGTGATGTTCGCCGGCGGCGGCGAGGAGCTCTCCTGGGGCATGGCGCTGCTGTTCGACGGCATGGGCGCCATGTCCAGCAAGTACAACGCCACGCCGGAAAAGGCCTCGCGCGCCTACGACGCCCAGCGCGACGGCTTCGTGCTCTCGGGCGGCGGCGGCGCGGTGGTGCTCGAAAGCCTGGAACATGCCGAGCGGCGCGGCGCCACCATCCTCGCGGAGGTGGTCGGCTTCGGCGCCACGAGCGACGGCGAGGACATGGTCGCCCCCTCGGGCGACGGTGCCGTGGCCTGCATGCGCCAGGCCATCGCCGGGCTCGAAGGCCCGATCGACTACATCAACACCCACGGCACATCCACGCCCGTCGGCGACATGCAGGAAGTGCGCGCCATGCAGACGGTGTTCGGCAGCGCGGTGCCGCCGTTCTCCAGCACCAAGTCGCTCACCGGCCATTCGCTGGGCGCCACCGGCGTGCAGGAGGCGATCTACTGCCTGATCATGCTGCAGCAAGGCTTCATCGCCGGATCGGTCAACGTCGAGACGCCCGATGCGGCGCTGGGCGACATGCCGCTGGTCACGCGTACGCGCGACGCGCGCCTGAGCACCGTGCTGTCCAACAGCTTCGGCTTCGGCGGCACCAACGCCAGCCTGGTGCTGCGCCGCTGGCAGGATTGACCCCGCGGCACGGCCGCCGGACTCGGAATCGGTTCTTCATGACGCATCGCGTCGGCCGCGGCGCATGAAACCGGCGCGCCCCAGGCCAGGGCCACCGCGCCTGACTTTCGAGACGGTTACTCAGGGGGTGTTGTGCTTCAGGCGGCGGATCGGCCGCCCAGGCCGATGGGGCTGGGCGCGTTGCGCACGATGCGGCTGAACAGGCGCTCGTACTCCGGGTCGAGCGTCGCGCCCTGCGCCAGCGGGTCGCGGTTCTCGGCGAATGCCGCGTCCATCGCGGCCCAGTCCTCGGGCGTGAAGTGCTTCTGCGCGGCGGGGATGATGACCACCTCCTCCAGCCGCATGTGCTCCAGGTAGAAGGTGATGTAGTCGCCGAGCGCCTTGGTGAATGCCTCGCGGCGGCTCTCGCCCATCAGCTCCCAGGCCAGCAGCAGGTGCTGCAGGTCGCGCACCGCCTTTTCGCCGCCGGCGTGGTCGCGCTCCAGTTGCTCCAGCGTCTGCGCGAGCTCGGGCGCGCGCTGCATCACGGGAGGAAACAGCAGCTGCGATTCCTTGGGGTGGTGCTGGCGCTCGGGGACCTCGTCGATGTAGAACAGCATCGCGCGCATCGCGTCGAAGTACTGCTGCGGGTCTTCGTCGGGCCCGCGCTGGAGCATCAGGCGCAGCGATCGCAGCACGGCAGCGATCGAAAAATGTTCTTCGCGGATCACGTGCAGCGCAGTGGACGACATGAGAGCCTTTCTTCGGGTTCGACAGGTTGCAGCGTGACAGGCCGCCGGGGAAATGTCCATGATCCAGGTCAATGAAGTCCGATGTGCCCGGCGCCCGCGGCGCCGCGGCGGGCGGGCTCGCTACAATCCGCGCGCCGTGGCGCCCGCGGCGGCCATACCCGACAAGACCCTTGATCGCGGCGTCTCCGACCTGGCCGGAAGCACGCGGCGGTCCACCGCCTGCACGCCAGCCCTCGAACCAGCATGGAAGCACTCCTCGTCTCCACGGGCGTCGTCGCCCTCGCCGAGATCGGCGACAAGACGCAGCTGCTCGCCTTCCTCCTGGCCGCGCGGTTCAAGAAACCGGTGCCCATCGTTCTCGGCATCCTGGCGGCCACGCTGGTGAACCACGGGCTCGCCGGAGCGCTCGGGGCGTGGATCGTGCAGACGGTCAGCGCGGGCGTCCTGCGCTGGGTGCTGGGCCTGTCGTTCGTCGGCATGGCGCTCTGGACGCTGATCCCCGACCGGGTCGACGAGGGCGCGGCGCCGATGGCCCAGCGCCTGGGCGTGTTCGGCGCGACCCTGGTGACCTTCTTCCTCGCCGAGATGGGCGACAAGACGCAGGTCGCCACGGTGGCGATGGCGGCGCACTACGGCATGCCGGTGCTGGTCGTGATCGGCACCACCCTGGGCATGCTGATCGCCGACGTGCCGGCCGTGTTCGTCGGCGACCGGCTGGCCAGCCGCATCCCGATGAAGCTGGTGCACTCGGTCGCTGCCGCGGTCTTCGTGCTGCTGGGTGCCGCCACCCTGCTGGGCGCCGGAGCGAACCTCGGGCTGTGAGGCGGCCGGGGGCCGGGGGCCGGGTGCTACGGGCGCCGCGCCTGCACGATCAGGGGCAGCAGCACGCCCGCCCAGCGGACCAGGCGGGCCGGGCCCGCCAGAGTGAGCAGCGCCACCGCGGCGGCCGTGGTCAGCGGGTGCAGCCGCGCGAACGCCCACAGGCGATCGGGCAGCGGGTCTCGCGGATCGACGCGGTCGCCCGGCGCGCTGCGGCGCGAGCGCAGGCGTTCGCGCTGCGCGGCGATGCGCTCGAGCAGCGCCTGCTGCTCCGGCGTCGGGGGCGTGCGGGAAGCGGGCATCAGAGTTGCTCCTTGAGCATGCGCCAGTCCTCGGCCAGTTCCTTGCGCGTCAGCGCGAAGACGTCGCGGGCCCGGCGGGCGAGCGACACCAGCAGCGCGAGCACCACGGCGCACGCCGCGAACCAGACGCCTGCCAGGATCCAGGCCACCAGCGCGCGCTGGGGCGTGTCCCAGAACTGCACCAGGATGGCCGCCGACAGCAGCAGCAGGGCCACCAGCGCCAGGGCGCCGAAGAGCACCAGCAGCAGCGCCAGCAGCGCCAGGCTGCGCCGGTGCCCGGCCCATTCGAGGCGTGCCAGCGCGATCCGGTCCTCGGCGGCGGCGATGCCCTCGGTCGCGGTGGCGCGCCAGTGCGTGGCCCAGCGGCCGATGCTCAGCAGGGAAACCCAGTTCATGCGTGCCACGTGTTCGTCGCGGACGCTCGGCAGGGTCAGCGGCGCGCCAGCAGGAACCCCACCAGCGCACCCACGGCGAGCGCGGCGCTGGCCACGCGCCAGGGTTCGTCGTGGGCGTAGCGGTCGGCGGCGCGCGCCGCGTCCCTGGCCTGCTGCGCGGCATCCTGCGCGGCGCGCACGGTGGCGTCGCGCACGCTTTGCACGCCCTCGTCGAGCCGTTGGCGCAGCTGCTTGATCTCGGGAATTCCGTCGAGGTCCTTGCTGGAGAGCAGATTGCGCAGGTCACCGACGAGGCGTTCGAGCTCGCTCTGGGTGGTATCGGGGGTTTCGGATTTGGAGGCCATGGTTCAACCTTTCACGAACGAATGGACACGGCGGCGTGCGCCTTGCCCCAGGAGCGTTTCATCTTAATCGACGCGCGCACCGCATGCGCACTCCAGGCCGGCCAGGCCGTTGCGCGGCCGTTTCATGGGGCACGCTGCCTGCAAAGCCACCACGCGGCCGCGGGGTTTGCCGCAACCCCGCCGCCCACCTAAAATTGCTGCTGGCGCCTCGGCGCTGACGGGGCGCGGCGCCATGATCTGGCGCCCGGCCCAGACCACACCGCAAGCCCGACACCATCGGGCGCAAGGAGACCGTGGATGACTTCGCACACAGCCCTGCGGCTGCATATCCCCGAGCCCACCGGGCGGCCCGGCGGCAGCACCGATTTTTCCTACCTGAGCCTCTCGCCCGCCGGCGCGGTGCGACGGCCGCCGGTCGACACGCCCGCGGCCGACACGGCGGACCTGGCGACCAGCCTGGTGCGGGTGCTCGACGACGACGGCCGGGCGCTCGGCCCCTGGGCCCCGGACCTGCACCCCGAGCGGCTGCGCCGGGGCCTGCGCGCGATGATGAAGACGCGCATCTTCGATGCCCGCATGCTGATCGCGCAGCGCCAGAAAAAGCTGTCGTTCTACATGCAGTGCCTGGGCGAGGAGGCGATCACGGCGGCGCATTCGATGGCGCTGGAGCCGGGCGACATGTGCTTTCCCACCTATCGCCAGCAGGGCCTGCTGCTCTCGCGCGACGACATCTCGCTGGTCGAGATGATCTGCCAGCTCATGAGCAACGCGCGCGATCCGCTCAAGGGGCGCCAGCTCCCGGTGCTGTACTCGTACAAGCGCGCGGGCTTCTTCTCCACCTCGGGCAACCTGGCCACGCAGCTGCCGCAGGCGGTGGGCTGGGCGATGGCCTCGGCGATCAAGGGCGACACGAAAATCGCCTCGGGCTGGATCGGCGACGGCTCCACCGCCGAGGCGGACTTCCACACCGCGCTGACCTTCGCCCACGTCTACCGCGCGCCGGTTATCATCTACTTGGTCAACTACCAGTGGGCCATCTCCACCTGCCTGGCGATCGCCGGCGGCGAGGGCACCACCTTCGCCCAGCGCGGCGTGGGCGTGGGCCTGGCGGCGCTGCGCGTCGACGGCAACGACTTCCTCGCGGTGTACGCCGCCTCGCGCTGGGCCGCCGAGCGCGCGCGCTCCAACCGCGGCGCGACGCTGATCGAGTGGGTGACCTACCGCGGCGGCCCCCACTCGACCTCGGACGACCCGTCCAAATACCGCCCGGCCGACGACTGGCAGCGCTTTCCGCTGGGCGATCCGATCGCGCGCCTGAAGCGGCACCTGATCGCCATTGGCGAGTGGAGCGAGGCGCAGCACGAGGAGACGCACAAGGCGCTGGAGACGCAGATCATCGCCGCGCAGAAGGAGGCGGAGAGCCACGGCACGCTGCTCGACGGCCGCGTGCCCAGCGCCGCGACCATGTTCGAGGACGTGTTCAGGGACATGCCCGAGCACCTGCGCCGCCAGCGCCAGCAGTTGGGGGTCTGAGCCATGGCTGAGCAGGAAAACGTGCAGGGCGCGGTCAGCTCGATGACCATGGTGCAGGCGCTGCGTTCGGGCCTGGACGTGATGATGGGGCGCGACCACGACGTCATCGTCTACGGCGAGGACGTGGGCTACTTCGGCGGGGTGTTCCGCGTCACCGACGGGCTGCAGGCCAAGTACGGCAAGACGCGCTGCTTCGACGCGCCGATCTCCGAGTCGGGCATCGTCGCCACGGCGCTGGGCATGGCGGCCTACGGCCTGAAGCCGGTGGTGGAAATCCAGTTCGCCGACTACTTCTACCCGGCGATGGACCAGATCGTCTCCGAGGTGGCGCGCCTGCGCTTTCGCTCGGCGGGCGATTTCGCCGCGCCCATGGTGATCCGCATGCCCTGCGGCGGCGGCATCTACGGCGGGCAGACGCACAGCCAGAGCCCCGAGGCGGTCTTCACCCACATCTGCGGCATCCGCACGGTGATGCCGAGCAACCCGCACGATGCCAAGGGGCTGCTGATCTCGGCCATCGAGTGCGAAGACCCGGTGGTGTTCCTGGAGCCCAAGCGGCTGTACAACGGGCCGTTCGACGGACGCCACGACCAGCCGGTCGTGCCCTGGTCGAAACACGAGCTGGGCCGCGTGCCCGAGGGCTACTACAAGGTGCCGCTCACCAGCGCCGCGGTGTTCCGGCCTGGCAAGGCGGTGACGGTGCTGACCTACGGCACCATGGTCTGGGTGAGCGAGCGCGCGGCGATCGAGACCGGCATAGACGCCGAGATCATCGACCTGCGCTCGATCTGGCCGCTGGACCTGCAGACCATCGTCGATTCGGTGAAGAAGACCGGTCGCTGCGTCGTGGTGCACGAGGCCACGCGCACCGGCGGCTTCGGCGCCGAGCTCACGGCCCTGGTGCAGGAGCATTGCTTCTACCACCTGGAGGCGCCGATCGAGCGCGTCGCAGGCTGGGACACGCCCTACCCGCACGCGCAGGAGTGGGCCTACTTTCCGGGCCCGGCCCGTGTCGGCGCGGCGCTCAGGCGCGTGATGGAGGGCTGACGCCATGGGTATCTACGTGATCCGCGTGCCCGACATCGGCGAGGGCATTGCCGAAGTGGAAATCGCCGCCTGGCACGTGCAGCCGGGCGATGCGGTGGCCGAAGACCAGTTGATCGCCGACGTGATGACCGACAAGGCCACGGTGGAAATCCCCAGCCACGTGCACGGCACGGTGGCCGGGCTGGGCGGCAAGGTGGGCGAGGTGCTCGCCGTCGGCGCGGAGCTGGTGCGCCTCGAGGTGGAAGGAGAGGGAAATCTCAAGGAATCGCCCGCCAGTCAAGCGCAAATAGCTCCTGAAAAGATAGTTCAACCAGGGGCCGCGCCTGTCCCCGTGGCGGCCCCCGCGCCCGCACCTGCGCCGGCCCCCGCGCCGCGCGCCGCGGTCGCTCCCGGGGCGCCGGCCGCGCCGCGAACGGCGGGCGAGCGGCCGCTGGCCGCCCCCTCGGTGCGCCGCCGGGCGCTGGAGATGGGCGTGGAGCTGCGCTACGTGCCGGGCAGCGGCCCGGCCGGGCGCATCCTGCACGAGGACCTGGACGCCTGGGCCGCCCGCGGCGGCGCGGCCGCGGCGGGCGGTTCGATCTACGTCGAGCGCCACGGCGAGCAGGCCGTCCCGGTGATCGGCCTGCGCCGCAAGATCGCGCAGAAGATGCAGGAGGCCAAGCGCCGCATCCCGCACTTCAGCTACGTCGAGGAAGTGGACGTGACCGAGCTGGAGCTGCTGCGCGCCCGGCTCAACCAGCTCCACGGCGGCGCGCGCGGCAAGCTCACGCTGCTGCCGCTGCTGATCCGCGCCATGGTGGTCGCGCTGCGCGACTTCCCGCAGATCAACGCGCGCTACGACGACGAGGCGGGCGTGGTCACGCGCTTCGAGGCGGTGCACATGGGCATCGCCACGCAGACCGACGGCGGCCTGATGGTGCCGGTGCTGCGCCATGCCGAGGCGCTCGACCTCTGGGCCTGCGCCGCCGGCGTCGCGCGTGTGGCCGAGGGCGCGCGCACCGGCAAGGCGCCGCGCGAGGAGCTCTCGGGCTCGACCATCACGCTCACCAGCCTCGGGCCGCTGGGCGGCATCGCCAGCACGCCGGTGATCAACCACCCCGAGGTGGCCATCGTCGGCGTCAACCGCATCGTCGAGCGCCCCATGCTCAGCAAAGGCCAGGTGGTGGCGCGGCAGTTGATGAACCTGTCGTCGTCGTTCGACCACCGCGTGGTCGACGGCATGGACGCGGCGCGCTTCATCCAGGCGGTGCGCGGCCTGCTGGAAACCCCGGCGCTGCTGTTTGTCGAATGAACGCGGAGTGATGCGATGAAGGAAATTTCCACCCGGCTCCTCGTGATCGGCGGCGGCCCCGGCGGCTACGTGGCGGCCATCCGCGCGGCGCAGCTGGGCGTGCCCACGGTGCTGGCCGAGGGCGCGCGCGCCGGCGGCACCTGCCTGAACATCGGCTGCATTCCGTCCAAGGCGCTGATCCATGCGGCGCAGGCGTTCGAGACCGCGCGCCTGCAGGCCGCGGGCACCTCGCCGCTGGGCATCCGCGTGCAGCAGCCCGCGCTCGACCTGGGCCAGACCGTGCGCTGGAAGGACGGCATCGTCCAGCGCCTGACCTCGGGCGTGGGCGCGCTGCTGCGCAAGGCGGGCGTGCAGGTGCTCGCGGGCTGGGCCACGATCGAGGACGGCAAGACCGCGGTGGTGCAGGTGGGCGGCGAGGCGCTGCGCGTGCGCTGCGAGCACCTGCTGCTGGCCACGGGCTCCGAGCCGGTGGCGCTGCCGAGCATGCCGTTCGGCGGCGCGATCTGGTCCTCGACCGATGCGCTCTCGCCCGCCGGGCTGCCGCGGCGCCTGGTGGTCGTGGGCGCGGGCTACATCGGGCTGGAGCTGAGCTTCGCCTACCGCAAGCTGGGCAGCGAGGTCACCGTGGTCGAGGCCGCGCAGCACGTGCTGCCGCGCTACGACGAGGCGCTCACCAGGCCGGTGCTCGACGCGCTCAAGAAGAGCGGCGTGGTGCTGCATCTGGGCTGCAGCGTGCAGGGCTGGGACGAGCGCCATGGCGTGCACGTGAGGAACGCCAACGCCGACGAATTCGCCCTGCCGGCCGACAAGGTGCTCGTCGCCGTGGGCCGCAGGCCGCGCACCGCGGGCTTCGGCCTGGAGGGGTTGCAGCTCACGATGCAGGGGCGCGCCGTCGCGGTCGATGCCCGCTGCGCCACCTCGATGCGCGGCGTCTGGGCGATCGGCGACCTGACCGGCGAGCCCATGCTGGCGCACCGGGCGATGGCGCAGGGCGAGTGCGTGGCCGAGCAGGTCGCGGGCCGGCCGCGGCGCTTCGAGCCGATGGCGATCCCCGCCGTGTGCTTCACCGACCCCGAGATCGTGCTCAGCGGCATGACGCCGGACGAGGCCAGGGCGGCGGGCGTCGAGACGGTGCAGGCGAGCTTTCCGCTGGCCGCCAACGGCCGCGCGCTCACCCTCGGCGCCGAGGGCGGCTTCGTGCGCGTGCTGGCGCGCAAGGGCGACCACGTCATCCTCGGCTGGCACGCGGTGGGCCACGGCGTCGCCGAGCTGGCGGCGGCGTTCGGCCAGTCGATCGAGATGGGCGCGCGGCTGGAAGACGTGGCCGGCACGATCCACGCGCACCCCACGCTGGGCGAGGCGGTGCAGGAGGCGGCGCTGCGCGCGCTGGGGCAGGCGCTGCACGTGTGATTGCCGCTTGCATGGCGCCTCGCGCCGTGCGCGGCGCATGAAGCCGGCGCGCCCCGGGCGAGGGCCACCGCGCAAGGGCCGCCCCGCAGCGCCACAGGGGTTGTTCCAATTCAAGCCGCGCAGGTGCGGTCGCGCCCCTGGGACTTGGCCTGGTAGAGCGCCCGATCGGCCCGGGCGATCATCGCGTCGAGCGTGTCCTGCGGCCCGCGCCATGCCGCCGCGCCGATGCTCACGGTGCAGCGCAGCGGATGGTCTTCGGAGACGGCGGCCCTGATGCGCCGCGCCACGTGCTCGGCCTCGGCCAGGTGGGTGGCGGGCAGCAGCACCATGAACTCCTCGCCGCCGTAGCGGCCGAGCAGGTCGGCCTGGCGCAGCTGCTCCTTCGCGCGGCGGGCGCAGTGCGCCAGCACGCGGTCGCCGTACGGGTGCCCGCGGGTGTCGTTGATCTTCTTGAAGTGGTCCAGGTCGAACATCATCAGCGTCGGCCCCTGGCCCGAGCGGCGGCTGCGGTCGAGCTCCTGGGCGCAGGCCTGCATCAGCGCGCCGCGGTGCAGCACCCGGGTCAGCGGATCGTGCGTCGCCTGGTGGCGCAGGTCGCCGGACAGGCGCTCCATCGCCATCACGATGGCCCCCATGCCGAGCGCGAGCAGGGCAAAGACGTAGGTGCCGACGTACAGTGAATTGAACGGCGATGGGGCGAGGAAGTCGCGGAACTCGCCCCCCTGCGCCAGCTGCACGAAGCGCGCCGCGAGCGCCAGCAGGTGCACCAGGAACGCCGCCTGGATGAGCCGCACCGGAAACCCCCGGTTGCCGTGGCGCAGCAGGATGCGCAGGTTCAGCGCGTCGACGGCCATGTAGACCGCGCAGACGCGCAGCAGGTAGCCGGTCTCTTCGCGGGAGCCCAACAGGGCCAGCAGCAGCAGCGCCAGCAGGGCGTAGGTCGGCCAGCGCGTGCGCCGGCGGTAGAAATCGCGCGCGCCGAGGTAGTAGGCGAGGGTGCCCGCCGCGACCAGGATGCTGCCGCCGCCCTGGGTGAGGGAGGTGGGCCAGTGCCCGTGCTGGCTGATGAGGGCGGAAGCCAGGCACCACAGCGCCGGCCCCAGCGCCCAGTAGCCCGTGCCCCGGATGTCCGCCGGGTAGCGCAGGCGCATGAGCATCAGCGTGGCCGCCAGGACCAGCGAGACCGCCATGGCCAGGCCGACCAGCGTCGTCGGTTCGGGAAGAAGCGTCTCGGGCATGGGCGTTTCGCGGCTCAGTGGGCGCAGGTCTGGTTGCGGCCCCGGGATTTGGCGCAGTACAGCGCCTGGTCCGCGCGCTGGATCAGCGCCTGCAGCGTGTCGCCCGGCCCGTCCCAGGTGGCCAGGCCGATGCTGCAGGGGCAGTCGAGCGCGTGGCCGCGGGCCAGCGCCTGGTGGATGCGCTGCGCCGCCGCGTGCCCTTGCGCCGCCCCGGCCGCGGGCAGGGCCACCATGAATTCCTCGCCGCCGTAGCGTCCCAGCAGGTCCGAGCCGCGCAGCAGCTCCCGCACGCGCTGCGCGAAGTGCACCAGCACCGCGTCGCCGTGCTGGTGCCCGTGCCGGTCGTTGATCCTCTTGAAATGGTCCAGGTCCACCATCAGCAGCGACAGGTCCTCGCCGGCGCGCTCGCAGCGCTTGAGTTCGTTCGCGCAGCGCTGCATCAGGGCGCGCCGGTTGAGCGTGCCGGTGAGCGGGTCGTGCGTGATCTGGTGCTGCAGCTCCTCGACCACCTGGTCGGTCGCCATGAGCAGCGCGCCGAAGCACATCAGCGTCAGGGTGGGTGCGAAGGAGGCGACCATGATGGTCTCCTCGAAGGTCTTGTCCATGAGGTCCAGGCCGGCCCTGCCGTCGAACGTCGTCCACAGGCGGTACGCGATCACCAGCATCTGGCCCGCGCAGGCGCCCTGGATCATGCGCGTCGGCAGCGAATGCCTGCCGTGCCGCTGCAGGAAGACGAGGATCGCGAGCTCGGCGCCCGCGACGCTGCCGATCATCGAGCGCAGCTGCGCCGGCCAGCTCGGCTGGACGTGGGTGAACCACGCGATCGTGGCGATCGCCAGCGCTGTCGCCGCCGCCGTGGCGCGCCAGCGGGCCGGGCGTCCGGAAAAACGGCGGCAGCCGGTGTAGTACACGCCGAACCCGGCCAGCAGGAAGGTGCTGGCGATCGTGCTCGAAATGACCGGGTGCGTCAGCCTCGCGCTGCTGTACAGCGCCGCGGCGAGGCACCAGAGCAGCGCCGCCGCGGCCCAGTGCCCGATGCCGCGAACGTGCCGCGGGTAGTAGTGGCGCATGAAGGCCAGCACCGCCGCCAGCACCATCGCCGCGAGCACGCTCGCCAGCGTCAGTGAACGAATGTCGAGGGCGGGCATGGAGAAGGTGCGGTGGCTCGCTTGTCGTCGTGGCCCTGAGAGCCTGCTGTTACTCCTCGCGGGGGTCTGGCCGTGCACCCCCGGGTTTCCACGGGGTTGCATTGCGCCGCAAGACGGTGTCCGGGCAAATGTAACGGCAGTGCGCCGGGTGCGAGCGCCTAAAATGGCCTGTTTTCCCGCGTGTGTTGGCGCGCAGCCCTTCCTCCACTTCCGGCCATGCAGACTTTCCAGGACATCATCTTCGAACTCCAGTCGTACTGGGCCGCGCAGGGCTGTGCGCTGTTGCAGCCCTACGACATGGAGGTCGGTGCCGGCACGTCGCACACGGCCACGTTCCTGAGGGCCCTGGGGCCGGAGCCCTGGAAGGCCGCCTACGTGCAGCCCAGCCGCCGCCCCAAGGACGGACGCTACGGCAACAACCCCAACCGGCTGCAGCACTACTACCAGTACCAGGTGGTGCTCAAGCCGGCTCCGTCCGACATCCTCGACCTCTACCTCGGCAGCCTGGAGGGGCTGGGCTTCGACCTGAAGAAGAACGACATCCGCTTCGTCGAGGACGACTGGGAGAACCCCACGCTGGGCGCCTGGGGCCTGGGCTGGGAGGTCTGGCTCAACGGCATGGAGGTGACGCAGTTCACCTATTTCCAGCAGGTCGGCGGCATCGACTGCAGGCCCGCCACGGGCGAGATCACCTACGGCCTGGAGCGCCTGGCGATGTACCTGCAGGGCGTGGACAACGTCTACGACCTGGTCTGGACGCAGGGGCCCGACGGCTCGAAGCTGACCTACGGCGACGTCTACCACCAGAACGAGGTCGAGCAGTCCACCTATAACTTCGAGCAGTCCGACGCGGCCTTCCTCTTCGTCGCGTTCGACGCGCACGAGAAGCAGGCCCAGCACCTGATGGCCGAGCAGCTCTCGCTGCCGGCGTACGAGCAGGTGCTCAAGGCGGCCCACACCTTCAACCTGCTGGACGCGCGCGGCGCGATCAGCGTGACCGAGCGCGCGGCCTACATCGCGCGCATCCGCAACCTGGCGCGGGGCGTGGCCAGGTGCTACCTCGACAGCCGCGCGCGCCTGGGCTTTCCGATGGCCAGCAGGGCGCATGCCGAAGAGGTGCTGGCCGAGCTGGCCAAGGCCGCGCAGCGGCCCAGGAAAGCCGCCTGAATCCAAAAGAAAATCGGGCTCCAGCCCTTGCCAGGCAAGCGCGAAAAGCTATCAAATCCATGAATACCGCCAATCTGCTCGTCGAACTGTTTGTCGAAGAACTGCCGCCCAAGGCGCTGCGCACCCTGGGCGATGCCTTCGCCGGCGTGCTGCGCGACCAGCTGGTGGCGCAGGGGCTGGTGAAGGACGACGCGCGCCTGACGGCCTTCGCCTCGCCGCGGCGCCTGGCGGCGCACCTGAGCGGGGTGCGCGCCGTCGCCGCCGACCAGGCGGTGTCGCACAAGCTGATGCCGGTGGCGGTGGGCCTGGCCGCCGACGGCACGCCCACGCCCGCGCTGCTCAAGAAGCTCGCCGCGCTGGGCGCCGATGCCGGCGCGGTGGCGGGCCTCGGGCGCGTGCACGACGGCAAGGCCGAGGTGCTGTACCTGGAGCGCACGTTGCCCGGCGCCAGCCTGGCCGATGGCCTGCAGAAGGCGCTCGACGAGGCGATCCGCCAGCTGCCCATCCCCAAGGTGATGCGCTACCAGTTGCGCGACGGCTGGAGCAGCGTGCACTTCGTGCGTCCGGCGCACGGCCTGGTGGCGCTGCACGGCAGCGCGGTGGTGCCGGTCTCGGCGCTGGGCCTGGCCGCGGGGCGCGCGACGCACGGCCACCGCTTCGAGGCCGAGGCCAGTCCGGTCGTGCTGCGCGATGCCGACAGCTACGTGGCCCAGCTGCGCGGCGAAGGCGCGGTGATCGCCAGCTTCGCCGAGCGCCGCGCCGAGATCGAGCGCCAGCTCGCCGCGGCCGCGCGCACGCTGGGCGGCGGCGTGCGGCCGATCGAGGACGCCGCGCTGCTCGACGAGGTGACGGCACTGGTCGAGCGCCCCAACGTGCTGGTCTGCCAGTTCGAGGAGCAATACCTCGAGGTGCCGCAGGAATGCCTGATCCTGACGATGAAGGCCAACCAGAAGTACTTCCCGCTGCTGGATGGTGCGGGCAGGCTGACCCACCGCTTCCTCGTCGTGAGCAACATCTGGCCCGACGACCCGAGCGCCGTCATCCAGGGCAATGAGCGGGTGGTGCGCCCGCGGCTGCAGGACGCCCGGTTCTTCTTCGACCAGGACCGCAGGAGGACGCTGCTGTCGCGCGTGCCGCAGCTGGCCAAGGTGGTCTACCACCACCAGCTCGGCACCCAGGGCGAGCGCGTGGAGCGCGTGCGCGCCATCGCCAGGGCCATAGGGCTGCAGCTCGCCGGCGCGATGGGCGCGGGCCCCGGGCGGCTGCGGACGCCCGAGGGCGAGGTCGCGCAGGACTGGCTGCTCACCTGCGTGGACAACGCGGCGCTGCTGGCCAAGACCGACCTGGTGACCGACATGGTCGGCGAATTCCCCGAGCTGCAGGGCACCATGGGCGCCTACTACGCGCTCAACGACGGCCTGCCCGACGAGGTGGCGCACGCCATCGAGGACCACTACAAGCCGCGCTTCGCGGGCGACGGCCTGCCGCGCGGGACCGTGGGCGTGGTGGTGGCGCTGGCCGACAAGCTGGAGACGCTGGTCGGCATGTTCGGCACCGGCAACCCGCCCACCGGCGACCGCGACCCGTTTGCCCTGCGGCGCCACGCGCTGGGCGTGATCCGCATGCTGGTCGAGAAGGCCCTGCCGCTGCAACTTCCGGAGCTGCTGGCGTGCACCCTGCCTGCGTTTGCCGGCAAGATCACCGACCCCAGCGCCGAGCTGTCCAGCTTCATCTACGAGCGCCTGGCGGGCGTGCTGCGCGAGCAGGGCTACAGCGCGCAGGAGGTCGACGCGGTGCTCGCGCCGCGGCCGCAGCGGCTGGCCGAGGTGGCGCCCCGGCTGGACGCGGTGCGCGCCTTCGCCGGCCTGTCCGAGGCCCCGGCGCTGGCGGCCGCCAACAAGCGCGTGACCAACATCCTCAAGAAGGCCGGCGAGGTCGATGCGCACGTCAACCCCGGCCTGCTGCACGAGGCGGCGGAAAAAGACCTGCACGCCGCGCTGCAGGCCGTGGCGCCCGGCGCCGACGCGCAGTTCGCCGCCGGCGACTACACCGCCAGCCTGCGCACGCTGGCGCGGCTGCGCGCGCCGGTCGATGCCTTCTTCGAGCACGTCATGGTCAACGCCGAGCAGAGCGACCTGCGCCTGAACCGCCTCGGCCTGCTCAAGCAGCTGCACGCGGCGATGAACCGCGTGGCCGACCTCTCGCGCCTGGCCGCCTGAGCACCCGGACGTCCGAACGCACGCCATGGCGCTGATCCGCTCCGTCCTGTACATGCTGGCGCTGGCCCTCACGGTCATCCCGTACACGCTCGCCGTCATCCTGGCGCGCCTGCTGGGCGGCGGCGCGCGCGCGAGCTACGCGCCCGCGCGCGCCTGGCTGGCGCTGGCCGCCGACCTGGCGCGGCCGTTCCTCGGAATCCGGCGGCGCGTCGCCGGCCTGGAGCATCTGCCGACCGACCCGAAGCAGGGCGTGGTGCTGCTGGTCAAGCACCAGTCGGCCTACGAAACCTTCCTCATGCCCGCCATCCTGCCGCGGCGCGTGGCCTACGTGTTCAAGAAGGAGCTGCTCTACATCCCCTTCTTCGGCTGGTCCATGGCCTGCATGGACATGATCCACATCGACCGCGGCCACCCCACGCGCGCCTTCGTGCGCGTCATCAAGCAGGGCAAGCGCCTGCTCGGCCAGGGCGTGTGGGTGGTGATGTTCCCCGAGGGCACGCGCACGCCCCGCGGCAGCGTCGGCAAATACATGGTCAGCGGCGCGCGCCTGGCGATCGAGGCGGGGGTGCCCGTCGTGCCCGTGGCCGTCACCTCGGGGCGCGTCTGGCCCAAGAGCGGCTTCGTCAAGCGCCCCGGGGTCGTCGATGTCTCCATCGGCGCGCCGATCGCCAGCACCGGCCGCAAGGCCGACGAGCTCACGCACGAGGTGCAGGAATGGATCGAGGCCGAGATGCGGCGCCTGGACCCCGAGGCCTACGCCGGCGCGGTGCCCGTCCCCGCCGTCCCGCGCATGGACAGCGGGGCGGCGTGAACCTGGTCTTCGCATGAAAAAATGGCTCCAGCGCCCGGCCATCCAGCGCAAGCAGCTCCTTTGCTGAGAGCAAAACAGCCGCCGCCGCAGCGCGAGACGGTGCTTGCGGGCAGCCGGGTCGTCTACCGGCTCGGACGCGCGCGCCGGCGCAGCATCGGCTTCGTCGTGGGCGCCGACGGCCTGACCGTGCGCGCCCCGGCGTGGGTCTCGCTCGGCGCGATCGAGGACGCTCTGCAGGAGAAGTCCGGCTGGGTCGTGCGCAAGCTCGCCGAGATGCAGGCGCGCGCGCGCCAGCAGCAGGCCGCGCGCATCGACTGGCGCGACGGCGCCGAGCTGCCCTGGCTCGGCGGCGCGCTCAGACTGCGGCTGCGCGACGCGCCGGGCGCCGCGCTGCTCGCCGGCGGCGAGCTGCACCTCGGGCTCGGCGCTGCGCCCACGCCCGACGCGCTGCGCCGCGCGGTGCACGCCTGGTGGCTGCGCCAGGCGCGGGCGCATTTCGGCGCGCGGCTGGCGCACTTCGCGCTGCTGCTGGGCGTGCGCTGGCAGCGCCTGCAGCTGTCCAATGCCGCCACGCGCTGGGGCAGCGCCTCGGCCAGCGGCACCATCCGCCTGAACTGGCACCTGATGCACTACCGCGAGGCGGTCATCGACTACGTCGTCGCGCACGAACTCGCGCACCTGCGCGAAATGAACCACAGCCCGCGCTTCTGGCGCATCGTCGAGGGCGTGGTGCCCGAGCACCTGGCGCTGCGCCGCGAGCTGCGCGAGCAGGTGGTGCCGCTCTGGCAGTGAAAAAAAAAGCTGCCCTCGCGGGCAGCTCTGGCGGGCGTGCGGGGCAGGGCTTATTTGGCCAAGGGCGGGATGCGCAGCTTCTGCCCCGGGTAGATCTTGTCCGGGTGCGTCAGCATCGGCTTGTTGGCCTCGAAGATCGCCGGGTACTTGTTGGCGTCGCCGTAGAACTTCTTGGCGATCGCGCTCAGCGTGTCGCCGCGCACCACGTCGTGGTACTGCGCCTCGGGCTCGGGGTTGGTCACCGACATCTGGTTGTCCACGCTGGTCACGCTGGCCACGTTGCCGCAGCACAGCGTCACCTTCTCCTTGGCCGCCTGCGTCGGGGCGGTGCCGGTCACGGTCACCTTGCCCTCGGACCCTGCGAAGGCCACCTGGACGCCGCTCACGCCGAGGTTCTGCGTCGCGATGTAGGCCTCGATCGCCTTGCCCGCCCTGGCGTCGAGCTCCGCCTGCGTCGGCGCCGCCGCGCCCGCGGCCTGCGCCGCGCCGCCGCCGAACAGTTTTTCGCCGGCTTCCTTGATGAAACTGAACAGACCCATGACGCTCCTCCTGTGGTTGCAATGGACCGTCGCACTATAACGGGCCGGGAGGGCCGGCCGCGCCGGGGTTTGCGGCCTGCGGAAATTCAAGATAATCCGCCGCATGAGCTTCCTCGCGATCGACGTGGGCAACACGCGCCTGAAATGGGCGCTGTTCGATGCGATGCGGCCCGGCGCGGCCATGCTGGCGCAGGGGGCCGAGTTCCTTGAACACATCGACCGGCTGGCCGACGGCGCCTGGGCGCAGCTGCCCGCGCCCAGCCACATGCTCGGCTGCGTGGTGGCGGGCGACCCGGTCAAGCACCGCGTCGTCGAGCAGATGGACGCCTGGGACGTCTCCGCGCACTGGGTCGTGCCCGGGCAGGAGGAGGCCGGCGTGGTCAACGGCTACGACCACCCCGCGCGCCTGGGCGCCGACCGCTGGGTGGCGATGATCGGCGCGCGCCACCACGTGCTGGCGCAGGGCCCCAGCCGGCCGCTGGTGCTGGTGATGGTGGGCACGGCGGTGACGGTGGAGGCGCTCGACGCCGAGGGGCGCTTCCTCGGCGGCCTGATCCTGCCCGGCCACGGCATCATGCTGCGCGCGCTGGAGATGGGCACCGCCGGGCTGCACGTGCCCACCGGCGAGGTGCGGCCCTTTCCCACCAACACCAGCGACGCCCTCACCAGCGGCGGCACCTACGCCATCGCCGGCGCGGTGGAGCGCACCTGGCAGCACCTGCGCGCGCACTGCGGGCAGGACCCGGCCTGCCTCATGACCGGCGGCGCCGGCTGGAAGATGATGCCGAGCATGACCCGCCCCTTCGAGCTGGTGGAAAACCTGATCTTCGACGGACTGCTGGAGATCGCCTCGCGGCGTTTGGCGGCCGGCTGACCGCAAATGCCGCGGCGGGCGCGGATGGGATAATCGACCGTTCCCCCGCAGCCACCCTACATCCGCATGATCCTCGTCACCGGCGGCGCCGGCTTCATCGGCGCCAATTTCGTCCTCGACTGGCTCGGGCAGAGCGACGAGCCCGTCGTCAACCTCGACAAGCTCACCTACGCCGGCAATCCGCACAACTTCGCCAGCCTGGCGGGCGACGCGCGCCACGTCTTCGTGCAGGGCGACATCGGCGACGCGGCGCTGGTCGAAGGCCTGCTGGCCCGCCACGCCCCGCGCGCCATCGTCAACTTCGCCGCCGAGTCGCACGTGGACCGCTCGATCCACGGCCCCGAGGACTTCATCCAGACCAACGTCGTCGGCACCTTCAGGCTGCTGGAGGCCGCAAGGCACTACTGGAGCGCGCTGCCAGCTACGCAAAAGGAAGCATTCCGGTTCCTGCACGTGAGCACCGACGAGGTCTACGGCACGCTCTCGCCCACCGACCCGGCCTTCACCGAAGAGACCACGGTCGAGCCCAACAGCCCGTACTCCGCCAGCAAGGCCGCCAGCGACCACCTGGTGCGCGCCTGGCACCACACCTACGGCCTGCCGGTGCTCACCACCAACTGCAGCAACAACTACGGCCCGCTGCACTTCCCCGAGAAACTGATCCCGCTGGTCATCATCAACGCGCTCGCAGGCAAGGACCTGCCCATCTACGGCGACGGCCTGCAGGTGCGCGACTGGCTCTACGTGAAAGACCACTGCAGCGCCATCCGCCGCGTGCTGCAGGCCGGCCGGCCGGGCGAGACCTACAACATCGGCGGGCACAACGAAAAGACCAACATCGGCATCGTCAAGACCATCTGCGCGCTGCTCGACGAACTGCGCCCGCGCGCCGACGGCCGCCCCTACGAAAGCCAGATCACCCACGTGAAGGACCGCCCGGGCCACGACCGCCGCTATGCCATCGATGCCGGCAAGATCGAGCGCGAGCTCGGCTGGCGCCCGGCCGAGACCTTCGAGACCGGCATCCGCAAGACCGTGCAGTGGTACCTCGACCACCCCGAGTGGGCCGCGCAGGTGCAGTCCGGCGCCTACCGCGAGTGGGTGGCGAAGCACTATGCAGGCTGATCCGGGCATCCGCGGGAGGGCCGGGGTGGGGCCCGCGGCGGCAGGCGGGGCATGTCGTTGCCGTGGTGCGAGCCGCCCCCATCCCTGCCTTCCCCCAGAGGGGGAGGGAGTTAAAGGCCAAGCATGAACATCCTCCTGTTCGGCAAGGGCGGCCAGGTCGGCTGGGAGCTGCAGAGAAGCCTCTCGCTCCTCGGCAGCGTCACCGCGCTCGACTTCGACAGCACCGGGTACTGCGGCGACTTCTCCGACCCCGGGGGCATCGCCCGCACCGTGCGCGCGCTGCGCCCCGACGTCATCGTCAATGCCGCCGCGCACACCGCGGTGGACAAGGCCGAAAGCGAGCCCGAACGCGCCCGCCTGCTCAACGCCACCACGCCCGGTAGGCTCGCCGAGGAGGCCGCCGGCATCGGCGCCTGGCTGGTGCACTACAGCACCGACTACGTCTTCGACGGCAGCGGCGACCGGCCCCGGGTGGAAACCGACGCCACCGGCCCGCTGTCGGTCTATGGCGCCACCAAGCTCGAGGGCGAGCAGCGCATCGCGCAATCGGGCTGCAGGCACCTGATCCTGCGCACCAGCTGGGTCTACGCCGCGCGCGGCGGCAACTTTGCCAGGACCATGCTGCGCCTGGCGGCCGAGCGCGAGCGCCTCACCGTGATCGACGACCAGTGGGGCGCACCCACCGGCGCCGACCTGCTCGCCGACGTCACCGCCCACGCCCTCCGCCACCTGCGGCACAGCCCCGGGGATGGCGGCCTGTACCACTGCGTGGCCGCCGGCGAGACCAACTGGTTTTCCTACGCCAGTTACGTGATTTCGCAAGCCAGGCAAGCGCAGCCAGCTATTCAAATCAAAGCAACCGAGATCGCCCCCGTGCCCACCAGCGCCTACCCCACCCCGGCGCGGCGGCCGCTCAACTCGCGGCTCGACACCACCAGGCTGCAGGCCACCTTCGGCCTGACGCTGCCGCCGTGGCAGCAGGGCGTGGCGCGGATGCTGGCGGAAATCCTGTGAGTGGGGAGGAACGCAGCCATTAGAATGGAACCAAAACGGTTTCATTGGAGTGCGGCCGCCATGTCCACCACCCTGACGCTGAAAAACATCCCCGCCCCCGTCTACGAGCGGCTCAAGCTGTCCGCCAAGGCCAACCGCCGCAGCCTCAACAGCGAAGCCATCGTGTGCCTGGAAGCCATGCTGGTGCCCGCCGCCGTCGCGCCCGCGCAGCGCCTGGCCCGCGCGCGCGCTTTGCGCGCTGGCCTGGCGCCCCACTTCAGCGCCCAGGACATCGACGCCTTCAAGCGCGAAGGGCGCGCGTGATCGTCGTCGATACCAACGTGCTGGCCTATCTGTACCTGCCGGGCGAGCACACCGCGGCGGCCGAGGCGCTGCTGGCGCGGCAGCCCGACTGGGCCGCCCCCGTGCTCTGGCGCAGTGAATTGCGCAATGTGCTGGCGGGCTGCCTGCGCCGCGGCCTGCTGACCTTCGAGCAGGCCAGCGCCATCCAGCTCGAAGCACAGGAACTGATGCAGGGCGCCGAGCACGAGGTGGACTCGCGCCAGGTGTTGCAGTTCGCGCAGCGCAGCGGCTGTTCCGCCTACGACTGCGAATTCGTCGCCCTGGCGCAGCAGCTGGGCGTGCCGCTCGCGACCATGGACGGCCAGGTCCTGCGCGCTTTTCCTGACATCGCCCATTCTTTGGAGTCAGTCTGACGGCGAAGGAAAACGCTCGATGCATGATGATTTGATGCGATCGCATCAGTGTGTCCTACAATCGGCCATCCCTCGCTTCATCCCGCCAGAGTCCCGCCATGCGAACCACCATCGATCTTGAAGAAGATGCGCTCATCGCCGTGCGCGAGATCGCCCGTCTCGAAAACGCCAGCCTGGGCAAGGTCGTCTCGCGGCTGGTGCGCGATGCGTTGACGGGCGCGGCGGCGCGGCAAGGCGGCGCGGCACCCGTGGCCACCCTCACGGGCTTCGAGCCTTTCCCGCCACGCGGCGCCGTGGTCAGCAACGCGCTGATCGACCGCCTGCGCGACGTCGAAGGCGTGTAGAGAGCATGCGCGCGCTGCTGGACGTCAACGTCCTGATTGCCCTGCTGGACGCCGCGCACATCCAGCACGCGCGCGCCACGCAGTGGCTGGAGCGCGAGATTGCGCAGGGCTGGGCCTCCTGCCCGCTCACGCAAAACGGCTGCCTGCGCACCATGGCCCAGCCGGGCTACCCGCAGCCGCTGCCCCTGGCTGCTGTCGCCGGCCGCCTGGCACAGGCCACCGCCCATCCCGCGCATCTTTTCGTGCCCGACGACTACAGCCTGCTCGACCAGGATCGCCTGCACTGGCAGAACCTGCTCGGCCACCGCCAGATTACCGACAGCTACCTGCTGGGCCTGGCCGTGCGCCATGATTGCCGCTTCGTCAGCTTCGATGCCAGGCTCAACCTCGGGGCCGTGCGCGGCGCCGCGCCGCGCCATTTCGTCTCCCTGTAGACCCTTACCACTCCGACGCCCATGACCCTCTCACGCAAAGGCATCATCCTCGCCGGCGGCTCCGGCACCCGGCTGCACCCGGCCACGCTGGCCATCAGCAAGCAGCTGCTGCCGGTGTACGACAAGCCCATGATCTACTACCCGCTCAGCACCCTGATGCTGGCGGACATCCGCGAGATCCTCATCATCAGCACGCCGCAGGACACCCCCCGCTTCGAGCAGCTGCTGGGCGACGGCAGCCGCTGGGGCCTCGACCTGCGCTACGCCGTGCAGGAGAGCCCCGACGGCCTGGCGCAGGCCTTCCTGATCGGCGAGCGGTTCCTGGCCGGCAGCGCGAGCACGCTGGTGCTGGGCGACAACATCTTCCACGGGCACGACCTGCAGCCCCTGCTCGTGCGCGCCAGCCAGCAGGCGCAGGGCGCCACCGTCTTCGCCTACCACGTCACCGACCCCGAGCGCTACGGCGTCGCCGAGTTCGACGCCACCGGCCGCGTGCTCTCGATCGAGGAAAAACCCAAGGCGCCCAAGTCCAACTACGCCGTCACCGGCCTGTACTTCTACGACGAACAGGTGGTCGAGCTGGCCAAGAGCCTCAAGCCCTCGGCGCGCGACGAGCTCGAGATCACCGACCTCAACCGCCTCTATTTGCAACAGCGGCAACTGAGTGTGCAGCTCATGGGCCGGGGCTACGCCTGGCTCGATACCGGCACCCACGAAAGCCTGCTGGATGCCAGCCAGTTCATCGCCACCATCGAGCAGCGCCAGGGCCTGAAGGTCGCCTGCCCCGAGGAAATCGCCTGGCGCCAGCGCTGGATCGACTCCGCGCAGCTCGAAAAACTCGCCCAGCCGCTGCTGAAGAACGGCTATGGCCAGTACCTGGTCCAACTGCTGGGTGGCAGGGCCGCGTCATGAAAGCCATTCCCACCGCCATCCCCGACGTGCTGGTCATCGAGCCCAGGGTCTTCGGCGACGCCCGCGGCTTCTTCTTCGAAAGCTTCAACCAGCAGGCCTTCGACGAAGCCACCGGCACCCGCCACCGGTTCGTGCAGGACAACCACAGCCGCTCCAGCCGCGGCGTGCTGCGCGGCCTGCACTACCAGCTCCCGCCGCACGCCCAGGGCAAGCTGGTGCGCGTGGTGCGCGGCGCCGTGTGGGACGTGGCGGTGGACATCCGCCGGGGCTCGCCCACCTTCGGCCAGTGGGTGGGCGAGGAACTGAGCGAAGACAACCAGCGGCAGTTGTGGATACCGCCCGGCTTTGCCCATGGCTTCGCGGTACTGAGCGACAGCGCGGATTTCCTCTACAAGACCACCGACTACTACGACCCCCCGTCCGAGCGCGGCATCGCCTGGGACGACCCCCGGCTGGCCATCGCCTGGCCGTGGCTCGGGCTCGAGTGGCAGCTCTCCGCCAAGGACAGGCTGCTGCCCCCGCTGGAACAGGCGGACCCGGCGGCCTGATACGTGGTCTGGCGAGGGAGGATAATTAAGGGTTTTCCCTGAAAGTCACCGCGATGAATTTATCGAACGCCGCCATTGCCATCGTTGGTCTGGGCTATGTCGGGCTGCCGCTGGCCGTGGAGTTCGGCAAGCACCGGCCGGTCCTGGGTTTCGATATCAACCAGGCCCGCGTGGCCGAGCTGCAGGGCGGGCTGGACCACACGCTGGAGTGCGGCGCCGAGGAGCTGCGCGCCGCGCGCCACCTGCGCTTCAGCCACCGGCCCGAGGACCTGAAGCACTGCCAGGTCTTCATCGTCACGGTGCCCACGCCGGTGGACGACGCCAACCGGCCCGACCTCACGCCGCTCGTCAAGGCCAGCCAGACCGTGGGTGCGGCGCTGAAGCAGGGCGACGTGGTGATCTACGAATCCACCGTCTACCCCGGCGCCACCGAAGAAGTCTGCGTGCCCGAGCTGGAGCGCGCGAGCGGCCTGGTGTTCAACCGCGATTTCTTCTGCGGCTACAGCCCCGAGCGCATCAACCCCGGCGACAAGGAACGGCGCCTGCCCACCATCAAGAAAATCACCAGCGGCAGCACGCCCGAAGTGGCCGAGGCGGTGGATGCGCTGTACAACGAGATCATCACCGCCGGAACGCACAGGGCCAGCAGCCTCAAGGTGGCCGAGGCCGCCAAGGTGATCGAGAACACCCAGCGCGACCTGAACATCGCACTGGTCAACGAGCTGTCCGTCATCTTCGCCCGCCTGGGGATAGACACGCTCGACGTGCTCGAGGCCGCCGGCAGCAAGTGGAACTTCCTGCCGTTTCGTCCCGGCATGGTCGGCGGCCACTGCATCGGCGTCGACCCCTATTACCTGACCCACAAGGCCGAGCAGGTGGGCTACCTGCCGCAAGTCATCCTGGCCGGGCGGCGCATCAACGACAACATGGCGCGCTACGTCGCGCGCAACACCATCCGCCGCATGCTGCAGGCGGGCATGGACGTGCCGCGCTGCCGCATCGGCATCCTGGGCATCACCTTCAAGGAAAACTGCCCCGACATCCGCA
Organism: Pseudomonadota bacterium; assembly: GCA_963205335.1. Taxonomy (GTDB): domain Bacteria; phylum Pseudomonadota; class Gammaproteobacteria; order Burkholderiales; family Burkholderiaceae_C; genus Comamonas_C. The sequence continues at coordinate 29,617 of CAUJIM010000051.1, forward strand.
ACAGCAAGGTGGTGGACATGGTGCGCGAGTTCCAGGGCTGGGGCGCGCAGGTCGTGGTCGCCGACGCCTGGGCCGACGCCGCCGAAGTGCGGCGCGAATACGGCATCGAGCTGGGCGCCGTCGACGCCGGCCACCCCGTGGATGCGCTGGTCGTCGCCGTCGGGCACCACCAGTACCGCGCCATGGCGCCCGCCGACCTGCGCGCCTGCTGCCGCGGCGGCACGCCGGTGCTGGCCGATGTGAAAAGCCTGTACGACCGCCATGCCATGGCTGCCACCGGGTTCAATGTCTTCCGCCTGTAATCGTTGAAAACGACATGAAAAACTTCGCCCTCATCGGCGCCGCCGGCTACATCGCCCCGCGCCACATGCGTGCCATCAAGGACACGGGTCACAACCTGGCCGTGGCCTACGACGTCAACGACTCGGTCGGCATCATCGACAGCATCTCGCCGCAAAGCGCGTTCTTCACCGAGTTCGAGCGCTTCCACGAATATGCGCACCAGCTGCGGCGCGATCCCGCCACGGCGCTCGACTACGTCTCGATCTGCTCGCCGAACTACCTGCACCACGCGCACATCGCCGCCGGCCTGCGCCTGGGCGCCGACGTCATCTGCGAGAAGCCGCTCGTGCCCACGGCCGCGCTGATCGACGAACTGGCCCGGGTCGAGCGCGAGACCGGCAAGCGCGTCTTCAACATCCTGCAGCTGCGCCACCACGACGCCATTCGCGCGCTGCGCGAAAAAGTGGCCCAGGCCCCGGCGGATCGCAAGTTCGACGTCGAGCTCACCTACATCACCAGCCGCGGCAAGTGGTACATGGAAAGCTGGAAGGGCGACCCGCGCAAATCCTTCGGCGTGGCCACCAACATCGGCGTGCACTTCTTCGACATGCTGCACTTCGTCTTCGGCGCCCTGCAGCGCAACGTGCTGCACTACGGCGGCGAGGCCAAGGCGGCCGGCTACCTGGAGTACGAGCGGGCCCGCGTGCGCTGGTTCCTGTCGATCGACGCGAACGACCTGCCCGACGAGGTGAAGGGCAGGAAACCCACCTTCCGCAGCATCGACATCAGCGGCGAGCAGCTGGAGTTCTCCGAGGGCTTCACCGAGCTGCACACCACCAGCTACCGCGAAATCCTGGCCGGCCGCGGCTACGGCCTGGAAGACGCCCGCCACTGCATAGAGACCGTCAGCGCCATCCGCGGCGCGCAGCCGGTGCGCGGCGCGGGCGGCGAAGTCCATCCCATCGTGGCCCGGCTGGCATGAGCGTCGCCATCCACCCCAGCGCCATCGTCGACGAAGGTGCGCAGATCGGCGAAGACAGCCGCGTCTGGCACTTCGTCCACGTCTGCGGCGGCGCCAGGATCGGCCGGGGCGTCTCGCTGGGCCAGAACGTCTTCGTCGGCAACAAGGTGGTGATCGGCGACCACTGCAAGATCCAGAACAACGTCAGCGTGTACGACAACGTCACGCTGGAAGAAGGCGTGTTCTGCGGCCCCAGCATGGTCTTCACCAACGTCTACAACCCGCGCTCGCTGATCGAGCGCAAGAGCGAATACCGCGACACCCTGGTCAGGAAAGGCGCCACCCTGGGTGCCAACTGCACCATCGTCTGCGGCGTGACCATCGGCGCATACGCCTTCGTCGGCGCCGGCGCCGTGGTCAACAAGGACGTGCCCGCCTACGCCCTGATGGTGGGCGTGCCGGCGCGGCAGATCGGCTGGATGAGCGAGTTCGGCGAACAGCTCGACCTGCCGCTGGAGGGACAGGGCGAGGTGGCTTGCCAGCACACCGGGGCACGCTACGTACTGCAAGGCCGGCAGTTGCACAAGGTGGTGGCTTGATCGCGGCATGGTGCCTCGCGGGATGGAGGTGCGATGATTGCATTGCGATTGATGCAAGGAATCCCCATGGGCAGCATCACTGTGCGTAATCTGGACGAATCCATCAAGGAGGGCTTGCGCCTGCGCGCCGCGCGCCATGGCTGGTCGCTGGAGCAAGAGGTGCGCAGCATTCTGCAGAAAGCCGTTGGAGCCGATGGGCAGGCGCAGTCCATGGACTTTGCCCAGCGCATACAGCAGCGCTTCCAGGGCCTGGATGCGAGCGATCTTCCCATTGCGGCGCGGCGGACCGGCCGTACCCCGCCCGAGCCTTGAACCCATGCCACGCGCAATACCAAGGATTTCATCCATATCGAGGGGCTGACCGTGATCGACCCCTGGCAAGCACACTGAAGAAACGCATGGACTTCATCGATCTCAAGACCCAATACCAGCGCCTGAAGGCCGACATCGACGCCGGCATCGCCCGCGTGCTCGCCCATGGCCAATTCATCCTGGGCCCCGAGGTGGCCGAGCTGGAAGAAAAGCTCGCCACCTACACCGGCGCCCGGCACTGCATCAGCGTCGCCAACGGCACCGACGCGCTGCAGATCGCCCAGATGGCGCTGGGCATCGGCCCGGGCGATGAAGTCATCACCCCCGGCTTCACCTACATCGCCACCGCCGAAACCGTGGCCCTGCTCGGCGCCAGGCCCGTGTACGTGGACGTGGACCCGCGCACCTGCAACCTCGACCCGGCGCTGCTCGAAGCCGCGATCACGCCCGCCACTCGCGCCATCATCCCCGTCAGCCTCTACGGCCAGTGCGCCGACTACGACGCCATCAACGCCATCGCGCAAAGGCACGGCATCCCCGTGATCGAAGACGCGGCGCAAAGCTTCGGCGCCAGCTACAAAGGCCGCAAGAGCTGCAATCTCACGACCATCGCCTGCACCAGCTTCTTCCCCAGCAAGCCGCTGGGCTGCTACGGCGACGGCGGCGCCATCTTCACCAACGACGACGCGCTGGCCAGCGCCGTGCGCCAGATCGCCCGCCACGGGCAGGACCGGCGCTACCACCACATCCGCGTCGGCGTGAACAGCCGCCTGGACACCCTGCAGGCCGCCGTCCTGCTGCCCAAGCTCGCTGTGCTCGACGACGAAATCGCCCTGCGCCAGCAGGCGGCCCGGCGCTACGCCGACCTGCTCCCTCGCCCGCCGGCGGGAGAGGGCAGGGGTGGTGAGGGTGCCTCCACTCTCCTACTGCCCCACGTCGAAGCCCACAACACCAGCGTCTGGGCCCAGTACACCCTCCAGGTGCCCCGGCGCGAGCAGGTGCAGGCCAGCCTGAAGGCCGCCGGCATCCCCACCGCCGTGCACTACCCTATCCCGCTGAACCAGCAGCCCGCCGTGGCCGACCCCGCCGCCCGCCTGCCCGTCGGCGATGCCGTGGCGCAGAAAGTCGTCAGCCTGCCCATGCACCCGTACCTGGACACCGTGGCGCAAGAGCAGATCGCGCAGGCTTTGGCAGCGGCCATGCGAGCCTGATCGAAAAAAGCCTGGCCAGAAGATGCTGACAGCAGACGCCATCAACGCACTGCTGCGTGCCGGGGAGAGCGAAACCCTGGAACTCAAGGAGCGCTTTGGCGCCGATGTGATTGAAACCGCCGTGGCCTTTGCCAATACCCATGGCGGCACTATTCTGATTGGTGTGCGTGCCGATGCTGGGCTCCGCATCTTCTTCAGGCAGACCAGGGAAGGCCGGCAGACGGCGGATCAAGTCACCCCGCAAGTCACCGAGCTATTGCATGCTTTGGTGGGTGAAAGCACGCGTGACTCCCTGATGGGGCAGCTTGGCCTGAAGGACCGGGAGCATTTCCGCACCGGATACCTCGCTCCCGCGATGGGAGCGGGGCTGGTGGAAATGACCCTGTCCGACAAGCCCACGAGCCGTTTGCAAAAATACCGCCTCACCGTGGCAGGGCGGCAAATGCAGGCAGTGTTGCTGACGGAGCGCAGTGCGCAGGGTGCCAAGGGGGATCGAACCCCATGAACCTCCATGCCCTGCGCCCACCCAGCGCCAACGGCGAGGACGCGCGCCACCAATGCGTGCGCGGTCTTGCCCATGCCGGCGGCCTGTAAGAAATGACGGACTACCGCCCCGACATCCAGGGCCTGCGCGCCGTGGCCGTGCTGGCCGTGGTGTTGTTCCACGCCAACCCGGCCTGGCTGCCGGGCGGGTTCGTGGGCGTGGACGTGTTCCTGGTCATCTCCGGCTTTCTCATCGTCGGCATCCTGCTGCGCCGCAAGGACCAGCCCGGCTACCGGCTGGCGGGCACGCTGCGCTACTTCTACGGCAGCCGCTTCAAGCGCATCGCACCGGCGTATTTCGCCATGCTGGCCGCGGTGTCGCTGCTGGCGGCGGTGCTGCTGCTGCCGCAAGACCTGGCCACCTACGCGAGCAGCCTGAGGCAGGCCGCCTGGTTCAACAGCAACAGCTACTTTGCCGGCTTCGGCGACTACTTCGCCCCCGCCAGCCACGAGCAGCCCCTGCTGCACACCTGGTCGCTGGCAGTGGAGATCCAGTTCTACCTGCTGATTCCCCTGCTGGTCCTGCTGGTGCCTGCCCGGGCACTGAAGTGGCTGCTGGGCGCGCTGCTCGTCGGCCTCACCGCCCTGGCGGAATACCGCCTGCGTGCGCTGGGCATCCAGCAGGCCACCTACTACAGCCTGTATGCCCGCCTGCCGGAGTTCTTCGCGGGCGGCCTGGTGGCCGCGCATGCATACGGCAAGGGGGAGGGGCGCAGTCCCTGGCTCGGCGCCTTGGGCCTGGCGCTGGTGCTCGCAGCCGCGGCGGCCCAGCCCCGGCTGGGGCACTTTCCCGGCCTGCCCGCCCTGCTGCCCGTGGCGGGCGCCGCGCTCGTCCTGCTGCAGCCGGCGCAAGGCATTGCCCGGCGGCTGCTGGCCAACCGGCCCATGGTCTGGGTGGGCGAACTGTCGTATTCGCTCTACCTGTGGCACTGGCCCGTGCTGGCCCTGCTGCGCTACTACACGGGGGTGCAGGTGCTGGACACAGCCCATAACCTGTGGTTCATCGCGCTCACCCTGCTGCTGGCCACGCTGTCCTACTACGGGGTGGAAACCCCGCTGCGCGCCCGCCGCACCCCCGTCCGCCAGGCGCTGGGCTACGGCGTGCTGGCCGTGGCCACGCTGGGCGCGTCCCAAAGCATGGCCAGGCTCAACCAGGCCCTGTCGCCCGCGCCGCTGCCCGTCCAATACCAGCGCTACGCCGACCCCGCCACCATCTGCCACGGCCAGATCGTCGGTGATTGCCTCAAGGGCGACCTGGGCAGCGACAAGGAAGTGCTGGTGCTGGGCGACTCCCACGCCGCCATGCTCAACCTCTTCTTCGATCGCCTGGGCAAGGAACTGGGCTTCAAGGCGCGCATCATCACCGCCAGCAGCTGCGTCACCATTCCGGGGTTCGACTACCAGCGGATTGCCGAATGGGCGCACGAGGCGTGCCTGAAGCAGATCGAGGAGGCTGAACCCCATATCAAGCAGGCCCACACCATATTCCTGGCCGGTATGTGGAGCTGGCAGTTGCAGAGCGATCGGTTCAGGAAAGTACTGGCAGAGTTCTTGAACAACGGCGCTCCGCAGGCGCGAAAATATGTGATCAGCCAGGTTCCCCTGTTCAACAGGAATCCCATGCGGAACCGGCGCTTCGATGCGCTTGGCCTGGGGAGCGTAGCGAGCCGCGACGAGAGCTATCTGGCCGCGAATGACGCGGTGAAGAAGATCGCGGGAACCGGTGGTGCCAAAGCCATTTATCTGGAACTGGACGATCTTGGCCTGTTCGAACGGGCGCCCCTGTTCCAGGGGGCGCTCGTTTATTACGATGAAAGCCACATGAATGAAGTGGGGGTTCTGGATTACGCAGGGCAGGCGAGAAGAATCTTCGAATCCATCGTAAAAGAGCAGCATGGCTTCCAGGGAAATTGAGTGAGCAATTTCTGGAAGCACGTTTCATCGGTTTTTGCGGGCACATTGGTGGCCCAATCGATACCGATCGTCGGATCACTGTTCATAGCAAGAATATTTGCTCCGAGCGAGTTTGGCGAATTCTCGACCTGGCTGGCGATCGTCACCTTGGTTTCCGTTGTCGTGACGCTGCGGCTTGAGGCGATGCTGGCCATTGCCGAGGATGGAATGGACAGGACGAGGGCGGTATTCATCGTCTTTGTGGTGACCATCCTGATGGCCATCCTGTTTTTCATATGCGTGGCTGGTGCAAAGTTTCTGCCAGGGGTCAGACACTATCTTCCCGATTCTCCAGTATTTTTGTTGACGATTGTTCCCGCGGCCTTGTGCCTGGCACTGAACCAGATCTGGCAAACTTGGGCCGCGGCGGAAGGGCTGTACGGAAAATTGAATGTCATGCGCCTGGTGCAGGCGTCGACCCTGGTGCTGGTACAAATCGGTGCAGGATTGAAATATCCCACTGCCACCAGTCTGGTGATCGGGTTTGTCGTCGCCACTGGAATTGCATTCGCATGGTCCGTCAAGACAATGCCGAGATTCATCCGTGGTGAATTTTGCAGTCCCGTCGAATTCAGAAAATTCTTTTCCAGGTACAAGAATTTTCCCTTGTATGCCTTGCCGGCCGATGCGATCAACACGGCAGCGGGGCAGTTGCCCATCTTGGTCGTGTCCTACCGTTTCGGCAATGAGGTGGCTGGCTATCTTGCCTTGACAATGAGGGTCCTGGGCGCTCCCATTGGTCTTGTGGGCAAGGCCGTATTGGATGTCTTCAAGCGATATGCGATTCAAAGCATCCAGAAGACGGGAAACTGCCGGAGCTTGTACGTCAACACCTTCATGGCACTCGTTCTCGCGTCGCTGGTCCTTATTGGTGGGACGATTTTCCTGGCAGAAGATATATTTCGCGTGGCATTCGGGCCTGAGTGGCTTCCAGCGGGACGCATGGCGATCTGGCTGCTGCCGATGTTTGCACTGAGGATGATTGCCAGTCCCTTGAGCTATATGGCCTACCTTGTGGAGCGGCAGCACATCGACTTGCTGTGGCAAGCTGCTCTGATGGTGGTCACCGTTGCTACCTTGTATGCTTTCCCCTCATATGAGTCAACATTGATTGGCTACAGTGCAGGCTATGCCGCCATGTATTTCGTATACATACTGATCTCTTATAGACTGAGCAAAGGTTGAAGGTGAGAGAGGTTCTTGCTTTTCTCAAGTCGGCAGTGTATGTCCTGAGCCTTTTATTCATCTATTATTTTCATGGATATCAATCGAATGAATATTATGGATACGGCCAGATCAATTTCGATTTTGAATTTTTGCTGATCTTGCTGGGGGCAATTATTTTTGCCTCGTTCCTGCTTGGCAGAAAATACAAAAGACCTTCCGATTTTTTTCTGTTGTTGTATGGATTGATAGTTGTCGTGCCCTATGCTGTCTTGTCCGATATCTGGGGAAGAGATAGTCGAACGATCGCAGTTGATTTGATTCTGATCGCTATCCCGTTTT
>CAUJIM010000052.1 GCA_963205335.1 Pseudomonadota bacterium
TGGCGTTGTCGGTGATGTTGACGGTGCCGTCCTCGGGGATCTCGAAGGTCTTGTCGTTGGAGCCGTATTCCTCGGCGCCCTGCGCCATCAGGCCGACGTTGGGCACGGTGCCCATGGTGGCGGGGTCGAAGGCGCCGTGCCACTTGCAGAAGTTGATCATCTCCTGGTAGATGCGGGCGAAGGTCGATTCGGGCATCACCGCCTTGACTTCCTTCAGGCGCCCGTCGGCGCCGTACATCTTGCCGCCGTTGCGGATCATCGCGGGCATGGAGGCGTCGACGATGACATCGTTGGGCGAGTGGAAGTTGGTGATGCCCTTGTCGGAATCGACCATCGCCAGCTCCGGCCCGTGGGCGTGGCAGGCGTGCAGGTCGGCGCGGATCTCCTCCTGCACGCTCTTGGGCAGCTTGGCGATCTTGTTGTAGAGGTCGACCATGCCGTTGTTGACGTTCACGCCGAGCTCCTGCAGCACCTTGGCGTGCTTGGCGAAGGCATCCTTGTAGAACACGCGCACGCAGTGGCCGAAGACGATGGGGTGCGAGACCTTGAGCATGGTGGCCTTGACGTGCAGCGAGAACATCACGCCGGTCTTGCGCGCGTCCTCGATCTGTTCCTCGTAGAACGCGAGCAGCGCCTTCTTGCTGAAGAACATGGAGTCGATCACGTCGCGCTCGAGCAGGCTCACCTTGGGCTTGAGCACGGTGGCCTTGCCGCCCTTGGCGACGAGCTCCATGCGCACCTCGCGCGTCCTGTCCAGCGTCATCGAGACTTCGTCGTTGTAGAAGTCGCCGCGCTTCATGTGCGAGACATGGGTGCGCGAGGCGGCGGACCACTCGCCCATCTTGTGCGGGTGCTTGCGCGCGTATTCCTTCACCGCCCTGGGCGCGCGCCGGTCGGAGTTGCCCTGGCGCAGCACCGGGTTGACGGCGCTGCCGGTGCAGCGCTCGTAGCGCGTGCGGATGGACTTTTCCTCGTCGTTCTTGGGCGCGTCGGGGAAGTCGGGCAGCTTGTAGCCCTTGCCCTGCAGCTCCTTGATCGCGGCCTTGAGCTGCGCCACCGTGGCGCTGATGTTGGGCAGCTTGATGATGTTGGCGTCCGGCTGCAGCGTCTTCTTGCCGAGCTCGGCCAGGTGGTCGGGCACCTTCTGCGCGTCGCTGAGCACCTCGGGGAACTGCGCCAGGATGCGTTCGGCGAGCGAAATGTCGCTGCTCTCCATGTGCACGCCGGCCGACGCGGCGAACGCGCTCACGATGGGCAGCAGCGACGCCGTGGCGAGGCGCGGCGCCTCGTCGGTCAGGGTGTAGATGATGGTGGACTCTGGTGTGCTCATCGGTCGGCTCTCGGCGGTGACGGAAAGGAAACCCCGGGCATGGCGGCGCCCGGGCATGTGCGGCAGCTTTTCATGATATCGGAGCGCTGTTTCACTTGGCAAAAAATGGCCCGTAATGCGCGGCGCGGCCAGCAAAAAGGGCCCGCGGCATCGCTGCCAGGGCCCTTCGATGGAGGGGCGTGCACGGCTCGGTGCAGGCCCGGCAGCACCCGTCAGGCGAAATTGGCCTCGGCGAAGCTCCAGTTCACCAGCTTGTCCATCACGGTCTCGACGAACTTGGGGCGCGCATTGCGGTAGTCGATGTAGTAGGCGTGCTCCCACACGTCCACCGTGAGCAGCGGCTTGTCGGCGCCGGTGAGCGGCGTCGCGGCGTTGCTGGTGTTGACGATGCCGACGCTGCCGTCGGCCTTCTTCACCAGCCAGGTCCAGCCCGAGCCGAAGTTGCCGCCGGCGCTCTTGACGAAGGCTTCGCGGAAGGCGGCGTAGCTGCCCCACTTGGCGTTGATGGCCTTGGCCAGCGCACCGCCGGGCTCGCCGCCGCCGCTCGGCTTCAGGCTGTGCCAGAAGAAGGTGTGGTTCCAGACCTGCGCGGCGTTGTTGAAGATGCCGCCACTGGCCTTCTTGACGATGTCTTCCAGCGACATGCTCTCGAACTCGGTGCCTTTTTGCAGGTTGTTCAGGTTGGTGACGTAGGCGTTGTGGTGCTTGCCGTAGTGAAACTCCAGCGTTTCCTTGCTGATATGCGGCGCCAGCGCATCCAGCGCGTAAGGCAGGGCGGGCAGGACGTGTTCCATGATCGAATCCTTTCGTTTCTGTGCATTGAACGGACTGCCGCCCGGTCGGCGACCGCGGCGGCAAGCGGATCGATTGTAGGAGGCCGCGCGGGATGCTGCGCGCCGCCGCCCAATACCCGCGCGGCGCCCGGAAGAGACTTCAGGCGTCCGCTGCCCGCAGCGCCGCAAAATCGCCGCGTTCGAGCAGCAGCGAGACGATCACGCCGGCCACCAGCCCCCAGAAGGCGGCGCCGATGTTGAGCAGGGTCAGGTCGGTCACCGTGACGAGAAAGGCGACCAGCGCGCCGAGCGAGAAACGCCCGGCGAACGAGGCCACGAAGGCCGTCTGCAGCACGCGCAGCATGGCCAGGCCGGCCAGCGCGGCGATGAAGGCCGCCGGCGTGGCCAGCATCAGCCGCGTGAACAGGGGCGAGAGCAGGCCGAAGACGACCGCCAGCGCGCCGACCACGATGCCGCCGGTGTAATGGCGCGGCCGCTCGCCCGACGCGGTGATGATGGCGTTGGTCGGGCCCGTGAGGCAGGTCGACACGGTGCCGACGAAGGCGCCGAGCATGGAGCCGGCGCCGCAGGCCAGCGTCACCGCGTTCATCGGCGCCGCGTGGCCCGCCGCCTGCAGCACGGCGAAGCCCTGCCCGTTCTGCACCACGAGGACGGTGATCGCCAGCGGCAGCACGAGCTCGACCATGGCCTGCAGCGACCAGACCGGCAGGTACAGGTTGGGCCGCGCCAGCACCGCGCTGGCGGACAGCTGGGGCGCGAAGTGCCCGGACAGGGCGACGGCCAGCGCGCCCACGAGCAGCGCGCCGAGCATCGGCGGCAGGCGCCGGCCCAGCCGCGGCCAGGCGCTGAGCAGCAGGTAGCTCGCGACCATGGGCGCGGCGATCGCCGCGTCGTCGTGCAGCGCGCGCACCAGGTCGGTGCCGAAGCGCAGGAACACGCCCGCCACCATGCCCATCACGATAGGCATGGGCACCGCCGCCATGGCGCGGCGCACCCAGCCGGAGAGGCCCAGCAGCAGCATCAGCACGCCGGTGGCGACGAACGCGCCGATCACCTCGGCGAAACTCAGGTGCCCCAGCGCCGGCCCGACCAGCACCGTGCCCGGAATCGTCCAGAAAAAGGCCAGCGGCTGGCGGTAGCGCCAGGAGAACAGCAGCGTGATCAGCCCGTTGATGAAGAACGCGCCGAAGATCCACGAGGCGAGGTCGGACTCGGACAGCCCGCCGTGCAGCCCCACCGAGAGGATGACGGCGACCGGCCCGGTGGCCGCGAAGAGAAAGCCGATGAAGCCGTTGACGGCATACACCGTGCCGAAGTCGCGCCGCAGCGCCGCCCAACGGGGCGCCGGCAGGGTCGGTGGTTCGATGGGCATCGGCGCGATGGTATGCGGACCGGGGGCGCCCTGGCCTACAGCAGGCGCGGCGGCGCCACCGTCAGGTCGAGCTCGCCCTCGGCCAGCCGGGCGTGCACGGGCGCGCCGGTGCGCACCTGCGACGCCCTGACCAGCACCCGCTCCTGCGCATCGGTCAGCAGCGCGTAGCCGCGCGACAGTACCTGCTGCGGGTCCAGCAGCTGCAGGCGCAGCGCGGCGCGCTCCAGGCGTTCGGCCTGCGCTGCCATGCGGCGCTCCAGGACATGAGACAAATCGGCCTCCAGCGCTTGCTGGCCCTGCGCAAGCTGCTGCATTTTGATGAGCGCGCCGTGGCGCAGGCGCTGGGCCTGCTGCGCCAGCTGCACCTGCGCGGCGGCGACGAAGCCGGAGGGACGCCCCAGGCGCTGCGCGGCGCCGTCGAGCCGCTGGTGGCCGGCATCCGTCTGGCGCTGCGCCGCCTGCACCAGCCTCGTGGCCAGCAGGCCGAGCGCCGCGAGCCACTCGGCGCGCGGCCGCGCGACGAGCTCGGCCGCGGCGGTGGGCGTGGGCGCGCGCAGGTCGGCGCAGAAATCGGCGATCGTGAAGTCGGTCTCGTGCCCTACGCCGCTGACCAGCGGCACCGGGCTTTGCACGATGGTACGCGCGAGCTGCTCGTCGTTGAACGCCCAGAGGTCTTCCATGGACCCCCCGCCACGCACCAGCAGGATCACGTCTATCGGCGGATTCTTGGTGGTCTTTTCGGCCTCCAGCGCTTTGCCAGACTCCGCCAGCAGATATAGTTGCGATAGCGCCTGGCGCAGGCTCGCGGGCGCCGCGGCGCCCTGCACCTGCGCCGGCGCCAGGACCACCGGGATGTGCGGCACGCGCCGCGCCAGCGCGCTCTGCACGTCGTGCAGCGCGGCGGCGCCCAGCGAGGTGACCAGGCCGATGGCGCGCGGCAGCGGCGGCAGCGGGCGCTTGCGCGCGGCATCGAACAGCCCCTCGGCCTCCAGTCTGGCCTTCAGGCGCAGGAACTGCTCGAACAGGGCGCCCTGCCCGGCCGGCGCCATCTGCTCGACGACGAGCTGCAGGTCGCCCCGCGCCTCGTACACGCCGAGGCTGGCGCGCACCTGCACCAGCGCGCCGTCGCGCGGCGCGAAGTCGAGCTGGCTGGCCGCGCGGCGGAACATGGCGCAGCGCAGCTGCCCCTCGCCGTCCTTCAGCGTGAAGTAGCAGTGGCCGCTGGCGGCGCGGGAGAAGCCCGCGATCTCGCCGCGCACCGCGACCGGGTTGAAGCGCGCCTGCAGCGCACCCGAGACGGCGCGGCACAGCGCGCCAACCTCCCAGACCGGCGGCGTGGAGTCTGGCGCTGGCTGGTCAAACACAGGCGGGACAAGGGCTGGCGGGCGATCGGCCCGGCGAAGTCATCCACAGCGCGCCGGTGTGCCGGATCGGGCCGCCGTTTTTCAAAGGCATAGCACCGAATCCGCAGATATAGGTACAAGTCATTGATTCAAAAGAAATTTTTGCGGCTTATTTTTTCAGCACTGCGCTCGAACCGCGCACTGGTGCGGCCCGGAACGCCTTGTGCCTGCGGTTGCCCACAAAGTTATCCACAGGAAAAGTGGATGAGCGGGGCGCGCGGCGCAGGGACCATGTACGGGCCGGCCGGGCCAGCGGCGTGCGCCATAATCGTCTGCTGGCATCCATCTAGCGCGGAGTGAGAATTGCTTTCGATCATACAAGCCTCGGGTTGGCCGATCTGGCCGCTCATCGCCTGCTCCGTCGTCGCCCTGGCGCTCATCATCGAGCGCTTCATTTCCCTGCAAGCCAAGCGCGTCGCCCCGCCGAAACTGCTGGACGAGGCGATTTCGGTCACCGCGCGCGGCCTGCCCGGGCCCGAGGTGGTGAACCAGCTGGCACAGAGCTCCGCCCTGGGCGAGGTGCTGGCCAGCGGCGTGCGCCAGCTGATCAGCGATCCGCGCAGCACCGAGGTGGACGTGCGCGCCGCCATGGAAGGCAGCGGCCGGGCGGTGGCGCACCGGCTGGAGAAATACCTGATGGCGCTGGGCACGATCGCCTCGGCCGCGCCGCTGCTGGGCCTGCTGGGCACGGTCGTCGGCATGATCGAGATCTTCGGCGCGCAGGCGGGCGCCGGCGCGGTCGGCCACGTGGCCGGGGGCGGCAACCCGGCGCAGCTGGCGCACGGCATCGCGATGGCGCTGTACAACACCGCGTTCGGCCTGATCATCGCCATTCCCGCGCTGTTCTTCTGGAAGTATTTCCGCAGCCGCGTCGATGCCTATTTGCTCACGCTGGAGCTGGCGTCCGAGCGCTTCGTGCGCCACCTGACGCATCCCTACCACCGGCCGCACTGACGGGGGTGGAGCGATGAACTTCCGCGGCGGCTCGCACGAGGAGCCGAAGATCGACCTGATCCCCTTCATCGACGTGCTGCTGGTGATCCTGATCTTCCTCATGCTCACCACGACCTACAGCCGCTTCACCGAGCTGCAGCTGACGCTGCCGGTGGCCGACGCGGCGCAGATGCGCGACCGGCCGCGGGAGGTCGTCGTCGCCGTCTCGGCCGACGGGCGCTACGCCGTCAACCAGAGCACGCTCGAAGGCAAGGGCGTGGAGCAGCTCGCCGGCGCGCTCGCGGCCGCCGCACCCACGGACGGCGACGGCGTGCTGATCATCAGCGCCGACGCCATGGCGCCGCACCAGTCCGTCATCACCGTGATGGAGGCGGCGCGCCGCGTGGGGCTGGCGCAGATCACCTTCGCCACGCAGTCCTCGGGGACCGCACGCTAGATGGCCGCCCGTCTGCGCCAGGCGTGGCGGCGCAGGGGCCCGCTGGCGCGCCTGCTCTGGCCGCTGTCGCTGGCGTACGGCGCGCTGGTCGCGCTGCGGCGCGGGCTCTACCGCGCCGGCCTGCTGCGCACCGAGAGGCTGCCGGTGCCGGTCGTCGTCGTCGGCAACGTGGTCGCGGGCGGCGCGGGCAAGACGCCGGTGACGCTGGCGCTGCTCGAGTACCTGCGCGCGCGCGGCTGGCACCCCGGCGTGGTCTCGCGCGGCCACGGGCGCCGCACCCGCGACTGCCGCGAGGCGAGGCCGGACAGCGAGGCCCGCGACGTGGGCGACGAGCCGCTGCTGATCGCGCGGCGCGGCAAGGCACCGGTCTTCGTCGCGCGCCGGCGGGCGCAGGCGGCCCGCGCGCTGCTCGCGGCCCATCCGGACACCGACATCCTGGTGTGCGACGACGGCCTGCAGCACCTGGCGCTGGCGCGCGACCTGGAGCTGTGCGTGTTCAACGAAGAAGGCGCGGGCAACGGCTGGCTGCTGCCCGCCGGGCCGCTGCGCGAACCCTGGCCGCGCCCGGTCGATGCGCTGCTCTACCGCGGCAGCCGCCCTCCGGGCGGCGGCGCGGCGGCCTTCGCCGTCGCGCGCACGCTCGCACCCGAGGCGGTGGATGCCGCCGGCCAACGCACCGCGCTCGCCGCGCTGCGCGGCGAGCCCCTGCACGCGCTGGCCGCGATTGCCCGCCCGGAGGATTTCTTCGCCCTGCTGCACCACGCGGGCCTGCAACCGCAACACCAGGAAGCCCTGCCGGACCACTATGATTTTGATGGCTGGAAGCGCCCGCCAGACAAGCGCTGGCGGCTGATTTGCACTGAAAAAGATGCGGTGAAGCTCTGGCCCCGCCACCCCGACGCGCTCGCCGCGGTGCTGCAACTGGCCATCGATCCCGCGTTCTTCGCCTGGCTGGACGCGCGGCTGGCGTCGCTATCATCGGCACGCGCTGGAGAATCCCATGGACCCGAAACTGCTTGAACTGCTGGTCTGCCCCGTCACCAAGGGGCCGCTGACCTACGACCGCGAACGCCAGGAGCTGGTCTCGCGCAGTGCGCGGCTGGCCTATCCGGTGCGCGACGGCATCCCCATCATGCTCGAGACCGAGGCGCGCGCGCTGACCGACGCGGAGCTCGAAGCCCTGCCGCCCCGCACGCCCGTGGTGGAGTAAGAAGGTGTGAACGCCGCCGCCGCAGCCATGTTCACCGTCCTGATCCCCGCGCGCCTGGCTTCCACCCGGCTGCCGCGCAAGCCGCTGGCGGACATCGCCGGCAAGCCCATGGTGGTGCGCGTGGCCGAGCGCGCCGCGCGCAGCGGTGCAGCGCGCGTCGTGGTCGCGGCCGACAGCCCGGAGATCGTCGACGCCTGCGCCGCGCACGGCGTGCAGGCGCTGCTCACCCGCGCCGACCACGCCAGCGGCAGCGACCGGCTGGCCGAGGTCTGCACGCTACTCGGCCTGGAGGACGGGCACGTGGTCGTCAACGTCCAGGGCGACGAGCCGCTGATCGACCCGCAGCTCATCGACGCGGTGGCGGCGCTCCTGACCGCCCACCCCGAAGTCCCCATGGGCACGGCGGCGCACGCCATCGAGCGCGTGGAAGACTTCCTCGACCCCAACGTGGTCAAGGTGGTGTGCGACGCGCGGGGCCTGGCGCACTACTTCAGCCGCGCACCCATCCCGCACGCGCGCGACCACGCACCGGGCGTCGCGTGGTGGCACGGCGGCGCGGCGCAGGGGGCTGCACCGCTGCGGCACATCGGCATCTACAGCTATCGCGCGGGCTTCCTGCGCGCCTTCACCCGGCTCGCCCCGGCGCCGACGGAACAGGTCGAGGCCCTGGAGCAGCTGCGCGCGCTCTGGCACGGGCATGGCATCGCGGTACACCGCAGCGCCCGGGCGCCGGGCGCGGGGGTGGATACCCCGGCCGACCTGGAGCGCATGCGCCGGCAGTTCGCGTGACACCCGGGAGCGCGCGCGGTCTCGGCCGCCCGCGTCCGGGTGTGCGTGCTATTCTCAAGCGCACCCAGGCGCCGCGTGCCGCGCGCCCGACAGAATTGCAAACCCCGGAGAGAGAGACCCCCCATGAAACTGATCCTGCTCGGCGCCCCCGGCGCTGGTAAAGGCACGCAAGCAGCCTTCATCTGCAAGCAATTCGGCATTCCGCAGATTTCCACCGGCGACATGCTGCGCGCCGCGGTGAAGGCGGGCACGCCGCTGGGGCTGCAGGCGAAGGCGGTCATGGAGTCGGGCGCGCTGGTGAGCGACGACATCATCATCGGCCTGGTCAAGGAGCGCATCACCCAGCCCGACTGCGCCAAGGGCTTTCTGTTCGACGGCTTTCCGCGCACCATCCCGCAGGCCGACGCGATGAAGGCGGCGGGCGTCAGGCTCGACTACGTGCTCGAGATCGACGTGCCGTTCGACGCCATCATCGAGCGCATGAGCGGGCGGCGCAGCCACCCGGCGTCGGGTCGCACCTACCACGTCAAATTCAACCCGCCCAAGGTCGCGGGCCAGGACGACGTGACCGGCGAGCCGCTGGTGCAGCGCGACGACGACAAGGAAGAAACCGTCAAGAAGCGCCTGCAGGTCTACAGCGACCAGACCCGCCCGCTGGTCGACTACTACGCCGACTGGGCCAGGCGCGATCCGGCGGCGGCACCCAGGTACCGGGCCATCAACGGTCTGGGCAGCGTGGACGAAATCACCGCGCGCGCGCTGGCCGCCCTGGCAAGCTGAAGCTGAATGTGTACCGCCCCGCCTGCCAGCGGGGCGTCTTCATTGCGCCATCAGCGCCAGCATCAGGCTGATGCGCGCCTTCACCGGGCTCAGGCCTGCCGCGTCCTGCCACGGCGCGCCCTCGATGGCCGCCATGCGCCCCAGCGGGCAGCGCGTCGCAATGCGCACCTGCACCCCGGCAGCCACCGCGCGCGCCAGCGCCGCCTGCAGCGCCTCGTGCAGCGTGCCGTTGCCGGTGGCAGCCACCACGATGCCGCGCACGCCGCCGGCCGCCATCCAGTCGACCAGCGCGCCGTCGGCGCCGGCATGGCTCAGCACGATCTCCACCCGCGGCCAGCCCGTGGCCGGCAGCCGGCCCGCCAGGGCGCCGTGGCGCGGTGCCCGGACGGACGGCGGCCGGTCGTGCGCCCAGCGCACTGCGCCCGACTGCACCCAGCCGAAGGGCCCGGCGTCGGGCGAGGCGAACGCGTCGAGCCGCTGCGGGTGCGCCTTGGTGACCTCGCGCGCGCCGTGGACCACTCCGGCCACCACTGCGAGGACGCCGCGGGCCTGGGGGTGCGCCGCCAGCGTGACCGCGTCGAGCAGGTTCTGCGGCCCGTCGGGCGCGAGCGCGGTGGCTGGGCGCATCGCGCAGGTCAGCACCACCGGCTTGTCCACCGGCAGCAGCGCATGCAGCAGCCAGGCGGTTTCCTCCAGCGTGTCGGTACCGTGGGTGACGACGATGCCGCCCACCGCCGGATCCGCCAGATGCGCCAGGCAGCGCCGCACCAGCGCCTGCCAGACCGCGCAGCCCATGTCCTTGCTGTCGACCTGCGCCACCTGCTCCGCCAGCAGCCCGCCGGGCGCCGCCTGCGCCAGGCCCGGCACGCCCGCGACCAGCGCCTGCACGCCCAGCTGCGCCGCCGTGTAGCCGGCGCCACCGGCCGGCCCGGTGCCGGCGATGGTCCCGCCGGTGCCCAGCACCACGATTTTTTTTGCCATTGCGCTTGCATTCCCATAAAAACTGATCAAAAATACAGTTACTGGAATTTTCAACAGTAATGCAACCCTCTTCACCCACCGGAGCGCCGCATGTCTGACCAGCCCAAGCTCACTGCCCGCCAGCAGCAGATTCTCGAACTGATCGAGCGCGCCGTCGCGCAGACCGGCGCCCCCCCCACGCGCGCCGAAATCGCCGCCGAACTGGGCTTCAAGTCCGCCAACGCTGCGGAAGAGCACCTGAAGGCGCTGGCGCGCAAGGGCGCGATCGAACTCGTCAGCGGCACCTCGCGCGGCATCCGGCTGCGCGGCAGCGCCATGCGCGAGATCAACGCCGCGCGCGGGCTGCAGTTCAGCCTGCCGATGCCGGGGCTGGCCCAGCTCACGCTGCCGCTCATCGGCCGCGTGGCCGCAGGCTCGCCGATTCTCGCGCAGGAGCACGTCGACCAAAGCTACACCATCGAGGGTTCGCTGTTCCAGCGCAAGCCCGACTACCTGCTCAAGGTGCGCGGCATGTCCATGCGCGACGCCGGCATCATGGACGGCGACCTGCTCGCGGTGCAGGCCACGCACGACGTGCGCAGCGGCCAGATCGTCGTGGCGCGCCTGGGAGACGAGGTCACCGTCAAGCGCCTGCGCCGCACCGAGGGGCGCATCGAGCTGCTGCCCGAAAACCCCGACTACCCCGTCATCCGGGTCGAACCGGGCGAGCCCTTCGAAATCGAGGGCCTGGCCGTCGGCCTGATCCGCAACACCATGCTGATGTAGCCATGGCCGGCGCCGCCGCAGGTGGCGGGCGTCGGGCACGCGGCGGCGCGAGCGCGCGCACCGCATGCCGGCCCTGCGGGCGAGCGCTTTCGTTGGCAATCCTGCCTGTGTCCCACTCGTACCAGGGAGTCTTCACATGCGTTTTGCACAACACGTCCTCTCGTTCCCCGCCCACGCGCCGCGCCAC
Organism: Pseudomonadota bacterium; assembly: GCA_963205335.1. GTDB lineage: Bacteria > Pseudomonadota > Gammaproteobacteria > Burkholderiales > Burkholderiaceae_C > Comamonas_C. Next base: position 11,002 of record CAUJIM010000052.1, read on the forward strand.
AACGTCGTCGCGCTCGGCCAGCGCCCGCGCAGCCGCGCCGCGGGCGTGCATCCCCGCGCCGTCGCCGGCGCCAGGCCGCTGCGCCTCATCGTCGACCGGCGCGACGACGGCGCGGTGCGCCTCGTGATCTCCGGGCGCATGGCCGACGTCTGCGCCGAGCTCAACCGGCTGGCCCTGACGTGAAACACCCCCCTGTGGCGCTGCGCGCCTTCCCCCTTCTCTGGCATCGCTGCGCGATGCGGGAAGGGGGACGCCGCCAGCGCGGCGGGGCGGCCCTTGCGCGGCGGCCCTGGCCTGGGTCGCGCCGGTTTCATGCGTCGCGGGTGCTGCGTACGAACTGATACCGCTCAGGCCACGAGCTGCGTCCATACCTTGTCCAGGCGCTTGGCGCTTACCGGATAGGGCGTGCGCAGCTCCTGCGCGAAAAAGCTCACGCGCAGCTCCTGCAGCATCCAGCGGTACTCCTGCATGCGCGCGTCCTCCTGCCCCTTGCGCTCGGCGAACAGCCGCCAGAAGCGCTGCTCCAGCGGCTGCAGCTCCTTCATGCGCGCCGCGTCGCGCGCGGGGTCGGCGCGCAGCTTGTCCAGGCGCGCGGTGATCGCCTTCAGGTAGCGCGGGTAGTGGTGCAGTTGCGCCCACGGCGTTTGCAGCAAAAAGGTCTTCGGCATCAATATCTGTAGCTGCCTGCTTGCGTCTGCCGTGGCTTCAGGGGCATTCTTGCTGTCCTTGATCTTGCGCTGGGCGCCGGCGTATTCATGCAGGATGAGCGCCGCCAGGCGCGCCACCTCATGGGCGATGAGCGTGAGCCGCGCACGCCCGTCCTGCACGCGCTGGAGGAACTGCGCCGCGTCCTGCGGCAGGGGCTCCTGCAGGAAGGCGCGGTCGATCGCCACGTCGATGATCTGCCCGCGCAGGTCTTCCTGCGTGCCCAGCGGCATGTAGGCCACGGCCATTTTCTGCAGGTCGGGAATGTTTTTCTCCAGGTACTTGAGCGCGTCCCGGATCGTGAGCGCGCACAGGCGCCGCAACCCCACGCGGTGCCTGGCGGCAGCCACCTCGGGTTCGTCGAAGACCTCGATCGCCACCGCGTCGCCGTGGTCGACCAGCGCCGGAAAGCCGATCAGCGACTGGCTGCCCTTCCTGATCTCCATCAGCTCGGGCAGCTCGCCGAAGTCCCAGGCGGTGTAGCGCGCCTCGGCCTCCACCCTTTCTTCCGCCTGTCCGCGGACGTTCACCCCCTGCCCCTTCCCGGGGAGCGGAGAGGAAGAGACCGGCGCGGGTTGCGCGCCGCCAGCCGTCTTCAATGAAGCGATCGCCTGGAATGCCCCCCGCGCCTTGCTGCCCCATTCGGCCTTGAGCACGGCCAGGTTGCGGCTCTGGCCCAGCAGGCGGCCGTGCTCGTCGGTCACGCGCAGGTTCATGAACAGGTGCGCGCCGAGCGTGTCGAGCTTGAAATCGCTGCGCCGGATGTCGAGCGAGGTTTCCTCGCGCGCCTGCTTCAGGAGCGCGTCGATCAGGCTGCCCCGCGCCCAGCGCGGCTCCTGCGAGAGCAGCCCGGCCAGCCGTTCGGCGTTTTCCTCCAGCGGCACGAAGCGGCTGCGCGGGCGCTGCGGCAGGCTCTTGAGGAGGGCCTGGATCTTTTCCTTGAGCATGCCGGGCACCAGCCACTCGGCGCGCTCTTCGCTCACCTGGTTGAGCACGAACAGCGGCACCGTCACGGTGAGGCCGTCGCACGCGTCGCCCGGCTCGTGCAGGTAGCTGGCGGTGCAGTCCACGCCGCCCAGCTTCACGGTGTGGGGGAATTTGTCGGTGGTGATGCCGGCGGCCTCGTGGCGCATCAGCTCGTCGCGCGAGAGCAGCAGCAGCCCGGGCCCGGCCTTGCCCGCCACGCGCCACCACTTGTCGAACGTCGCGCCGCTGAAGACCCCTTCGGGGATGTGCCGGTCGTAGAAGGCGTAGATCAGCTCGTCGTCGACCAGCAGGTCCTGGCGGCGGCTCTTGTGCTCCAGCTCCTCGACCGTGCGCACCGTCTTGCGGTTGGCTGCGAGAAACGGCCAGTGCGTCTCCCATTCGCCCTCGACCAGCGCCCTGCGGATGAAGAGCTGGCGCGCCTCCTGCGGGTCGACACGGCCGTAGCTCACCCCCCGGTTGTTGTAGGCCACCAGGCCGTAGAGCGTGGCGCGCTCCAGGGCCACCACGTCCGCCTGCTTCTTGGACCAGTGCGGGTCCAGCAGCTGCTTCTTCAGGAGGTGGGCGCCGACTTCCTCCAGCCACTGCGGCTCGATCGCGGCGATGCCCCGGCCGTACAGGCGCGAGGTCTGCACCTGCTCGGCGGCGACGATCCAGCGCCCGGGCTTTTTGGAGAGGTGCGCGCCCGGGTGCGGATGAAAGCGGATGCCGTGCGCGCCCAGGTACGCGTCGCTCTCCTCGCCCTTGAAGCCGACGTTGCCCAGCAGCCCCGAGAGCATGGACAGGTGCACCGCCTCGTAGCCCGCGGGCTGCGCGTTGAGCTGCCACTTCTGTTCCCTGACCACGGTGAGCAGCTGCGAGTGGATGTCGCGCCACTCGCGCACGCGGCGGATGTTCAGGTAGTTCTGCCGCAGCAATTGCTCCCACTGGCGGTTGCTGAGCTTGTGGGTGTCGCCCTCACCCCTGCCCTCTCCCGCGTGCGGGAGAGGCAGAGCAGCCCGCGCCCCCGGGTCGTCGCTCCCCCTCCCTCCGGGAGGGGGCGGGGGTGAGGGCCGGCCGCGTTTTTCCACCGGCAAGAACGCCTGGTGACGCGTGTTCGCCGCTGCCGGCCGCTGCGCCGCCATCTCCTTGCGGCTCGTTGCCACCGCCTTGCCGCCGCGCGCGTCCGACAGCCACTGCCACAGCCGCACATAGCCGGAAAACTCGCTCTTCTCGTCGTCGAACTTGGCGTGCGCCTGGTCTGCCTGCGCCTGCGCCTCGAGCGGCCTGTCGCGCACGTCCTGCACCGACAGCGCGGCGGCGATCACCAGCACCTCGGCCATCGCGCCCCGCCCGCGCGCCTCCAGGATCATGCGGCCGACGCGCGGATCGAGCGGCAGGCACGCAAGCTCGCGGCCCATGGGCTGCAGCGCGCCGCGCTCGTCCACCGCGCCCAGTTCCTGCAGGAGCTGGTAGCCGTCGGCGATGGCACGGCCCGAGGGCGCCTCCAGGAAGGGGAAATGCACCACGTCGCCCAGGCCCAGCGCCTTCATGCGCAGGATCACGCCGGCCAGCGACGAGCGCAGGATTTCCGGGTCGGTGAAGCGCGGGCGCTGGTCGTAGTCGTCCTGCGCGTACAGCCGCAGGCAGATGCCGTGGGCCACGCGCCCGCAGCGCCCGGCGCGCTGGTCGGCCGCGGCCTGGCTGATGGGCTCGACCAGCAGCTGCTCCACCTTGCTCCTGAAGGAATAGCGCTTGACGCGCGCCGTGCCTGCGTCGATCACGTATCTGATGCCTGGCACCGTGAGCGATGTCTCGGCCACGTTGGTGGCCAGCACGATGCGCCGCTGGTGGTGCGCGTCGAAGATGCGGTCCTGCTCGGCCTGCGACAGGCGCGAGAACAGCGGCAGCACCTCGGCGCTCCGGAGCACGGGCGCGTGCTGCAGGTGCTTTCTCAGGTGGTCGGCCGCCTCGCGGATCTCGCGCTCGCCGGGCAGGAAGACCAGGATGTCGCCCCCCGCACCACCCTGCCAGAGCTCGTCCACGCCTTCGGCGATGGCGTCGTTCAGGTCGTGGTCCTTCTTCTCCTCCCAGGGCCGCCAGCGCAGTTCCACCGGGTAGGTGCGGCCCGAGACCATGATGACCGGGGCGCTCGCGCCATCGGCGCCGGCGAAGTGCCGCGCGAAGCGCTCGGCGTCGATGGTGGCCGAGGTCACCACCACCTTCAGGTCGGGCCGGCGCGGCAGGATCTGCTTGAGGTAGCCGAGCAGGAAGTCGATGTTCAGGCTGCGCTCGTGCGCCTCGTCGATGATCAGGGTGTCGTAGGCCTGCAGCAGCGGGTCGCCCTGGGTCTCGGCCAGCAGGATGCCGTCGGTCATCAGCTTGACCGACGCGCCCTTGTCCAGCGTGTCGGCAAAGCGCACCTTGTAGCCCACCACCTCGCCCGGCGCCGTCTTCAGCTCCTCGGCGATGCGCCTGGCCACGCTGCTGGCCGCGATGCGCCGGGGCTGCGTGTGGCCGATCAGCCGGCCGCGCTCGCCCTCCTTCGCGTTGCACCGGCCCCGCCCCAGCGCCAGGGCGATCTTGGGCAGCTGCGTGGTCTTGCCCGAGCCCGTCTCGCCGCAGACGATGATGACCTGGTGCGCGCGCATCGCGGCCATGATCTCGTCGCGGCGCGCGGAAACGGGGAGGGATTCGGGGAAGGTGATGGCGAGCGGCATGGGGGCGGCGATTATCCCAAGCCGCCTGCGTGCCCCGCCCGGACGTTCCGGCGGCACGGAGGCTGTGGGAAGATGCCACCCGCTGAACAACGGAGCACCGCATGCTGATCAACTGCGTGGCCTACGAGGACGGGCGCAAGCTGGCCGACATCACCATGGAGGCCATAGACCAATGGCTGCTGCGGCCCGGCTGCTTCGTCTGGGTGGCGCTGCGCGACGCCACCGACGAAGAGCTGCGCCAGGTGCAGCAGGAGTTCGGGCTGCACGAACTGGCCGTGGAGGACGCGAGCCACGGCCACCAGCGGCCCAAGATCGAGGAATACGGCTCGACCCTGTTCGTCGTGATGAAGCTGCCCGAGCTCGAGCACGGCGAACCGGTGTGGGGCGAGCTGGCGATCTTCGTCGGGCCCAACTTCGTCGTGTCGGTGCGCAGCCGCAGCCCGAGCCATTTCCTGGGCGTGCGCGAGCGCTGCGAGCGCGAACCCGAGCACCTGCGCCAGGGCGCGGGCTTCGTGCTCTACGCGCTGATGGACGCGGTGGTGGACCGCTACTTTCCGCCGCTCGACGCGCTCGAGACCGAGCTGGAGGCGATCGAGGACACGATCTTCGAGCGCGGCTCGGCCCACGAGAAAATCCAGCGCCTGTACGAGCTCAAGCGCCGCGTGGCGCAGATGCGCCACGCCGTGACGCCGCTGAGCGACGCCGCGGGCAAGCTGCACGGCGGCCGTGTGCCCGCGGCATGCCTGCACCTGCAGGAATACTTCCGCGACGTACAGGACCACCTGGCGCGCATCCATGCCGCGATCGAGGCCATGCGCGAAACCATAGGCACCGCCATCCAGGTCAACCTGTCCATGGTCGCCATCGAAGAGTCGGAGACCACCAAGCGCCTGGCGGCGTGGGCGGCGATCTTCGCCGTCTCCACCGCCATGGCCGGCATCTGGGGCATGAACTTCGAGCGCATGCCGGAACTCAAGTGGGCCTGGGGCTATCCGATGGCGCTGGGGCTGATCGTGGCCGCCACGGGCGTGCTGTACTGGCGCTTTCGCCGCGCAGGCTGGCTGTGAACCGGTGCCCGCTCCGCCTCTCGCAGGCAAATGTGCCGGCAGCGCACGCCTGCCGCGCGCTTGAAGCTACCATTGCGATAGCCCGCCGCGCGCCGGGTGGTGCAGGCCCCTCCCCTTACGTCCGCCGCTAGACACCCATGTCCACCGTCTTCAACTTCACCTTCGTTCCCTGGTTCCGCTCGGTCGCGCCCTACATCCACAAGTTCCGCCACCAGACCTTCGTCGTCGGCCTGACCGGCGAGGCGGTGGCCGCGGGCAAGCTGCAGAACACGGTGCAGGACCTGGCGCTGATCCAGGCGATGGGCGTCAAGATCGTGCTGGTGCACGGCTTTCGCCCGCAAGTCGACGAGCAGCTGCGCCTGAAGGGCCACAAGCCGCGCCACTACAAGGGCCTGCGCGTGACCGACCCGGTGGCGCTCGATTGCGCGCAGGAGGCCGCGGGCCAGCTGCGCTACGAGATCGAGGCCGCGTTCAGCCAGGGCCTGCCCAACACGCCGATGGCCGACGCGCGCGTGCGCGTCATCTCGGGCAACTTCCTCACCGCGCAGCCCATAGGCATCGTCGACGGCGTCGACTTCCAGCACACCGGCAGGGTGCGCAAGGTCGACGTGGAGGGCATACAGCGCGCTCTCGACTCGCAGGCGCTGGTGCTGATCTCGCCGTTCGGCTTCTCGCCCACGGGCGAGGCCTTCAACCTGAGCATGGAAGAGGTCGCCACCCGCGTGGCGGGCGAGCTGCAGGCGGACAAGCTGCTGCTCCTCACCGAGATTCCCGGCCTGCGCGAAAAGCCGCTCGAGCCCGAGGGCGACGACAACCCGATCGACACCGAGATCACGCTCGCCACCGCGCGGCGCATGCTCGCCGAGCTGCCCGAGCCGCACCTGCCCACCGACCCGGCGTTCTACCTGCGCCGCTGCGTGCAGGCCTGCGAGCACGGCGTCGAGCGCAGCCACATCCTGCCGTTCGCCGTCGATGGCTCGCTGCTGCTGGAGATCTACGTGCACGACGGCATCGGCACGATGGTGATCGACGAGAAACTCGAGGAGCTGCGCGAGGCGACGATCGACGACGTCGGCGGCATCATCCGGCTGATCGAGCCCTTCGAGCGCGACGGCACCCTGGTCAAGCGCAACCGCACCGAGATCGAGCGCGACATTGCCAGCTACATGGTGATCGAGCACGACGGCGTGATCTTCGGCTGCGCCGCCTTCTACCCCTACCCCGAGCAAAAGACCGCCGAGATGGCCGCGCTCACCGTCTCGCCCGACAGCCAGGGCACGGGCGACGGCGAGAAGCTGCTCAAGCGCATCGAGCAGCGTGCCCGCGAGATGGGCCTGGCCAGCATCTTCGTGCTCACCACGCGCACCATGCACTGGTTCCTCAAGCGCGGCTTTTCGCCGGTCGACCCCGACTGGCTGCCCGAGGCGCGCAAGCGCAAGTACAACTGGGACCGCAAGAGCCAGGTGCTGGTCAAGAAGCTGCTGTAGCGCGCCCCGGCGGCGCGGGCAACCGGCGGCTCCCCGGAGGGGCTTGCAAATACTTAGGGACCAAATAATAATCGGGCGCACCACCAGTCCCGAGGAGCTTTTGCGCCATGTTGACGACCGCCGAAAACGATTTGCTGTGCCGCGTAGTGGGCAGTGCCCCCATGGGCAGGCTGATGCGGCAGCACTGGACCCCCGTGTGCCTGACCGAGGAAGTGCAGGAACCCGACGGCGCGCCGGTGAAGGCGCGGGTGTACGGCGAGGACCTCGTCGTCTTTCGCGATACCGCGGGCAAGGTGGGCGTGCTCGACGAGAAATGCCCGCACCGCGGCGCCTCGCTGGTCTACGGCCGCAACGAGGAATGCGGCCTGCGCTGCATCTACCACGGCTGGAAGATGGACACCGCAGGCAACGTGCTGGAGATGGTTTCCGAGCCCGAGAGCAGCGGCTTCGCGCAGAAGGTCAAGCACAAGGCCTATCCCGTCAAGGAATGGGGCGGAATCGTCTGGGGCTGGTTCGGCCCGCAGGATGCCGTGCCCGAATTCACGCCGCCGCCCTGGGCGCCGACGGCCGACACACGGGTCTCGATCGCGAAGGTGATCCTGCCCTGCAACTGGGCGCAGGTGCTCGAAGGCGCGATCGACTCCGCCCACAGTTCCAGTCTGCACTCGTCCGACATGGTGCCGGCGCGCGTGCAGGGCGCCGAGGCGACGGGACAGAAGTGGCTGCGCCCTTCGACCGACAAGATGCCCAGGCTGCAGGTGCAGCACCACCCATGGGGCTTTCGCTATGCCGCGATCCGGCGCCCGATCAAGGATGCGGCAACGCACGACTACGTGCGTTCGACCGTCTTCGTCGCGCCTTTTTCGGTGCTGATTCCGCCCAACAACCTGTACAACGTGGCCAATGTCAACGTACCCGTGGACGACGAGACCACGGCGTTTCACTTCATCGCCTGGGGCAGTGCCGCGACCGTGCCCGAGACCCTCACCTGGCGCAAGTTCCTCGGGCAGATGGTAGGCATCGACCTGGACTCGCGCTACCGGCCCCTGCGCAACGCCGAAAACAACTACTGGCAGGACCGCCAGGCGATGAAGGCCGGCAACTACACCGGCATCACCGGCTTCCCCAACCAGGACGTGGCGATGTGGGTCAGCATGGGGCCGATCGCCGATCGCAGCAAGGAGCGCCTGGGCGCGAGCGACGTGGCGATCGTCGAGTTCCGCAAGCAGATGATCGAAGCCGCGCGCGACGTGGAGAATGGCCGGCCGGCCATCGGCACGGGCGCTGCCGCGATTCCTGCCGGCGTCAGTTCCTACCAGGCCGTCCTGCCCAAGACCGTGGATTGGCGCACCTACGAGGCCATCCCCATCGGGTATGGCGCCGCCACCGACCGCCACGCAGATGAACCTTCGCCGACGGTGGACGCCTGATGAGCAAGTTGCAACTGTCCATCGCCATGGGCGACTACGACCGCACACGCGCCCTGCTCGATGCGCGCGTGCGCATCGACGGCGTCGACCCCGTGTACATGACGCTCTACCCCGAGGAGATGTTCTTTCGCGCGATGCGCAGCCAGGACTTCGACATCAGCGAACTCTCCTTTTCCAGCTACGCGGTGAAGACCGCCAATGGCGACTGTCCATACGTCGCGGTGCCGGTATTCCTCTCGCGTGCCTTTCGCCACACTTCGATCTACGTGCGCAAGGACAGGATCAAGACCCCCCAGGACCTGAAAGGCAAGCGCGTCGGCCTGCCCGAATACCAGTTGAGCGCCAACGTCTGGGCGCGTGCGCTGCTGCAGGACGACTACGGCGTCCATCCCGAAGACGTCCACTGGGTGCGCGGCGGGATAGAAACCCCGGGGCGGCCCGAGAAGGTTGCGCTGCGCCTGCCGCCCGGCGTGCGCCTGGACACGGCGCCGGCCGACACCACCATCTCCGAGATGCTCGCCCGCGGCGAGATCGATGGTTTCATGGCCCCGCGCCCACCGAGCGCCCATGTGCTGCGCGACCCGAAGGTGGGCTGGCTGTTCGACGACCCGACGGCCGTCGCCAAGGACTACTACCGCCGCACCAAGGTGTTCCCCATCATGCACGTCGTCGGCATCCGCAAGAGTCTGGCCGAGGCCCATCCCTGGCTGCCGGCCGCCGTGTTCAAGGCGTTCTCGCAGGCCAAGACGGCCGCCCTGGAGGCGCTCTCGGACACCTCGGCCACCAAGGTCACCCTGCCCTTCGTCGAAGAGCAACTCAAGGCCGCGCGCGAGGCCATGGGCGAGGACTACTGGTCCTACGGGGTGGCGCCCAACCGCGCGACCATCGAGACCTTTCTGCGCCACCACTACGCGCAGGGGTTGTCGGCGCGGCGGCTCTCCGTCGACGAGATCTTCCATCCGGCGACGTACGAAAGCTACGTGATCTGACCTTCGCGGTGCGCGGCCGCGGCATCCTCCTCGGCGGCCAGGCGCTCGATCATGCCGAGCAGGACCGTGCGCACCAGCGCCACGGTACGCGGGCTCATGCCCTGCACGCTGATCGCGTTGACTTCCTCGGCAAGCGGCACCAGCAGTGGCTCCAGAGCGCGCCCCCTGTCGGTCAGGAAGACGTGCATGTTCTTGCGGTTGCCTGCGAGTTGCCTGCGCTCGACCAGACCCTCGCTCGCCATCGCCTTGACGGCGCTGAAGGTGGTCGGTTCCATCACGCCGGCCGCCTCGCTCAGCTCACGCTGGGTGAGCCCGTCGGTCACCCAGAGAATGCGCAGAAAGGTCCAGTGACCGAACGGCACGCCGTGTGCCGCGAGCCGTGCCTGCAATGCCCGCATCTGCATCCGCGCCACGTCGCGGACCAGATGCGCCAGGCGGTCTTTGGGCATGATCTCGCGCCAGTGGTGCAGCAGTACTTCGGTGCCTTTGTGATCAGCCCTGGCCATGTCTTTGGTGCCCGAGTGCGACCTGGTGCATGAGAGGTACGTCGCGCCTGCCGGCGTCCGAAGCCAGCATCGCCAAACACACCTCGAGGGTCGCGAGCGCCCATTGTCCATCATGCAGCGGCGCCTGGCCATCTCGCGCGGCGCGCCAGATTTCGTCGATCACCTCGCCGCGCGGCGCAGCGGGCAAGGGCGGGCGCAGCAACTCGGTGCCGCGGACATCGTTGATCTCCACGCCCCAAGGCGTAATGCGCAGGTCGGCGGCGTCACAGCTCACGATCACCGGGCCGAAGTGCTGACTGACCATGGGCAGTTCCAGCGTTGGCATCTGGAAAGCCGTACCGCCGAAGCTGCGCTCCGACTTGAGCGCCGTCTCGCTCGATTCGTCATTCGCCGCCTGCAATCGGGCGCGGGCCGTCTGGTGCGCGTTCGCTGCCTTGGGTATTCCCAGCTCGCTCATGCCGTCCATCCAGCGATCGGTGTCGAAGTAGCCGTACCCGTTGTAGGAGAGCGAGGCAAACGCACCGCCGCGAAAACTGAGGAGCGCGCTGTAGGCGCCTTCGGTAGGCCGGGTCGCATCCCAGCGGCCCAGCCGCGCACTCACCGAATCGACCATTCCACCGCCCAGCAGGCGTGCGACGTCGACCTGGTGCGCTCCCTGGCTGAATACCACGCCGCCCCCTTGCCGGGTATCCAGTTCCTCGGCCCTGCGCGGCCGGTACAGGAAATCGGTGTACTGCAGCGCCTCGATCATGCGCACAGCGCCATGGCGGCCCTCGTCGATCAGGCGCCGCGCGAGCGCCACCGGCGCGTCGAAACTGTGGCTGTGCCCCACGACCAGCCAGACGCCCGCGGCGCGGCAGGCGTCCACCATCCTCAGCCCGTCCTCGAGCGAGATCGCCAGCGGCTTTTCCACCAGTACGTGCTTGCCGTGCGCGGCGGCGAGCGTGACGTGCGCCACATGCATCTGGTGCGGCGTGGCGATGTAGACCCATTCCACTTCAGGGTCGGCGCAGACCTGCTCCTCGCTTTCGCAGGCACGCCCGCCCAATGCCGATTCGAATGCCGCACGCGCCGATGGCCGCGGGTCGAACGCCGCCACCAGTCGCACCCGCGCATCACCCAGGAACGTGGGCAACATCAGCGTGAAGGCCCGTCCCATGCCGAGCACGCCCAAGCGCAGGGGATTGCGCGTCACAGGTCGAGTACCAGTTCGTCCGAGATGGCGCGCGAGACGCAGACCATGATGTTTCCGGCCTTCTCCTCTTCCAGAAGCACCAGATCCCGGTGATCGGCCTCGCCCGCCAGGAGGCTTGTCTTGCAGGTGCCGCAGGTACCGCTCTCGCAGGAACTTGCGACCCGTACCCCGTGCGTGCGCGCCACGTCGAGAATGGACTGCCCCGCCGGCACCTGAAAGGCCATGCCGGACCGCGCCAGGCGCACCACGAATGGCCGATCGTCTGCGCGCGGCTTCGTGTCCGCGCCGAATGTTTCGAAGTGGACGCTGCTGCCGGGCCAGTGCCCGGTCATGTCGCGCACCGCGTCCATCAGCCCGCGCGGGCCGCAGCAGTACAGGTGGCGCCCGGCGAGCGAACCGGGCTTCTCCAGTACGGGCCAGAGGTCATAGGCCTTGTCCGGATCCCCTTCGTCGTGGTGCAGGACGACGTGCCCGCGCATGCCGGGTGCCGTGACCACGTCCAGGAACGCAGTGCTGGCGGCATCGCGCGTCAGGTAGTACAGCGTGAAGGGCTGCTCGCGCGACAACAGGGTGCGCGCCATTGCCAGCACCGGCGTGATGCCTATGCCCCCCGCGATGAGCACGAAGCCATGCCCGTGCTCATCGAGCGCGAACAGGTTTTCCGGTTCGCCCACCTCCAGGCGATCGCCCACCTGCACCTGGTCGACCATGCTGCGCGAGCCTCCCCGTCCGTCGCCTTCGCGCTTGACGGCGATGACATAGCGGTCGCGCTCGCGTGGGTCGTTGGACAGCGAATACTGGCGTACATGCCCGGAAGGCGTGCGTACCTTGACATGCGCGCCGGCGTCGAACGACCGCAAGTCCGCGCCGTCGGCGCTGCGAAACTCGAACAGCCGAATGCCGGCAGCGGCCGGCTCCGCGCGAGACACCACCAAGGATTGAAAGTGAATTTCCGACGCCATGAAGTGATTCGCCCTCTCGCACCCTCACCCGGGATTGCTCGCCTTGACAACACGCAAGACTGTACGAAGAATGCGGTCATCTTAGGTCACTAATTATCTATGCGCAAGCGAAGTCCGCTGACCTGAATCGGCCTCCATCAACCAACGCGATCCGCCAACACCAGGAGACACCCATGATCAATCGACGCACCGCGACCCTGACCGCTCTGGCCCTGTGCATGGACCTGCCCGTCGCGGCCCTGGCACAGTCCTATCCCACCAAGCCGGTGAAGTTCATCGTGCCGTATTCGCCCGGGGGCCTGCCCGACACGGTGGCGCGCTGGGTGGCACAGCAGCTCACCGAGCGCATAGGGCAAAGCGTCATCGTGGAAAACAAGCCTGGCGGCAACGGCGTGGTGGCCTATCAGGCCCTGCTGCAAAGCTCGCCCACCGATGGACACGCCTTTATCGTCTCCGATGGCTCCATGCTGTCGATCACGCCGCAGATCAACAAGAATGCCACCTGGCGCATCGGCGAGGAGCTGCTGCCGGTCTCGCTGATCGCAACCTCGCCGCTCTTCGTCGCTGCACACCCGAAGACCGGGGTAAGCACGTTCCAGGAGTTTCTCCAGGCGGTCAAGAGCAAACCGGGCGAGTACAGCTACGGATCGTCCGGCATCGGCAGCACGCACCACCTCACCATGGAAGCGCTCAAGGCCGCGCTGAATCTCGACATCCGCCACATCCCGTTCAAGGGTTCGGGGCAGTCCACTCCTGCGCTGGTGGGCGGGCAGGTCGAATTTTCAGTGACCGCACTGCCATCGGTCGCGGGCTTCGTCAAGAGCGGCCAAGTCAAGCTGTTGGCAAGCAACGCACGCGAACGTTCCAAGCAGGCGCCGGATGTCCCGGCCATTGCCGAAACGGTACCCGGTTTCGACTTTGCGGTGGTGGTCGGGGTACTGGCAGCCAAAGGCACGCCCCCAATCGCCATCGAGCGCATAAGCAAGGAAATCGCCGAAGTCATCAAGAAACCCGAGGTCATCGCCACCTTCCATGAAGCCGTGGTGGAGCCGGTCGGCACCGGCCCTGCGGACTATGGCAGGGTCATCCTGCGCGAAAACGAGGCCATGGCCAAGGCAGGCAAGGCGGCGCATCTGAGCATGAATTGAACGTTCTCGGATTTTGCGGTCGCTCCAACACGCCGCAAGCGGAAGTCCCGCAAACACCGCAGTGTTTCAAGAGGTACTGGCGAAATGCCCAGATCCACAGTTTTCTGATTGCTGGCCAACCATACGGAAACTCGGGCCTGGGTTCAAAACACGGACGCCTCAACCGGCGCCTTGGCAGCGATCGTTTGCTTTTCGTTTCGGACCCTCGCGTGTACAACCCAAGAAAAGCCTATTGCCCCACCCCAAGCCGTTCGAACACTCCGCCACGTGGCGTACCCACGGCCGGAACGCTCTTGCCACCCGCCGTCTGGACCATGGAAAGAAAGGTCGCCATGGTGTCGGCCGCCTGCGCGCGTTCTTCGCCCGTGTCGATGGATTCATCCACGCGCAGGCCATCGGCGGTGTGCACCCGCAACCAGCTGCGCGGCGTGTACGCGATCTGCGAGACCAGGCGCAGCGGCACGTCGAACGACGTCGCCGGGTAGCCGAGCGCGGGACTCTTGCCCTGCACCGGCAGGCGTATACGCACGATGCCGTCCGGCCCGAGGTGGAAATCCGCGCCTGTCACCTCGCTGCTCTGGTAGGGCAAACCCACTGTCAGCACCACCAGTCCCGGACGATCGGCGGACCAGGCTGCGCCCAGCATCGGACAGCGCGGGCCGGAGCACACCAGTGGCGCAGGTGCCGCGGTCACCGTCTTTGTCCCCTGTGCGTCCACGCCCTGCTCGACCGCCGCTGGCGCCTGCCGCACGCTGCCGCAGCCCCAGAGCAGCATTGCCAGGCCACCAGCCAGCCAGATCGGCAAACTCTTCATGATCGGTACCCGCATCCCGCCACCCTTGTTCGAATCTGGAACACCGAGGAGCGCCGCGACACGGGGCGCCACTCGTACGATCCGTGATCATAGGGGCGCACGGCGCCCTCATGGCCGTCGGACAACCGGGCGAAAGCTTGGCAAGATAGCGCCTGGTTTTTTCCACTTGAGTCCATGGAGGGTCCGATGAGCAATCCCGTCGTCGCAATGAACAAGCCGATCCGCGTCGCGCTGGAGGCCGGTCGCGAGTACCACTGGTGTCGCTGCGGGCGTTCCAAACGCCAGCCGTTTTGCGACGGCTCGCACCGCGGCACCGGCATCACGCCACTGGCCTTCACCGCCAAGGACAGTGGCGACGCCTGGCTGTGCCAGTGCAAACACACGCGCAATGCGCCGTATTGCGACGGCAGCCACAAGCAGATCCCCGACGATCAGGTTGGCAAGGAATTCGTGCCGGCAGCCTGAGCG
>CAUJIM010000053.1 GCA_963205335.1 Pseudomonadota bacterium
CGCCGGCTGCGCGTGGAACTGCTTGCGCTCGACGTCGGCACCGACCGCCGCAGCGTGCACCTGCAGGCACGCTGGACCCTGGTCGACCCGCAGGGCCAGAAGCCGCCGCTGGCTGAGACCGCAAGCCTTGACGCCCCGGCCACGGGAACGCGCGTCGACGAGCTCGTCGCCGCACACCGGCTGGCGCTGTGGCGCCTGGCCGAGCGCATCGCCCAGGCGCGCTGAAGTGCGCCGAAGTGCGCCGAGGTGCGCCGGACTACTTGCCGGCCGCCTTCGCCTGCGCGACGCGGCGCGCCAGTTCCTCGCTGCTGGCGAAGTGCGGCACGCGAAAGACGAGGCGGTAGATGCGCTGCAGCACGCTGTTGCGCCCGGCGACCTCGGTGTCCCAGTAGTGATGGGCGAGCTTCAGGTTGCCCGGCAGGTCGAGCTCGAAGGCCTCCTTCGGGCCCTGGCCGCCGAAGACGTAGAGCCTGCCGTCGATGAGGCGCCACACCGTCGGATCGCCGCCCGAGGGAATCGCGTAGACCATGCCGCTTGCACAGAAGCCGCCGAATTGCGGCAGGTACTTCGTCGGCGCGCGCTCGAACATCGCCTTGTGCTCGGCGCTGGCGAAGCGAAACGCCACCTTCTCGTAGACGCTCTGATGCGCGGCCACGCCCGGCACCGCGCGGCCTTCGGTGAAGTAGGCGACGAGGTCGTAGCCCTGCAGCATCAGGCGCTCGGCGCCTTCGGCCTCGACGGCGTTCACCGGCTCCAGCGTGCTGGCAGGGTTCTGCGTCACGAGCCCGGCGCAGCCGCCGAGCAGCAGGGTCGAGGCCAGCCACAGGCCGGCGAGGTGCCGGCTGGCCGGACGCAGGCCGGCGAGGCGCCGGCCGGCCGGAGGCAGTCCGGCCGGAAGCAGGCGGACCAGACGCAATCGCGCCGCGCGCGCGAGGGAGAAGACATCGTTCATCGAAAGACTCCGGAGACAGGAACCGGCCGCAGCGTGGCGGAGGGCGCCGCCGTCCACGCGTCGGCATAGGGCGCGCGCCAGCCGAGCAGCGCGCTGGCGCGCAGCGCGTGCTCGCGCAGCTCGCCCTCGTCCTGTGCGTGCAGGTGCACGATGCCGTGGCGCCAACTTCCCAGCCACTTCTCGTCGCGCGCCCGCGCTCCCGCGCTGCGCGGGAAGGCGAAGCAAAGCGCCTGCGGGAAGGCGCGCTGCAGTCGCGCCTGCTGCCCGCGCGTGGGCATGGGCGGCGCGGCCTCGCCCGGGAAGGTCCGGTAGACGAGGCTTGCGGCGATGGCCGCCACCGGCTGGCGCCGCGGAAGCCGAGCCGGGTCGGTGCCGGTGGCCAGCGCCAGCGCGATCGCGTGCGGGTCGACGCCGTGCACGCGCAGGTAGAGATCGGAGAACTGCGAGGCCATGCGCGGGTTGAACTCGATCACGCTCAGGCGGTCGCTCGCCGGGTCATGGAAGAACTCCATGTTGAAGAGCCCGTGCGTGAAGCCTATCGCTGCGAGGAAGCGCTGCGCCACGTCGAGCGCCCGCGCCTGCAGCGTCTCGCGGCCGTGCCGGCGCAGCTCCCAGCGCATGAAGGCCTGCGTGCCCGGCACCATCACCGCGTCGACCACGCCCAGCGCCTGCACGCGGCCCTCGAAGACCCAGCCGTCGAGGTTGTACTGCGGCGTCGACGCCGGCCGCAGCTCTTCCAGCATCAGCGCGTGCGCGGTGCCGGCGCCGGGTAGGCGCTCGCGCGCCACCTGCTCGAAGGGCTCGACGAGGCGGCGGATGATCCACAGCTCGCCGCGCCCGAAGCGCGTGTGGGCCTGCAGCTCGCCGCGCACCCGCACGGCGCGCGCGAGCACCGAGAACGCCGCCTTCACCGGCTTCACGAAGGCCGGCAGCGGCAGGCCTTCGGGAACGTCGTCGCCGTAGGCGAGGTCCAGCGGCGCAAAGCGCAGGTTGGCCTCGGGCGCCACCTGCTGCAGCACGCGGCGCGCGTGCAGCTTGTGCTGCGCGGCGAGGATGGCCTCCGGCCGCGTCCCCGGCAGGCCCAGCGCCTCGGCCACGAGCGCCGCCGCCAGCGCACCGAACTGCTCGTGCTGCGAACTCACGCCGACCCAGCCGCGCACCCGCCCGCGCCGTGCCTGCGCCTGTGCAAAGCGCCGCAGGTCGAAGGTCAGCAGCCGCACGTTGCTCGGGAAGGAGAAGAGGTCGAAACCGGCCTCGTCGAAGCGCCACCCCGCGCCCTGGCGCCGCATGCCCAGCGCATCCCAGTCGAAGTTGAAGAAGAGGCCGATGCGCGCGGCTTCGCTCCCCCGCGCACCGGCGGTCAGCTCCCTCTCCCGCGGCGCGGGAGAGGGCCGGGGTGAGGGTGCCCGCACGCCCATGTTCACCGCGTCATCCATCGCCGCAAGCCGAAGCTCGCCGCATCCACCAGTGCCACGAGCAGCAGCATCGCCGCCAGCACCGTCGCCGTCTTGTTCATCTGGAACAGCCCCATGTGGAACATCAGCAACTGCCCAAGGCCCCCGGCGCCGACGACGCCGAGGATGGTCGCGGCACGGATGTTGTTCTCCCAGCGATAGAGCGTGTAGCTCATGAGCTGCGGCAGCACCTGCGGCAGCGTGGCGTAGAGGAAGACGCGTGGCGCATCGACGCCCTGCACGCGCAGCGCCGCCGCCGGTTCGGGCGGCGCGTTCTCGATCGCCTCGGCGAAGAGCCGCCCC
>CAUJIM010000054.1 GCA_963205335.1 Pseudomonadota bacterium
GCTCAAGATGGGCCGCACCCAGCTGCAGGACGCGGTGCCGATGACGCTGGGGCAGGAGTTCGGCACCTACGCCGTCATGCTGGGCGAGGACGAGCAGCGCCTGCGCGAGGCGCAGCAACTGATCTGTGAACTGAACATGGGGGCGACGGCCATCGGCACCGGCATCACCGCCCACCCCGACTATGCCGCCAAGGTGATCGCGCACCTGCGCGCCATCACCGGCATCCCGCTGGCCACCGCGCCCAACCTGATCGAGGCGACGCAGGACTGCGGCGCTTTCGTGCAGCTGTCGGGCGTCTTGAAGCGCGTGGCCACCAAGCTGTCCAAGACCTGCCACGACCTGCGCCTGCTGTCCAGCGGCCCGCGCGCCGGCCTGGGCGAGATCAACCTGCCGGCGGTGCAGGCCGGCTCGTCCATCATGCCGGGCAAGGTCAACCCGGTGATCCCCGAAGTGGTCAACCAGATCGCCTACGAGGTGATCGGCAACGACGTGACGGTCACCTTCGCCGCCGAGGCCGGGCAGCTGCAGCTCAACGCCTTCGAGCCGGTGATCGCGCACAGCCTGTTCAAGAGCGTCAAACACCTGTCGGCCGGCTGCCGCACGCTGGCCGACCGCTGCGTGCGCGGCATCAGCGCCAACGTGCAGCGCATGCACGACACGGTGACGCACTCGATCGGCATCGTCACCGCGCTCAACCCCTACATCGGCTACGCCCACGCCACCGAAGTGGCGCAGGCCGCACATGCCAGCGGCGGCAGCGTGTACGACGAAGTCCTCAAGCGCGGCCTGATGACGCGCGAGCAGCTCGACGCCGTGCTGCGGCCCGAAATCCTGACCCGCCCGGTGCCGCTCGACCTGGCGCCCAAGCGGTCGTGAACCGGTCGACCGCGCACCGTACGGGAGATCGATCGACCATGGTCACCAGAAAACCCAAGGGCCTCGGCCGCGGCCTGGACGCGCTGCTGGGCCCCAGCCCGAACGGCGACGGCGCCGAGGGCGCCGGCGCCGCCACCCCGGCCGGCACGCCGATGATGCTGGCGCTGGAGCAGCTCGCTCCCGGCCAGTACCAGCCGCGCACGCGCATGGACGAAGGCGCGCTCTACGAGCTGGCCGAAAGCATCAAGAGCCAGGGCATCATGCAGCCCATCCTGGTGCGCCGCATTGCCGGGCCAAAACCGGCCTCGGGGCTTGATGGACAAGCGCCAGCAGCTACATTTTCGGGAGCATCGTACGAAATCATCGCCGGCGAGCGGCGCTTTCGCGCGGCGCGTCTGGCGGGCCTGACCGAGGTGCCGGTGCTGTTGCGCGACGTGCCCGACGAGGCCGCCGCCGCCATGGCGCTGATCGAAAACATTCAGCGCGAAGACCTCAACCCGCTGGAAGAAGCCCAGGGCATCCGGCGCCTGGTCGAGGAGTTCGGCCTCACCCACGAGCAGGCCGCACAGGCGGTCGGCAAGAGCCGCAGCGCCGCCAGCAACCTGCTGCGCCTGCTGCAGCTTTCCGAACCGGTGCAGACCATGCTGATGGCCGGCGACCTGGACATGGGCCACGCGCGCGCGCTGCTGGCGCTGGAAGGCGCGGCGCAGATCACCGCGGCCCACCAGGTGGCGGCGCGCCAGCTCAGCGTGCGCGAAACCGAGGCGCTGGCGCGCAAGCTGTCGGCCGAATTCAACCTGACGGCGCCGCGCCAGCGCGCGCGCGCGCCCGACAAGTCGGGCGACGTGCGGCGGGTGGAGGAGGAGCTGTCCGACCTGCTGCTGGCGCAGGTCGAGGTGCGGGTCAGAAAAAGCGGCCGGCGCGGCGGCGCGGCGGCCCAGGCGGGCGAAGTGGTGATCCAGTTCGCGTCGCTGGACGAGCTCAACGGGCTGATCGAGCGGCTGCGCGGCGGATGATGCAGGGGCCCGAATGCGCTGCACGGCGCCCGATCGGCATACACTGAACCATCGTCCGCACGGCGTGTGCGCCACATCACCGAAACGAACGCAGGAATCCCATCATGAGCCTGGTGCCATCGCTCGTCCGACATGTGCTGCTGCTGGCCGCCCTGGGTGGGGGTGTGGCGGGCGTCGCCTCGGCGCAGGCCGCGCGCGCGCCCAGGGCGCAGCTGTGGATCGACCTGTCCACCGGCGGCGGCATGGCCGGCATGCCCGAGATGGAGCTGGGCGCGGCCGGCGGCCTGATGGGCATGCTGGGCAGCAGCGCACCCGCCGGCATGGGCGGGCCGCCGCACTACGGCATGGCGCGCGGTGCGGCGGTGATGCCGCCGCGCATCGTCGACATCGCGCTGCACAACAGCCTGCGCCCCGGTGTCGAGGCACGCCAGGCCATCCCGCCCGGCATGCGCATGGGCGACAGCCTGCCGCTGCTGCCGCCGCGTGCCGAACCCCGCGCGCCCTCCGAGCCGGGCGACATGCCCGAGGAGTACACGCGCCAGCCGCCGCGCGGGCGCCTGCTGATCTACTGGGGTTGCGGGCCCGAGGTGCGCGCCGGCCAGCCGCGCGTGATCGATCTGGCCCAGGCCGGCGCGGCACAGCTGGCGCAGGCCTTTGCCGGGCGCGTGGTGCCCGAACGCGGCGCGCGCGTCGGCCCGGGCCATGTGCTGTATCCCAACGAACGCAGCCAGGCGGCGGTGCCGCGCGGCAGCTCGCTGGTGGGCGAACACCAGGTGCTGGGCGAAGGGGTGCCGGCGTCGATGAAGTTCACTCTGGGCAGCGCCCAGGACCTGATGCCGCCGATCGAGCTCAGCCCCAGCGGCGGCGTGCAGGACAGCATCGCCACCCAATGGCGCGCCGTGCCCCATGCGCGCGCCTACTATCTGCACGCCATGGCGTCGGCCGGCGACGACATGATCCTGTGGTCCAGCGCCGAAACGCCGGACACCGGCATGGGCCTGTTCGACTACCTGCCCAACGCCACCATCGAGCGCTGGGTGCGTGAGCGCGTGCTGCTGGGGGCCGACGTCACCCAGTGCGCCATTCCGCGCGGCATCTTCGCCGCCGGCGGCAGCGACGCCACCCCCATGCTGCGCATGATGGCCTTCGGGGGCGAGAGCCACATCGTGCACCCGCCCCGTCCGGCCGACCCGAAGGCGCGCTGGGAGCCCGAATGGGCGGTGCGCGTGCGCGTCAAGGCCCACACCATGGCCATGCTGGGCGACAGCGGTGCCGCCATGCGCGGTGCCCGGCCGGGCGGCGGCGCCAGCGCCGGTGCCACCGGGCAAGGCGCCGAGCCCCGGCCGGACGACGGCTCGCCGGCGCAGATCCTGCTCAACCCGGGCAACCTGCTGCGCGGCATCTTCGGGCGTTGAACGGTCGAACCATGAGCGTGTCCGATCCTTCTTCGTCCGGCGCTGCCGACGTGCCGCAGCGCCCTGGCGTGCGCGCCGTGGTCCGGCTGGCGCGCCGCCGTGGTCCGGCCAGGGCGGCACCGCTGCTGACCCTGCGGGCCGCGCGCGCCGGCGTACTGCGCATGCGCCGGGCCGTAGAGCAGGTCGTCAACGGCTCGTCGCACTCGCTGTTCCTGCGCGCCCTGGTGGCGCAGCCGGCCCGGGTGGGGGCCATCTGCGCCAGCTCGTCCCAGCTGGCGGCGCGCATGGCGGCCTGGGTCGATCCCGACGCGCCGGGCCTGGTGGTCGAGCTGGGCGGTGGCACCGGCGTCATCACCGCCGCCCTGCTGGCGCGCGGTGTGGCGCCTCAACGTCTGGTGGTGATCGAACAGTCGCCGGTGCTGGCGCGGCACCTGGCGCAGCGCTTCCCGCAGGTGCGGGTGGTGCAGGGCGATGCCGCCGAGCTGGCCCTGCTGCAGCGCGCACCCGACTGGCCGCGCGGCGACGATGGCGCGCCCCGGCCGGTGCACTGCATCGTGTCCGGCCTGCCGCTGCTGTCGATTCCGCCGCAGCTGCGTCAGCGCATCCTGCAGGCCGGGGCGCAGACGCTGGCGCCGGGCGGGCGCCTGCTGCAGTTCACCTATGCGCTGCGGGGGCCTTCGCCCTGGCAGGTGACGGGCCTGTCGGGCTGTGCGCGTGAGCGAGTGCTGGCCAACCTGCCGCCTGCGCGGATCGACGTGCTG
>CAUJIM010000055.1 GCA_963205335.1 Pseudomonadota bacterium
AGTGGGCGAAGTTGGGGAAGGCGATGATGCCGATGCGCCCCACGCGCGCGGTTTCGCGCAGCATGACCTCGGCGTTGCGCAGGTGCTGCAGGGTGTCGATCTGCAGCACCACGTCGAAGCTCTGGTCCTGGAAGGCGGCCAGGCCCTGGTGCAGGTTGAGCTGCAGCACGTTGACGCCGCGCTGCACGCAGGCCAGCACGTTGGCGTCGTCGATCTCGATGCCGTAGCCGGTGCAGCGGCGCTGGCGCAGCAGATGGTCGAGCAGCGCGCCATCGCCGCAGCCCAGGTCGAGCACGTGCGCACCCTCGGGCACCAGACCGGCGATGACGCGGCGGATCGGTTCGTCGCTCATGGAACATCCCTCCGCGCTGCACGCTGCGGGATTCGCGCTTGGGAGCGGCCCGGCGCGCTCACCGGAGTGCCCTCCGCGCTGACGCGCTGCGGGATTCGCGCTTGGGAGCGGCCCGGCGCGCTCATTCGGCATCCCTCCGCGCTGACGCGCTGCGGGATTCGCGCTTGGGAGCGGCCCGGCGCGCTCATTCGGTATCCCTCCGCTCTGACGCGCTGCGGGATTCGCGCTTGGGAGCGGCCCGGCGCGCTCATGCCTTCAGCTCCTGCGCGATGCGCGCGAAGTACGAGCGCACCACGCCCATGTAGCGCGGATCGTCCAGCAGGAAGGCGTCGTGCCCGTGCGGGGCGTCGATCTCGGCGTAGCTGACGTCGCGCCGGTTTTCCAGCAGCGCGCGCACGATCTCGCGCGAGCGCGCAGGCGAAAAACGCCAGTCGGTGCTGAAGCTGACCAGCAGAAAGCGCGCCCTCGTGTGCGCCAGCGCCGCCGTCAGGTCGCCGCCGACGGCGCGCGCCGGGTCGAAGTAGTCGAGCGCGCGGGTGATCAGCAGGTAGGTGTTGGCGTCGAAGTATTCGCTGAACTTGTCGCCCTGGTAGCGCAGGTAGCTCTCGATCTGGAACTCCACGTCCTGCGTGCTGAAGCGGTAGCCGCTGGCGTGCTGGGCCACGGCCTGACGCAGTTCGCGGCCGAACTTCTCGTTCATCACGTCGTCGCTCAGGTAGGTGATGTGGCCGATCATGCGGGCGATGCGCAGGCCGCGCCGCGGCAGCACACCCTGAGCATAGAAGTGGCCGCCATGGAAGTCCGGGTCGGTCACGATGGCGCGCCGCGCCACCTCGTTGAAGGCGATGTTCTCGGCCGACAGGTTGGGCGCGCTGGCCACCACCACGGCGTGGCGCACGCGCTCGGGGTATTGCAGCGTCCAGCTGAGCGCCTGCATGCCGCCCAGGCTGCCCCCCATGACGGCGGCCAGTGAGCCGATGCCCAGGCGATCGAGCAGACGCGCCTGCGCGTTGACCCAGTCTTCCACCGTCACCACCGGAAAGTCGGCACCCCAGGCGCGGCCCGTGGCGGGGTTGACGTGCATCGGCCCGGTGGAGCCGAAGCACGAGCCCAGGTTGTTGATGCCGATGACGAAGAAACGGTCGGTGTCGACCGGCTTGCCGGGGCCGATCATGTTGTCCCACCAGCCCTCGCTGCGTTCCTGCCCTTCGTACACCCCGGCCACATGGTGCGAGGCGTTGAGCGCGTGGCAGATCAGCACGGCGTTGCTGCGCTCGGCGTTGAGCTGGCCGTAGGTTTCGTAGCGGAGGTCGTAGCCACCGATCGAGGCGCCGCTCTGCAGCGGCAGAGGCGCCTCGAAATGCATGGACTGCGGCGTGACGAACAAGGACATGGCAACAAAAAACCCGGCTTCGCCAAATCGAAACCGGGTTGCATGCGTGTCTCGGATTTAGCGGTATTTGTAGAGCGTCCGCAAGCAGAGGCAAATCGGCGCTGGATCGGGCCAAAGTATAGCGGCAGGCGTCAGCGCGGGCCAGCGCCGCCCGCAACGGGCGCGTCGCGGCTGGGGTCGTCGACGTCGGGCGACGCCGCCTCGGCCGCGCCGCCTTCGACCGGCGGCTGCCATGCGTGCCAGTCGTCGCCGAACAATTCGGCCGGGTGGGGCGTGCGGTCGGAGCCGTTGCCGCAGGCCGTGGCGCCGGCCGGACAGTACTTGTCACAACCCCAGCAGATGCGCTCGGGGTGCGCCGGCCGGAGGGGGAACTTCTTCGCCATGGCGGTGCGGTGCAAGCGGCCTCAATTGTCCCACCCCAGCCATGCCAGCACACCCAGTGCAAGAAAGATCAGCGCCGACACCCCATGCACGGCGCGCACCGGCAGCCGGCGCAGCAGCCGGTCGCCGAACCACACCACCGGCGCGTTGGCCAGCATCATGCCCAGAGTGGTGCCGCCCACCACAGCCAGCCAGTGCGGGTGCCGGGCCGCCAGGGCGACGGTGGCAATCTGCGTCTTGTCGCCCATTTCCGCGAGGAAGAACGCCAGCACGGTGGTGCCGAACACCCCCAAGCGCGGGGCGGCGGCCGGCGTGCCGTCATCGTCCAGCCGATCGGGCATCAGCATCCACACCGCCATGGCGATGAAGGATGCCCCCAGTACCCAGCGCAGCAGTTCCGGCCCCAGCACGCGGGTGACCGCATGGCCGAGCGCGCCGGCCAGCGCATGATTGACCACGGTGGCGATGAAAATGCCCCACACGATCGGCCAGGGCCGGCGATAGCGCGCCGCCAGCAGCAGGGCCAGCAACTGCGTCTTGTCTCCCATTTCGGCCAGCGCGACGATTCCGGTGGCAACGAGAAAGGTTTCCATGGGGAAGGGCGTGGCGAATACAGACAAAATCGCCATCGGGCTTGACAGGTCTGCGCCAGAAGCTATTTATTCAATAGCAAAAAACCACAGTGCAGCGACGGCGCGCGACCGGAACATGGCGGCCGATTGTAGGCGCGGGCCCACCGCGCCGACCGTGAACCGGCCCCCGTCGCAAATACCTGAGTTTTTTTATCAACCAAAAATCGCGCGCTTGACTTTCGCAGTTCTGACGCATAATCGCGCGGGTGTCCCAGCGGTTGGGGCATTCCACGTGGCTTTTGCGGTGATTTCACAGTCTCAGTTGCCCTTCTTGGCCGTGCCAAGGTTCGGTGAAGGCGTTTCGCGGACTCCATCGCTTTTCA
>CAUJIM010000056.1 GCA_963205335.1 Pseudomonadota bacterium
CACACCGGCTGGCTCAAGGTGCACTACGCGGCCGAATTCTTCTGCGCCAACATGACCGTCGAGATGGACGACACCGACAAGCTCAAGGTGTTGCGCGACGACGCCCTGCGCGAAGGCCTGTCGTTCGAGCCGCCGGACATCAACCGGGGCGTGTACCGCTTCGAGCCGGTGACCGACAAGGTCATCCGCTACGGCCTGGGCGCCGTCAAGGGCACCGGGCAGCAGGCGATCGAGGCCATCGTCGCCGCGCGCGAGGGGCGGGGCGTCGGCCCGCGGGGCGCGGCGGCCGGGCCGTTCGCCAGCCTGTTCGACTTTTGCGTGCGCGTGGACCGCACGCGCATCAACAAGCGCACGGTGGAGGCGCTGGTCAAGGCCGGCGCCTTCGACGCGCTGCAGCGCGACCGGGCGGCGCTGGTCGCGTCGATCGACCTGGCGTTCGACTACGCCAGCGCGCAGCTGGCCAATGCCAACCAGGGCGGCCTGTTCGACATGATGGGCGACGGCGCCGTCGGCGCGAGCCACGAGGAACCGCCGCTCGCGCAGGCTCTGCCCTGGGACGTGCGCGAGCGGCTGGTGCAGGAGAAGACCGCGATCGGCTTCCACCTCTCGGGCCATCTGTTCGACGCGGCAGAGGCGGAGGTGCGCCGTTTCGCGCCGACGCCGATCGCCGCCCTGTCCGACACCCGGGAGAGCCTGACCGTCGGCGGCATCGTGACCGACCTGCGCGCGATCAACGGCCAGCGCGGCAAGCTCACGCTGTTCCGGCTCGACGACAAGAGCGCCAGCATCGAGGTGTCCGCCGACGAGTCCGTGGCGGCGGCGTGCGCGGGCGCGCTGGGCGACGACGAGGCGGTGGTCATCCAGGGGCGCCTGCAGCCCGACCATTTCAACGGCGGGCTGCGCCTGAAGGCGCAGCAGGTGTGGAGCGTGCCGCAGGCGCGGGCGCGGTTCGGCCGCTACCTGCGGGTGCAGGCCGGCCGCCAGGCGGTCGACGTGGCGGCGCTGGTGCGCCAGTTCCCGCCCTGGCGCGAAGAGGGCGAGCAGGGGCAGGCGTTGGCGCGCGGCCTGTGCGTGCGCCTGGCGCTGCGCTGCGCGGCGCAGGGGCAGGAGGCCACGGCCGAGCTGCAGCTGGGCGAGGCCAGCCGCTTCTTCCCCTCGGATGCGGCGCTGGCGGCATGGAGCGCGCAGGCGGGCGGCGGCATCAGCGTGGTCTACGGGACCGACGCCTGAACCGTGCGCCGGCAAACGCTTGAAAAGCGCGCCGGCGTCGCCAGATGCAGGCGGATCACGCCCGTGCGTGGATCGCTAGAATGAACTTCATGGTCACCAAGCCGCCTGTGCCGTCGCCCCGCGAGCCGTCCTGGGATGATGGCGGCTCCGTCGTGGCGGAGCGGCGCACGCAGAAGCTGCAGCCGCCGCACATGTACCAGGTGGTGATGCTCAACGACGACTACACGCCGATGGAGTTCGTCGTCGTCGTGCTGCAGGAATTCTTCAACAAGGACCGCGAGGCCGCCACGCAGATCATGCTCAAGATTCACCTGGACGGCAAAGGCGTGTGCGGCGTGTACGCGCGCGACATCGCCGACAGCAAGGTGGCCCAGGTGATGGACGCCGCGCACAAGGCGGGGCATCCGCTGCAATGCCTGAGCGAGCCGGTTGAATGACAGACCTTTCGCCCTGATCTACAGTTAACCCCAACCGCAAGCCAAAGGAGTTCTCACATGATTGCCCAGGAACTGGAAGTCAGCTTGCACATGGCCTTCGTAGAGGCCCGCCAGCAGCGCCACGAGTTCATCACCGTGGAGCATCTGCTGCTCGCGCTGCTCGACAACCCCAGCGCCACCGAGGTGCTGCGCGCCTGCGCGGCCAACATCGACGACCTGCGCGCCGCGCTGACCGGTTTCATCAAGGACAACACCCCCCAGGTGGCGGGCAGCGACGAGGTCGACACCCAGCCCACGCTGGGCTTCCAGCGCGTGATCCAGCGCGCCATCATGCACGTGCAGTCCACCGGCAACGGCAAGAAGGAGGTCACGGGTGCCAACGTGCTCGTCGCCATCTTCGGCGAGAAGGACTCGCACGCCGTCTACTACCTGCACCAGCAGGGCGTGACGCGCCTGGACGTGGTGAATTTCATCGCCCACGGCATCAAGAAGGGCGAAACGCCCGAGCCCGCCAAGCCCGAGGCGCAGCCCGAGAGCGAAGAGGGCGCGGGCGGCGGCGAACGCAGCGAGAAGGCCTCGCCGCTGGAGCAGTACACGCAAAACCTGAACCAGGCCGCCAGGGACGGGCGGATCGATCCGCTGATCGGCCGCCAGTACGAGGTCGAGCGCACGGTGCAGATCCTGTGCCGCCGGCGCAAGAACAACCCGCTGCTGGTCGGCGAGGCCGGCGTGGGCAAGACCGCCATCGCCGAGGGCCTGGCCTGGCGCATCACGCAGGACGACGTGCCCGACATCCTGAAGGAGTCGACGGTGTACGCGCTCGACATGGGCGCGCTGCTGGCGGGCACCAAGTACCGCGGCGACTTCGAGCAGCGCCTGAAGGGCGTGCTGAAAAACCTCAAGGACAAGCCCAGCGCCATCCTGTTCATCGACGAGATCCACACGCTGATCGGCGCCGGCGCGGCCTCGGGCGGCACGCTCGACGCCTCCAACCTGCTCAAGCCGGCGCTCTCCAGCGGCGCGCTCAAGTGCATCGGCGCGACCACCTACGCCGAGTACCGCGGCATCTTCGAGAAGGACGCGGCGCTCTCCAGGCGTTTCCAGAAGGTCGACGTGGTCGAGCCCACGGTGGCCGAGACGGTGGAGATCCTCAAGGGCCTGAAATCGCGCTTCGAGGAGCACCACAGCGTCAGGTACGCCTCGGCCGCGCTGCAGGCGGCGGCCGAGCTGTCGGCCAAGTACATCAACGACCGCCACCTGCCCGACAAGGCGATCGACGTGATCGACGAGGCGGGTGCGGCGCAGCGCATCCTGACGCCGTCCAAGCGCAAGAAAACCATAGGCAAGGGCGAAATCGAGGAGATCGTCGCGAAAATAGCGCGCATCCCGCCGGCCAACGTCTCCAACGACGACCGCGGCAAGCTGCAGACGCTCGAGCGCGACTTGAAGAGCGTGGTCTTCGGCCAGGACAAGGCGCTGGAGGTGCTCGCCAGCAGCGTCAAGATGGCGCGCTCCGGCCTGGGCAAGGGCGACAAGCCGATCGGCGCCTTCCTCTTCAGCGGCCCGACGGGCGTGGGCAAGACCGAGGCCGCGCGCCAGCTCGCCTACATCATGGGCATCGAGCTGATCCGCTTCGACATGTCCGAGTACATGGAGCGCCACGCGGTGAGCCGCCTGATCGGCGCGCCTCCGGGCTACGTCGGCTTCGACCAGGGCGGGCTGCTCACCGAGGCCATTGCCAAGAAGCCGCACGCGGTGCTGCTGTTCGACGAGATCGAGAAGGCGCACCCGGACATCTTCAACGTGCTGCTGCAGGTGATGGACCATGGCACGCTGACCGACAACAACGGGCGCAAGGCGGACTTCCGCAACGTCATCATCGTGATGACGACGAACGCCGGCGCCGAGACCATGAACAAGTCGACCATCGGCTTCACCACGCAGCGCCAGGCGGGCGACGAGATGGCCGACATCAAGCGCCTGTTCACGCCCGAGTTCAGGAACCGCTTGGACGCCATCGTCAGCTTCAAGGCGCTCGACGAGCAGGTCATCCTGCGCGTGGTCGACAAGTTCCTGCTGCAGCTGGAAACGCAGCTGGCCGAGAAGAAGGTCGACGTCACCTTCACCGACCAGCTGCGCAAGCACCTGGCGAAGAAGGGGTTCGACCCGCTGATGGGCGCGCGGCCGATGCAGCGCCTGATCCAGGACACGATCCGCAAGGCCCTGGCCGACGAGCTGCTGTTCGGCCGCCTGCAGGAGGGCGGGCGCCTGACGGTGGACATCGAGCACCGGCAGGACGAGAAGGGCGCCGAGACCGACGAGGTGCTGCTCGACATCCAGCCGCTGCCGAAGAAGGACCGTGCCAAGGGCGCGGAGACGGCCGAGCACAAGGAAGAAGCGGCCGCCGATTGAGGCGCGCGCGCCCGGCAACCCGCCTCCCCGGCGGGTTTTTTGTGGGCGTCTCGAACCAGGCAGGCCTCCCCCCTCATGGGCAAAGCGCGATCCGCCATGGATGGTGAAGCGTCTCCCGCGGCGCAGGCCCGGCGCGGCTGGCGCGCCGCGCTCGCCGATCTGTCGCCGGGCAACTTCGGGCTCGTGATGGCCACGGGCATCGTGGCGCTGGCGGCGTCGATGATGGGGGTGGCCCTGGTGGCGCGCGCGCTCTTCATGCTCAACCTGCTGCAGTACGCGGTGCTGGCCGTGCTCTACCTGCTGCGTGCGCTGATCCATCCCGCGCGCTTTTTCGGCGACATGGCCGACCATGGGCGGGGCCCGGGCTATTTCACCGCGGTCGCCGCCACCGGCATCCTGGCGAGCCAATGCATCGTCCAGGGGCACCGCATCGCCGCCGGCTGGGCGCTCTGGGGCCTGACCGTGCTGCTCTGGACGCTGCTGACCTACGCGATCTTCTTCGCCTTCATCGTGCGCCGGGAGAAACCGGCGCTGGCAGCGGGGCTGAACGGCTCGTGGCTGCTCGCCGTGGTGGCGACGCAGTCGGTGGCGGTGGTCAGCGTCCTGCTGGCGCCCGAGGCGCAGGGGCCGCTGCGCCTGGCCATGCACCTGCTGGCGCTGGCCATGTGGCTGTGGGGCGGCATGCTCTACATCTGGCTGATGGTGCTGATCTTCTACCGCTTCATGTTTCTGCGCCTGGCGCCCGGGGAGCTGGTGCCCTCGTACTGGATCAACATGGGCGCGCTGGCCATCACCACGCTGGCCGGTGCCTTGCTCGTGCTCCAGGCGCCGCAGGCGCCATGGCTCGCTGGCCTGCTGCCATTCCTCCAGGGGCTCACGCTGCTGTATTGGGCCACGGGCACCTGGTGGATTCCGGTCCTGGTGCTGCTGGGCATCTGGCGCCACGGCGTGCGCCGCTATCCGCTGGCCTACGAGCCGCTGTACTGGGCGCTGGTGTTCCCGCTGGGCATGTACGCCGCCTGCACCTGGCAGATGAACGCGGCGCTGGGCCTGGGCTTGCTGCAGCCGCTGGCATGGGTGTTCCTGGCGTTCGGGCTGCTCGCCTGGGTGCTGACCTTCGCGGGCCTCTTGCGGCGCGTCGGCCGCGTGCTGCGCGGCCGGGCGGTGGCGCGCTCCAGCGCCTGACCGGCGCTCATGGCAGCAGCCGCTGCAGCAGGTCTTGCGTCGGATAGCCGTCGGCAGGCAGGCCCAGGCTTTGCTGGAAGCGCCGCACGCCGGCGCGCGTGGCGGGGCCGACCACGCCGTCGGGCTCGCCGGTGTCGAAGCCGCGTGCGTTCAGCGCCAGCTGCAGCGCCTGGGTTTCGGTGCGAGTGAGGGTCTTGAGCTGGCGTGGCCAGGCGGTGACCAGGCCGGGGCCACCGTCGATCTGCTGTGCCAGCAGCGCCACCGCGAGCGCGTAGTTGTTCGAGCTGTTGTAGCGCAGCAGTACGCGGAAGTTGTTGCCCACGAGCACGGCGGGGCCGCGCGCGCCGGCGGGGGTCAGGATGGAGGCGCCCTGCATCGCGGGCAGCGGCGCGCCGTCGATGCCGCGCACGCCCTCGGCGGCCCAGTCGCCGCTCGACTGGCGCGTCGTGAGCTCGGTGCGGGCGTAGTCGAAATTCGCCGGCAGGCGCACCTCGGCGCCCCAGGGCTCGTCCGGGCGCCAGCCCGATTTGGCGAGGAAGTTGGCGGTGGAGGCGACCACGTCGGGCACGCTGTTCCAGATGTCGCGCTTGCCGTCGCCGTCGGCATCGACCGCGTATTTCAGGTAGACCGAGGGCAGGAACTGGGTGTGGCCCATGGCGCCGGCCCAGGAACCGATGAGGCTGCCCGCGGGCATCTCGCCCTGCTGGACGATTTGCAGCGCCGCCAGCAGCTCGCCGCGGGCCCAGTCGCGCCGGCGTCCGTCGTAGGCCAGCGTGGCGAGCGCATCGATGACGCGGAAGCTGCCGAAGTGCGTGCCGTAGCTGCTCTCCACGCCCCAGATGGCCGTGATGATGCTCGCGGGCACGCCGTAGCGCTTGCCGGAAGCATCGAATGCGCCGGCGTGCAGCTGGCGCTGCGCCCTGCCCGCCAAAATCCGCTGCGTGGAGACGGCGCCGTCCAGGTACAGCCAGATCGGGCGCACGAATTCGGGCTGCGCACGGTCCTGCTCGATCACCTGCGGCAGCCAGCGCACGCGCGCGAGCGTCGCGTCCAGCGTGGCCTGGCTGATGCCGCTGGCGCGGGCTTCGTCGGCGAAGCGCGCCAGCCAGGCGCGGAAGTCTTCGGCCTGGGCGGCGGCCGGGGTGCCGCTGGGCGGCGCGGCCTGCGCCATGGCCAGCGGTGGCACCAGCCAGGCGGACAGGGCGAGGGCGAAACAACAGGATCTGCGTGCGATGCGCATCGGGCGATTGTGCCCATGTCTCGGGGCGTCCTGCAAAATGCCCTGCGGTGGCTGGCTGGCCGGCAGGGCCATCGGCGCGCGGGCGCCATGCGGCCCCGATCGGAACGGCGCCGGGATTCAGGCGCGCCCCGCCGGGCGCAGCGAATCGACCATCCGTGCCAGCCCTTCGGCGTGGGGCGTGATGCGAAAGTCCGGGTAGCGAGCCATGAATTTGTCGCTGCCGAAGACGTAGTCCTCGCGGAACTGGTAGAGCATTTCCGACACCTGCGCCAGCGGCGGGCTGAACAGGGCCATGGCGCGCGTCAGGCCCGCGGGGATGGCGCGCACCTGCGCGGGCGCGCCGAGCAGGCGGGCGGTTTCGGCCAGCAGCTGCCGCGGCGTCGGTGCGTGCCCGTGCGTCGGCAGGTGCCAGGTCTGCCGCCACGCGCCTTCGTCCAGGGCGAGCAGCGCCAGGGCGAGCCCCGCGTCGGGCACGTAGGTGAAGCTGTGGCGCTTGTCGGGGTCGCCCAGCCACCATGCCGCCCGGCCCTGCAACTGCCGCTGCACGGCCAGTGCGTAGAGCATGGACAGGCGCACGCCGGGGCCGTAGAAGTCCGCGCTGCGGGCGACGAGCCAGCGCAGCCCGCGCGCCGCATCGGCCTCGCGCAGCATCTCCAGCAGCGCGGCGCGCACCGCGCCCTTGCGCGACGCAGGGGCGATGGGGTGGTCCTCGCGCATCGGTACCTGCAATGGAGACGGGCCGTAGGCGTAGACGTTGTCGAACCACACCAGCAGTGCGCCGTGGGCGAGGGCCGCGTCGATCGCGCCGCGCATGACGCGCGGCCAGTCGCGCTGCCACACGCGGGTGCGGTAGGGCAGGCCGAGGGTGAGGTGGATGTGGCCGTACCCCTGCGCCGCCCGTTTGAGGGCCCCGGCGTCCAGCGCATCGAGCCGCAGGTGGGGGTATGCGGCGGCCTTCGGGGCGCTGCGGCTGGCCAGCGTGACCTCCTGGCCCCGTGCGTGCAGCGCCTGGGCGGTGGCCAGGCCGATCGGGCCGTCGCCGACGATGAGGTGGCGGCCGGTGCGGGGTGCGGGCTGGTTCATGCCCCGATCTTCGCTGCTGGCGTCTCCTGAGTGAAGCAGCGCCATAGAATGCCTGTGATTCAATAATGAATGATGGATGATTCATGGAAAAGACCGCCGCACCCGTGCTGGACTGGCGTCTGCTCCAGGCCTTCCTCACGGCGGCCGAGGCGGGGTCGCTCGGACGGGCCGCGAGTGCGCTGGGCGACAGCCAGCCGACCCTGAGCCGGCGCCTGGCCCGGCTCGAGGCCGCGCTGGGGCAGGCGCTGTTCGAGCGCTCGCCGCGCGGCCTCGTGCCGACGCCCGCCGGGCGCGCGCTGCTGGAGCCCGCGCGCCAGATGCAGCGGCAGGTGGTGCAGATGGCGGTGGCGATGCAGCGGCACGTGCTGTCCCTTGCCGGGGTCGTGCGCATCACCGCGACGCAAATGGTGAGCCAGCACCTGCTGCTGCCGGCGTTGCGCGCGCTGCGCGCGGCGCACCCGGAGATACAGATCGAACTGGCCCCGGGCGACGACGTGGCCGACCTGCTGGCGCGCGAGGCGGACATCGCGCTGCGCATGTTTCGCCCTACGCAGAAGGAGCTGATTGCGCGGCGCCTGGCCGATCTGCCGCTGGGCCTGTATGCGCACGCCGATTACCTGGCCGCGCACGGGCCGGTCACGCCCGACAACGTGCTGCGGCACAGCTGGGTCGGCGACGACCGCAGCGGCCTGATGGTGCGCGGCTTCGAGCGCGCGGGGTATTGCGTGGCGCGCGATTTCTTCGCCATCCGCACCGATCAATCGGCGCTCGCCTGGCAGGCGGTGTGCGAGGGCCTGGGGGTGGGCGTGGGGCTGGCGCAGGTGGGCGAGCGCACGCCGGGGCTGGTGCGGGTGCTCGATGCCTTGCCCATCGCCCCGATGCCGTGCTGGCTGGTGGTGCACCGCGAACTGCGCGGCACGCCCCGGCTGCGCGCGGTGTTCGACGCGCTGGCGGCCGCGCTGGGCTGACGCACACCTTGGTTATGCTGCGCGCCATGGCCGCACACACCTTCCTCTGGCACGACTACGAAACCTTCGGCACCGACACCCGGCGCGACCGCCCGGCGCAGTTCGCGGCGATCCGCACCGACGCCGAGCTGAACGAAATCGGCGAGCCGGTCATGCTCTACTGCCGCCCGGCGGACGACTACCTGCCCGACCCCGGCGCTTGCCTGATCACCGGCATCACCCCCCAGCAGTGCCTGGAGAAAGGCCTGCCCGAGCACCGGTTCGCCGCGCGCATCGAGGCCGAGTTCGCCCAGCCCGGCACCATCGGCGTGGGCTACAACACCATCCGCTTCGACGACGAGGTCACGCGCTTTCTCTTCTGGCGCAATCTGATCGACCCCTACGCGCGCGAGTGGCAGAACCAGTGCGGCCGCTGGGACCTGCTCGACGTGGTGCGCATGACGCATGCGCTGCGCCCGCAGGGCATCGCCTGGCCCGAGGCGGAGGGCAAGCCGAGCTTTCGCCTTGAACTGCTCACCCGGGCCAACGGCATCGCGCACGAGGCGGCGCACGACGCGCTGTCGGACGTGCGCGCCACCATCGCCCTCGCCAGGCTGGTCCGCGAGCGCCAGCCCAAGCTCTTCGAGTTCGCCTTTTCGCTGCACAAAAAGGAGCGCGTCGCGCAGGAATTGCGCCTGCCAACGACTCAAAACATGGCCAAACCCTTCCTGCACGTCTCGGGCATGTTCCCGGTGCAGCAGGGATGCCTGGCCGTGATGTGGCCGCTGGCGATGCACCCGACGAACAAGAACGAGCTACTCGCCTGGGACCTGGCGCACGACCCCTCGGTGCTCGCCGGCCTGTCGGTCGACGAGCTGCGCCTGCGCCTGTTCACCCGCGCCGAGGAGCTGCCCGAAGGCGTGGCCCGCCTGCCGCTCAAGGGCGTGCACCTGAACAAGTCGCCCATGGTGGTGGGCAACCTCAAGACGCTCACGCCCGAGATGGCGCAGCGCTGGGGCGTCGACCTGGCGCTGGCCGAGCGCCACGCCGCCATCGCGCGCGACCTGCCCGACATGAGCGCCGTCTGGCCCCGGGTGTACGAACGCCCGCGCGAGCCCGCGCCCGACGTGGACCAGGACCTGTACGGCGGCTTCCTCGGCAACGAGGATCGCAAGCGCCTGAACCGCCTGCGGGGCCTGTCGCCGGCCGAGTTGGCGCAGGCGCGCGCGGGCTTCGACGATGCGCGCCTGGCCGAGCTGCTGTTCCGCTACCGCGCGCGCAATTTTCCCGAGACGCTCACCGAGGAAGAGCAGCAGCGCTGGCAGGCGCACCGCCAGGCCGTGCTGATGGAGGGTGCGGGCGGCGCGCGCACCTTCGAGGCGCTGTTCGCGCAGCTCGACCAGCTCGGCGCCGAGGCCGACGAGCGCGGCCAGGCGATCCTGGAGGCGGTCTACGACTGGGCCGAGGGCATCGCGCCGGAGCTCGATTGAACGCGGCGGGCGTTCAGTGCCCCAGCGCGTCCAGCAGCTCGGCTTCGATGAGCAGCTGGCTGGCCGCGCCCTGCAGCTCCTCGCCGACGATCAGGAAGGTGTCTTCCACCCGCTCGCCCAGCGTGCTGACTTTCGCTAGCTGCACGCTCAGGCCGTGGCGCGCGAGCACTGTGGCGATCACGTAGAGCAGGCCGGCGCGGTCGGTCGCGGCGATGGTCAGTATCCAGCGCTGCCCGTGCTCGTCCGGACCCAGCGAGACGCGCGGCGCGATCGGGAAGCTGCGCGCGCGCCGGGACAGCCGCCGCGGCCGGGGCTGCGGCAGCGGCGTGCTCAGGTCGATGGCGCGCGGCAGGCCGTCTTCCACCAGCGCGATCAGCTCGCGCGCGCCGCTCGCGGCGTGGTGCGGCGCGACCTGGAAGGTGTCGAGCGCGCGCCCGTCCAGGGTGGTATGCACGCGCGCAGCCAGGATGGAGAAGCCCGCGCGGTCGAAATAGCCGCAGATGCGCAGGAACAGCTGGGGCTGGTCGGGCGTGTAGACCAGTACCTGCAGGCCGTCGCCCGCGAGGGACGGGCGCGCGCGCACCACGGGCTGGGCACTGCCCACGAGCTGCCAGAGCTGGCGCGTGTGCCAGGCGATGTCGGCCGCGCCGTGGCGCATGAAGTAGCCCACGTCCAGCGTGCGCCACAGCGCCTCGTGCGCGCCCCGGGGCAGCGCGTGCAGCGCCAGCAGCACGCGGGCGTCGCGCTTGCGCTCCTCGACCTCGGTGGCGGCGTCGCTCACGCGCCCGCCGAGCACCGCCAGCGTGGCGTGGTACAGGTCTTCGAGCAGCTTGCCCTTCCAGGCTGTCCATACGCGCGGGCTGGTGCCGCGGATGTCGGCCACGGTGAGCAGGTACAGGGCGGTCAGCCGGCGCTCGCTGCCCACGCGGGCGGCGAAGGCGGCCACCACGGCCGGGTCGCTCAGGTCCTGTTTCTGCGCCACCTGGCTCATCGAGAGGTGTTCGGCCACGAGGAACTCGATAAGGTGCGCGTCCTCCGGCGCGATGCCGTGCGCGGCGTACTGCCGGCAAAAGCGCCGCGCCTCCTGCGCGCCGATCTGCGAATGGTTGCCACCGCGCCCCTTGCCGATGTCGTGGAACAGCGCGGCGATGGTGAGGATCCACGGCTTGTCCCAGCCCACCGCGAGCTGCGAGCACAGCGGGTATTCGTGCGCGTGCTCGGCCATGAAGAAGCGCCGCAGGTTGCGCACCACCATGAGGATGTGCTGGTCGACCGTGTAGGCGTGGAACAGGTCGTGCTGCATCTGCCCGACGATGTGCCGGAAGGGCCACAGCAGCCGCCCGAGCACCGAGGTCTGGTTCATCAGCCGCAGCGCGTGCGTCACGCCGCTGGGCTGGCACAGGATCCGCATGAAGGTCTCGCGGTTGGCCTCGTCGCTGCGGAACCGCCGGTCCATCAGCGGGCGGGCGTTGTAGAGCGCGCGCAGGGTGCGCACCGACAGGCCGCGCATGCCCGGCGCGGTCTGGTAGCGCAGGAAGGTGCGCACGATGGCCTGGGGCTTGCGCGTGTAGAGGTCACTGCGCGCGATCTCCAGCAGGCCGCCCTTGTCGAGGAACTCCGCGTCGATCAGGATCAGCGGCGCGGTCGACGGGTGCAGGCGCTCCTCGATCTCCAGCAGCAGGATCTGCGTGAGCTGCGAGACCGCCTTGGCGGCCCAGTAGTAGCGGCGCATCAGCTGCTCGCTGGCGCGCAGCCGCCGCCCGCCCGCGCCGGCCGCGTCGGCGAGGCCGAAGGTCTCGGCCACCGCGTCCTGCAGGTCGAACACCAGCCGGTCTTCGCGCCGCCCGGCCACCGCGTGCAGCCGCGCGCGGATCAGGCACAGCAGGGCTTCGTTGTGCTCCAGCTGGCGCACCTCGTAGGCGGTGGCCAGCCCCCCGGTCGCCAGCTCGCGCCAGCTGCCGCCCAGCCCCGCGGCGCGCGACAGCCAGAGCACGAGCTGCAGGTCGCGCAGGCCGCCGGGCGACTCCTTGCAGTCGGGCTCCAGCGCGTAGGGCGTGTGCTCGTGGCGCGTGTGGCGCTGGTGCAGCTCCAGCAGCTTGGCCTGGGTGAAGGCGCGCGCGTCCATCTGGCGCCGGTGGGCGTCCTGCAGCGTGCCGAAAAGCCGCGCGCTGCCGCACACGCGCCGCGCTTCCAGCAGCGCGGTCTGCACCGTGATGTCCTGTGCCCCGGCGGCCATGCACTGCGCCACCGTGCGCACGCTGGAGCCGATGTGCAGGCCGGCGTCCCAGCAGGCGGCGATGAAGGCTTCGATGCCGCTCCCGGGCGCCTCCTCGGGCGTGAGCACCAGCACGTCCACGTCGGAGCAGGGGAACAGCTGCCCGCGCCCGTAGCCGCCCACGGCCACCAGCGCCAGGCCGGCGGGCAGGCGCGCCTGCCGCCACAGCGTGCGCAGCAGCCGGTCGGTGGCGTTGGAGAGCGCGCGCAGCAGCCGGTGGATGCCGCGCGGCTGCAGCTGCGGCTGGTGCAGCGCGGCGAGCAGCGCTGCCTGGTGCGCCCGGTAGTCGGCGATGTGCGTGGCGGAGGCGGCACCTTTGCGGGCCATGGCGCGGTGGCGATGGGGGGTGCGGCTCCGGCGCGTCAGGTCGTCGTCGCCGTGACGAAGCCGGGCAGCGGCGGGTAGCCGGGCGAGAGGGTGAGCACGTCGAAGCCGGTCTCGGTCACGAGGATGGTGTGCTCCCACTGCGCCGACAGGCTGTGGTCCTTGGTGATGATGGTCCAGCCGTCCTTGCCCAGCTCCTTGATGTCGCGCTTGCCGAGGTTGAGCATGGGCTCGATCGTGAAGGTCATGCCGGGCTGCAGCTCCACGCCGGTGCCGGGGCGCCCGTAGTGCAGCACCTGCGGCTCGTCGTGGAACTTCCGGCCGATGCCGTGGCCGCAGAACTCGCGCACCACCGACAGGCCATGGCCTTCGGCGAAGCTCTGGATCGCGTGGCCGATGTCGCCCAGGTGCGCGCCGGGCCTGACCTGCTGGATGCCCAGCCACATGGCCTCGTAGGTGAGCTGCACGAGGCGCCTGGCGGCGATCGAGCACTCGCCCACCAGGTAGGTGCGGCTGGTGTCGCCGAACCAGCCGTCCTTGGTGATCACCGTCACGTCGACGTTGACGATGTCGCCCTTCTTGAGCGGTTTCTCGTTCGGGATGCCGTGGCACACCACGTGGTTCACCGAGGTGCACAGGTAGCCGGGGTAGGGCGGGTAGCCCGGCGGCTGGTAGCCGATGGTGGCCGACACCGTGCCCTGTTCCTTCATGCACCGGGCGCCGATCCGGTCGATTTCGAGGGTGGTGATGCCGGGGACAATGTGCGCGGCGATGGTGTCCAGGACGTCCGCGGCGAGGCGGCAGGCGTGGCGCATGGCGGCGATGCCGGCTGCGTCCTTGATCTCTATGGTCATGCGCCAAATTATCCCACCCGCTCTACGGACGCGCCCGCCAACTAAAATGCGGGCCTCCGTCAACCCGCACCACCCGCGCGTGCGCCGGCCCCATTCAGCGGCCCGCCTGCCAGGGTGCCACCGCCCATCTCAGGCTGCTCCGTGTCCCTGCACCTCACCTTGCTCGAAGGCGGCAACGCCCTCTCACCCTTCCGCGCCGCGCAGCTCCTGCCCGGGCTGCAGGCCGTCTGCCCGAAGATCAGCGGCATCGCGGCGCGCCATCTGCACCTGGTGGCGCAGGATGCGGCGCCGACGGCGCAGGAGCGCCAGCGGCTGGCGGCCCTGCTCACCTACGGCGAGCCGTACGACGGCGCCGGCGAAGGGCTGCCGTGCGTGGTGGCGCCGCGCCTGGGCACGATCTCGCCCTGGGCGTCGAAGGCCAGCGACATCGCGCGCAACTGCGGCCTGGCGGTGCACCGCATCGAGCGCGTCACCGAATACGCGATCACGCTCAAGAGCGGGCTGCTGGGCGGCGCGGCGCAGGTCTCGCCGGAGCAGCGACGGCAGATCGGCGCGCTGCTGCACGACCGCATGACCGAGTCGGTGCTGGCCGGCCGTGCCGAGGCCGAGGCGCTGTTCACTACGCTGGCGGCCGAACCCATGGCCCTGGTCGATGTGCTGGGCCGGGGCCGCGCGGCGCTGGAGGCGGCCGACACCGCCTGGGGCCTGGCGCTGGCCGAGGACGAGATCGACTACCTGGTGGACGCCTTCACGCGCCTCGGGCGCAACCCGACCGACGTCGAGCTGATGATGTTCGCGCAGGCCAACAGCGAGCACTGCCGGCACAAGATCTTCAACGCCGGGTTCACCATCGACGGCGTGGCGCAGGCGCAGTCCCTGTTCGCCATGATCCGCCACACCGAGGCCGCCTCGCCTCGGCACACCATCGTCGCCTACGCCGACAACGCCTCCATCATGGAAGGCCACCCGGTCGAAGAGTTCGTGGCCAAATCGGCCTCCAGCGCAGGCGGGGTGGGCGCGAGCAGCTATCAAAAACAGCAAACCACCCAGCACGTGCTGATGAAGGTGGAGACGCACAACCACCCCACGGCGATCTCGCCCTTCCCCGGCGCGGCCACCGGCGCGGGCGGCGAGATCCGCGACGAGGGCGCGACCGGGCGCGGCTCGCAGCCCAAGGCGGGGCTCACCGGCTTCACCGTCTCGCGGCTCTGGGGCAGCGGCCTCGGCCGGCCCGGGCACATCGCCAGCCCCCTGCAGATCATGACCGAGGGGCCGCTGGGCGGCGCGGCGTTCAACAACGAGTTCGGCCGGCCCAACCTGGCGGGCTATTTCCGCGAGTACGAGCAGGTGGTGGACGGGGTGCAGCGCGGCTACCACAAGCCCATCATGATCGCGGGCGGCGTGGGCCGCATCGACGCGCGCCTGACCAAGAAGATCGCCTTCCCCGCGGGCACGCTGCTGGTGCAGCTCGGCGGCCCGGGCATGCGCATCGGTATGGGCGGGGGCGCGGCCAGCTCCATGGCCAGCGGCGCCAATGCGGCCGAGCTCGACTTCGACTCGGTGCAGCGCGGCAACCCCGAGATCGAGCGCCGTGCGCAAGAAGTCATCAACCAGTGCGCGCTGCTCGCCGAGGCCAACCCCATCCTGGCGATCCACGACGTGGGCGCGGGAGGCCTGTCCAACGCCTTCCCCGAACTGGTCAACGACGCCGGGCGCGGCGCGCGCTTCGACCTGCGCGCCGTGCCGCTGGAGGAGTCGGGCCTGGCGCCCCGGGAAATCTGGAGCAACGAGAGCCAGGAGCGCTACGTGCTCGCCATCGCGCCCGAGTCGCTGGCGCAGTTCCAGGCCCTGTGCGAGCGCGAGCGCTGCCCCTTCGCCGTCGTCGGCGTCGCCACCGAGGAGCGCCAGCTCGTCGTTGGCGATGTGGACCTGCCCCTTCCCCCTCTGGGGGAAGGCCGGGATGGGGGCCCGCACGCCGGCTGTGCCGTGGACATGCCCATGGACGTGCTGCTGGGCAAGCCCCCGCGCATGCACCGCGACGTGACCCGCGTCGCGCGCCAGGGCGCGCCGCTGCCGCTCGACGACCTGCCGCTGGAAAAGGCCGTCATCGACGTGCTCGCCCACCCCACGGTCGCGAGCAAGCGCTTTCTCGTCACCATCGGCGACCGCAGCGTCGGGGGCCTGACGCACCGCGACCAGATGGTCGGCCCCTGGCAGGTGCCGGTGGCCGACGTGGCCGTGACCCTCGCCGACTACAGCGGCTTTGCCGGCGAGGCCTTCGCCATGGGCGAGCGCACGCCGTTGGCGGGCCTGGACGCCCCTGCCTCGGGCCGCATGGCGGTGGCCGAGAGCATCACCAACCTGCTCGCCGCGCCGATCGAGCTCTCGCGCGTCAAGCTCAGCGCCAACTGGATGGCCGCCTGCGGCGAGCCGGGCGAGGACGCCGCGCTCTACGACACCGTGCGCGCCGTCGCCCTGGAGCTGTGCCCGCGCCTGGGCATCTCGATCCCCGTGGGCAAGGACAGCCTGTCGATGCGCACGCAGTGGAGCGAAGGCGGCGCGCAGAAAAAAGTCGTCTCGCCCGTCAGCCTCATCGTCAGCGCCTTCGCCACGCTGCAGGACGTGCGCGGCACGCTCACGCCGCAGCTCGATGCCGGCGAGCCCGACAGCTCGCTCGTGCTGATCGACCTGGGCCGCGGCAGGATGCGCATGGGCGGCTCCATCCTGGCCCAGGTGCTGGATGCGCCCGGCACCGAGGTGCCCGACCTGGACGATCCCGAAGACCTCCGGCGCCTGGTCGCCGCCGTCAACGCGCTGCGCGCGCAAGGGCTGGTCCTGGCCTACCACGACCGCAGCGACGGCGGCTTGATCGCCGCCGTGGCCGAGATGGCGTTCGCCGGGCAGGTCGGCGTCGCGCTCAACGTGGACATGCTGGTGAGCGAGGGCGACGGCATCACCGACGGGCGCATGGACAGCTTCGAGGCCAAGGACTGGAGCCGGCAGATCAGCGGCCGGCGCGAGGTGCTGACGCTGCGCGCGCTGTTCAACGAGGAGCTCGGCGCGGTGCTGCAGATCCGCACGGCCGACCGCGGCGCCGTGATGCAGGTGCTGCGCGAGCATGGCCTGGTGGCCTGCAGCCACATCATCGGCAAGACGCGCCCGGCCTCCTCGCCGGTAGACGCGGGCAAGGGCGAGCTGCAGGTCTGGCGCGACGCCAGGCAAGTCTTTGGCGCGACGCTGCAGAACCTGCACCAGGTCTGGGATGCGGTGAGCTGGAAGATCGCGCAGGGCCGCGACCACCCGGACTGCGCCGACGCCGAGCACGCCCAGGCGGGCGACCCGGCCGACCCGGGCCTGCACCAGCACCTGACCTTCGAGCCGGCCGAGGACGTGGCCGCGCCCTTCCTGAACCTGGCGCGCCCCAGGGTCGCGGTGCTGCGCGAGCAGGGCGTGAACTCGCACGTCGAGATGGCCTATGCCTTCACCGAAGCCGGCTTCGAGGCGGTGGACGTGCACATGAGCGACCTGCAGGCCGGCCGCGCGCAGCTGCAGGACTTCAAGGGCGTGGTCGCCTGCGGCGGCTTCAGCTACGGCGACACGCTGGGCGCGGGCGTGGGCTGGGCCCGCTCCATCACCTTCAACCCGCGCCTGTCCGAGCAGTTCCAGGCTTTCTTCGGCCGCGCCGACACCTTCGCGCTCGGCGTGTGCAACGGCTGCCAGATGTTCGCCGAACTCGCCGACATCATCCCCGGCGCCTCGGCCTGGCCGCGCTTCACCACCAACGCTAGCCACCGCTTCGAGGCCCGCCTCTCGATGGTCGAGGTGCTCGATTCGCCCAGCCTCTTCTTCGCCGACATGGCGGACAGCCGCCTGCCCATCGCCGTCTCCCACGGCGAGGGCTACGCCAACTTCGCGCGCCGCGGCGACGCCGCCCGCGTGGTGCGCGCCATGCGCTTCGTCGACAACCACGGCCAGGCGACCGGCGCCTACCCCGCCAACCCCAACGGCAGCCCCGAGGGCCTCACCGCCGTCACCACGGCGGACGGCCGCTTCACCGCCATGATGCCCCACCCCGAGCGGGTGTTCCGCAATGCCCAGATGAGCTGGACGCCGGGCGATCCCTCGGCGCTCAGCCCCTGGATGCGCCTGTGGCGCAACGCGCGGCGATGGGTGGGCTGAAGCCCATTGAAATCCCGCCGCATGGCCTAAAATACGCGACCAGGGGCTGTACCGGTTTCGACGTGGGTTCGGAAACGGCGCGGTGCATGTCGAGCTTGAGTGACGCTCGTAAATCTCCATTCACAAAAGTAACTGCAAACGACGAACGTTTCGCACTCGCCGCCTAAAACCGGTGAGCCTTGCAACAGCACGCTGGTGGGCTGGGCAAGGGGGTAGCAATACCTCCCGGCTGCAAGGGAATTCACATCAGCTGGTTGCGTGCCGGGCACCTTGGCAAGCAACGAGATCCAAGGGTGCTGGTGATCCCGGCAGCGTGCGCCTGCGCGGCCTGGATCGCGAGATACAAAACAGAACGCTAAACATGTAGATCTGCCCGGAGAAGGCTTGCGGACGCGGGTTCAATTCCCGCCAGCTCCACCACTATTCAAAAAAAACCAGCCAGGAACGGCTGGTTTTTTTCGCCCATTTCCCCCACCGTCGGCGCGAGTTCCCGGCTGATCGTCCATTTCGGAAAACGTCTGCGTGCGAGCGGCCCGCCTCAAGCCTTGCGCACGCGTTGCACCAGTTGCACCACGCTGAGCACGACGGCACCCACCAGGACGCCGGCGAGGGCGTTGAGGCCGTTGCTTGCCAGCGCCTGCCACAGCCAGCCCAGGCGGCCTTGTGCCAGGGCCTGGGCCGTGCTTTCCACCGCGTGGTGCAGCGGCGCGAT
>CAUJIM010000057.1 GCA_963205335.1 Pseudomonadota bacterium
TCCTCGAACTCCAGCGTGCAGATGCTGTGGGTGATCTGCTCCAGCGCGTCCTCGATCGGGTGCGCGAAGGTGTACATGGGGTAGATGCACCACTTGTCGCCGGTGTTGTGGTGCGTGGCGTGGCGGATGCGGTAGATGGCCGGGTCGCGCAGGTTGATGTTGGGGCTGGCCATGTCGATTTTGGCGCGCAGCACCATGGCGCCGTCCGCATGCTGGCCATCGCGCATCTCGCGAAAGCGCGCCAGGTTGTCGGCCGGGCTGCGGGCGCGGAAGGGGCTGTCGGTGCCGGGCGTGTTGAAGTCGCCCCGGGTGGCGCGGATCTGCTCGGGGCTCTGCTCGTCGACGTAGGCGTGGCCGGCCTCGATCAGGTATTCGGCGGCGCGGTACATGAAGTCGAAGTAGTCGCTGGCAAAGTATTCGTGCGGCTGGCGGATGCCGGGGCGGGCCGGGTCGTCGGCGAAATGGTGGTCCCAGCCCAGCCAGCGCACCATGTCGCGGATGGAATCGACGTATTCCTGCTCTTCCTTCTCGGGGTTGGTGTCGTCAAAGCGCAGGTGGCACACGCCGCCGTACTCTTGCGCCAGGCTGAAGTTCAGCCAGATGCTCTTGGCGTGGCCGATGTGCAGGTAGCCGTTGGGCTCGGGCGGAAAGCGGGTGCGGATGCGGGCCGGGTCTGGGATGCCGGCGGCGTGGCTGGGGCCGTCGCCGGGCTGGCCGCCCCAGCGGCGCTGGGCATAGGTACCGGCCTGCAGGTCGTGCTCGATGGCCTGGCGGATGAAGTGGCTGGGCTTGGCGGCGTCGGCGGCCGCGGTCTTGTCGGGGGCGTTCATGGGCCAGATTCTAGGCGGCGGGGGTGGGCCGGCAGGGCTGGCGCCGCGGGTGGGGCAGGGGCGGCGAGGGCGGCGCGGGGCGGGGGTTCGCGGTCTTTTGGGTTACGTGTCGATACCCCTGTCACGCTTGTCCGGTACGCCGACAGGCTGCTTGCTGCGTTAAGGTATCGGGCATCAACATCGTTCGCCGTGACTGGCGGCATGAGAGGAGTTCTGATGACAAACCTGCAACGCATTCTGGTGACCGGCCTGCTGGCCGCGGGCACCCTGGGCGCCGCTGGCGTGGCACAGGCGCGCAGCGACGTGTACTGGTCGGTCGGCGTGGGCTCACCGGGCGTGGCCATTGGCGTGGGCAACTTGCCGCCGCCGGTGTATGTGGCGCCGCAGCCCGTGTACGTGGCCCCGCCGCCGGTCTACATGCGTCCGCGCCCGGTGTACGTGGCCCCGCCGCCGGCGTATTACGCCCCGCCTCACGTGGTGTACCGCCCGGCGCCGCGCCATTACTGGGGTGACGGTCACCACCATTACAAGCACCGCAGGCATCACCGGCACGGGCGCGACTGGGACTGACGCCGGTGGCGCGGCGCCGCCTTTCGATTCTCCAAGGGCATCTGTCTGGCACCCGCTCCGTGCGAGCGGGTTTTTTTGCCGCACATCCGCGCGGCGCGAGCTACAAGGCGCGGAACCGGTGCGCGTACAGCCGGCTCACCACCAGCCGTTCGTCGCTACCCCGCAGGCTGAGGTGCAGGCGCCCGGCCTCGTCGCGCTGCACGCTGTCGATGGCGTCGGCGCGCACGGCGCTGGCGCGGTGGATCTGCCAGAACTCGGCCGGGTCGAGCTGTTCCAGCAGGTCCTTGAGCGGCGTGCGCAGCAGATGCTCGCCGCTGGCCGTGACCACGCGCACGTATTTGTCGGCCGCCTGCAGGAACAGCACCTCGGCCACCTGCACCATGCGGATGCTGTGGCCGCCGCTGCCCGCCGGGCTCACGGGCAACTGGCGCAGCCAGGCGGCGCGCGGCGCGGCCGGCTGCAGGGCCGGTTGCAGGGCTGCCAGCAGGCGCTGCAGCTGCGCGGCGCTGGCGTCTGCCAGGGCGGTCGCTCCTGATTCAGTAGCTGTCCG
This sequence comes from Pseudomonadota bacterium, assembly GCA_963205335.1. Classification (GTDB taxonomy): domain Bacteria; phylum Pseudomonadota; class Gammaproteobacteria; order Burkholderiales; family Burkholderiaceae_C; genus Comamonas_C. Next base: position 1,951 of record CAUJIM010000057.1, read on the forward strand.
CGCCCGTCCATCAAGCGCAAGACGCAGTTTTTGCACCGATTTTTCCAGCCGCGCGGGCTGCACGGGCTTGAGCAGGTAGTCCATCGCCTGGGCCTCGAAGGCCTGCACCGCGTACTGGTCGTAGGCGGTGACGAAGACCAGCAGCGGAAACGGTGTCGCGCGCTCGTCCCAGGCGTCCATCAGCTCGGCCGCGGCGTCCAGCCCGCTCTGGCCCGGCATGCGGATGTCGAAGAACAGCAGGTCGGGCTTGAGCGCCAGCGCCTCGCGCACGGCGCTGATGCCATCGCTCACGCTCGCGACCACGCGCAGCTCGGGCCAGGCGCGCGCCAGCTCGGCCTGCAGGGCCGCGGCCAGCAGCGGTTCGTCCTCGGCGATCAGGGCGGTGAGGGCATGGGTGCTCATGGTTTCATCAGCTTCCAGAGGGCGGGCTTGAGCGTGGCGGCGGCCATGAACCCGCCCATGGCCGCGCCCTCGATGCCGAGCGACGCCACGTCCTGCCCCGCGAGCAGCAGGCCGGGGACGGGCGTGCGGACGTGCAGCGCAGGGTCGAGCAGTCGCGCGGGCGTGCACGCCAGGCCGTACATCGCCCCTTCGGGCGCCAGCGCGTAGGCGGCCTGTGTCAGCGGGGTGGAGAGCTCGTGGTAGGCAATGCGGTTCTTCAGCGCCGGGAACAGGCGCTTGAACTGGCTGAGCAGGCGGTCCTCGATCCAGGCCTTGGTGGCCTCGTAGTCCGGCGGTCGCTGGCCCAGGCTGGAGTCGCGCCAGGTGGCAAAGAAGCGCCAGTCGCACAGCGCGATCACCTCGGCCGTGGGCGCGTGGGCCTGCTCGGGATCGTTCAGGCCGCCGAACGATACGTACAGCGCCGGGGCATCGGTATCGGTCGGGCACTGCCAGAGCAGAGCCTCGGGGTCGGGCGCGCAGCCAAGCGCCTGGCCGTCGTAGATCCAGTGGTTGGCGCCGTCAAGGCCCAGCGCACGCAAGGCCTCGGCGTTGCCCTCCAGGCCCAGGTAGAGCGTGATGTAGGCGTGGCTGGGCAGGTGCCGGCGCAGCGCGTCGCGCCAGTCGGGGGCGAGCCCAGCCGGCAGCGCCTGCACCGTATTGAGCGCCCCCATGGCCGAGACGACATGGCGGGCACGCTCGACACCGCCCTCGGCCAGCCGCACACCGACCACGCGGCCGCCCTCGGCCAGCAACTGCGTCACGCGCGCGCCGGTGCGCAGCGCCCCTTTGGCTGCGCGCACCGCGGCCGCCAGGCTGTCGGCCAGCCGCGCCGGGCCGCCGACCGGGTAGCCGGCACCGCCGTCGGCGTAGCTGCCCATGACCAGCGCGTGCAGCACCAGCGGCGCCTGCGCGGGCGGCAGACCATAGTCGCCACCACGCGCGGCCAGCAGGGCGCGCAGGTCGGCGCCGTCTATGCCGGCGAGCGCCTGCCCGAGCGTCTCGCCCGCACGGCGCCGCAGCCACGGGCCCAGCAGAGCGCGCAACAACGCGGCGGCGGGCCGCGGCATGCCGTGCAGCGCCATCAGGATGTTGCTGCTGCGGCGCGCCCGCGCGTAGCGCGCGGCGTACGCGTCGATGGCGCCGGCCTCGGCGGGATGCTGCGCCTTCAGCCGCGCCCAGTTGTCGGCCTCGGGGGCACCGTAGGCAAAGCGCGTCTCACCGCCATCGGCATGCACCAGGCGAACCAGGTCGAATTGACGGGGCAGTGGCCGAAAGCGCAACGTGCCGTCGCCGAGGACGTTCAACAGCCTGGCCAATCGCCCCTCGCCACCCTCGGGTGTCGTCACGCCCGTCAGGTAGTGCAGACCGGTGGCGAAGCTGTAGCCGCGACGCTCAAAGGTCTGCGTCATGCCGCCCAGGCTGTCGTGCTGCTCCAGCACCAGCACGCGCTGCCCGCAGTGCGCCAGCGCCGCGGCGGCGGTCAGGCCACCGATGCCCGAGCCGATGACGATGGTGTCCCAGTTCATGACGTGGCCCCTGACATCGGCAGGCGGATGCGCACGGTGGTGCCGCCGCCGGGCCGCGATTGCACATCGACCCGCGCACGCCCGCCATAGGCGGTGGCGATACGCTCACGCACCTGCGCCAGGCCAAAGCCCCCGGCACCCGCCGCAGGCTCCGTCATGTCAAAGCCGACGCCGCTGTCGCTTACCGTCAACACCAGCGCATCGCCCGTGCGCCTTGCCGACACCTCGATGCGGCCGCCCTCGATGCGCGGCTCCAGGCCATGGCGAATGGCGTTCTCCACCAGTGGCTGCAGCAGCAGCGGCGGCACCGGCAGCGCGGCCAGCGCGTCGGGCAGGTCCAGCGCGACGGCCAGGCGCGGGCCCATGCGCACGGCCATCAGCGCCAGATAGTCGTCCAGGCGCGCGAACTCGGCCGCCAGCGGGTGCTGCGCGCTGCGCGAGGCCGCGAGCGTGGCGCGCAGGTAGGCGTCGAGGCGGTCGAGCATCTGCTGCGCCGCCTGCGGATCCACGCCGATCAGCGCGCGCAGATTGGCCAGGGTGTTGAACAGCATGTGCGGCTCGAGCTGGCTTTGCAGCAGCACCAGGCGCGCCTCGCCGGCGTCGCGCTCGGCGCGCGCGAGCTCGGCCGCGAGCGCCGCGGCGCGTCCGCGTGCATGAAAGAAAAAGCTGCCCACGGCGCCCGCGGTGATGGTGATCAACAGGCCGAGCTGGTCGTCGCGCGCCGAGCGCAGGTCCGCGCCGAGAAACAGGCGCCGGCCCAGGGCCTCGCCCAGCGTGAAGCCCGCGGCGATGCCGATCGCCGTGAGCAGCAGCGCGCGCCAGCCCCTGGGCCAGCCGTGGCCGCCCTC